>JAFGDW010000166.1 GCA_016931935.1 Candidatus Zhuqueibacterota bacterium | reverse complement strand
TGGACAATACCCAATTATGCGCGCTAAAATTTTATGCGTTTGTTTATGAAAATTCTTCACTTTTCATGGGTTTTCGTTCAGGCACTAAGTAACACTTGATAAAATATATTTTTGATTAATTTAGGTATCACTTTTTCTGAACAATTAGTCAATATACTACATGTTAAAGGTAAGTTTGTAATATAACGATGTTACCGATGCAATCGCTCAAAGCGATGGCATCGGTCTGGTTATGTCACATTCTTAACCTTAACGAGGAATGAATCATTATTCATAATAAAGACTTTTTGTCCCGATTACCGATGACCGATCACCTTTTACATTATCCGTTTTACACTATGCGCTATGCCCTCTGCGCTATGCATCAATCGCTCCCTCCATTCCCCGCCGTTCCGTCAACCGTCTCAAGATCAATCCGGCAATCCCCAGCGAGATAAAGCCCACCATAAACACCACCAATCCGGATGCTTCATGCAAAAAACCATCCGCAAATTTGGGACTAATCAAATATGCACCAATCGCTGTAATAATAATGCGTATCACATTGGCGATAATAGCTATTGGAATCGACAATAAAAACAATCCCACACCAGTAAAGATATTTTTCTGAGTCAGATATGCCAATGCAGCGCCCAGTGCTGTCAGGGTCATTAATGAACGCAGTCCGCTGCACGCTTCAACAACTTCAAGCGAGTAATTCGGGAGATGAATGATATTGCCCTGCCGTAGAATTGAAAATCCTGTAAATTGCAGCACAGCCGCAGATAGTTTTGTTGATAGCAACTGCATCGGAAATGTAATTGCATAATATATCACATAGGGTAACGGAACCATGAAAAACAGAAATAGCAACGGAAACCAAATGGTTTTAAATAATTCCAATCCATAGAAATATATCAGGATTCCAATAATGACAATAATCAAGGATAACCGCACTGTAAAAAACTCGGCTGCAGCAGTACCTGCAATATTTATGACTAATCCGCCTAATAAAACAATCAATCCAATATTGGATTTATGTACATTTATTTTTTTTAGCTGATCGCGTTTCTGCCAAATAAAATAGCCGGCAATCAATGGTATTAATAAACCGTGTGAATAATTGGAATCATTTAACCATTGATCGACGAGATCAATGATGATTGGATAGTACATAACAACAATGAGAATCGCGATTATTGCGACATGAAAATATGTGTTAAGGTGCTTCAGTTTAATTTGAGTCATTATAACCTTTCGACATCATCGAATATTTATACGATTTATTTTATGATTTTCAAAACGAATAGTAATGCAATAACTCTTCTCATACCTGCATTCTTTGTAAATAGCGTATAAATAAATTAAATGATTATGAACATATATCAGATACTATATTAAAAATCAAGTAGAAAGTTAAGAATTTTTATATCTATCGGGATCGAATTTTTGTTGATTAACAATCATCTGAAACATGATGCCAAGTAATTTTCTCATCGTCGCACCAATTGCCACCAGTTTGGGTTTACCCTTAACGATGAGACGTTTGTAAAAGCTGCTGAACGGTTCAACCTGTTCCCTGATAAGCGTTAGTGTGATATAAAAGAGCTTACGCCGAACAGCAGCGCTTCCTTTTTTCTCAAGGTACGAATTTCGGTTCGTTTGATTACCAGACTGGTTAATCACTGGATTCATGCCAAAAAATGCGACAAATTGTTTCGCATTATTAAAGCGCTGGAGGTCGCCGAAATAGGCATCTAAGACGATGGCGGTATCGTTTGAGATACCTTTTACCGATGAAAGGAAGGCAGCATTGTTACTGGTTGTATGCTCATAAAGTTGAGTCATGTTTCGTTTGAGCGATTCAACTTCCATCTGGAAATGGAGAATCGTTCGTACGAGCGACTGGACAACCGCCCCGACGCCGATTTCCGATTTATAGGCGATGCTCTCTTGAGACAGTTCCTGTAGTTTCAGGAAGAAGGCCGGTAAAATCCGTCGTTTTTTATTGCCGAAGCGGATGGCGCTCAATTCCGGCAGCGATGCCTGTGTAATGGCTGCGGCGGTTGGAAAATGCATTAATAGAGCCAGGAGTTGTTTTGACCGGATATTCCGGACCGATTGTTCAATTTCCGGTGCGACCTTGCCCAGCTCAATCCGCAGTCGGTTGGTCGTCATGGTAAGTTGTTTATTAAACGCCTGAACCTGGGTATCCATATCTTTGATATTGTCAAAAACCGGTGCACGATAATACGATTTTGGGGTTCGCTTTTCCACTAAAAACAAGGCAATGTCTTTGGCATTAACGGCATCGGTTTTGGCGCGCCGGAGTTCTGTTTTGGCAAATGCCCGGGTCTTGACAGGATTAATGACAACGGGAATATAATCGGAAAAGCGACTCAGGAAGTGAAACAAGTTTTTCCAATAATCACCGGTAGCTTCCATACCGATATTAAACGATTTGGTGTGATAGGTTGCTTTCAGGGAAGCAAGCCGGTCCACCAGGGATGAAAAGCCGGCGCGGTTTTCTCTGATCACAAACGGGTGCTGAACGCAGGTTTTGTGTTCGTTCATCAGCGCCACATCATGTTTTTGTTTGCTGACATCAACGCCAATAAACAGCATATCATAATTCATATCTGAATTCTCCATTGTTCGTTGACATCTGAGAGGACACTCCCATGCGCTATCGTCATTTATGCTCGTGAAAATTCAGGCTCTGCCCACGCTGTGCAGGCGCCTCAGATACTTCATTCAAATTTAAACGATAGGCCGAGAGTAACAATCTGAGCTTCGGGCTCATGGCCCACGCTAAAAATGAGCGTTCTCTCTCAGGCCATCATCAAGGGTCTTTGTGCTGTTTCAGGTTAGCGAATAGCTGTGCCATCGCTTGAAAATCGGTTTGGTGTGAATCTGTTGGCAACGACGTTGGCTGTGCCCGAGTTTGACGTTGCGGCAAGGATAATACCTGAAACACTGCGTTGTCAAAGGCAATCAATTGTTTCCGGATTAATCCGTTCCGGGCGTTGATGTAGCTATCCACATCCATTTTCAAAAGCTGGCAGATTTTATCGTAGCTATAAAAACTCAAGCCATCACGATCGGCCACCAGGATCAGGAAAAAGTACAACACCAGTTCATCCGGCACAAGGTCGGCGAAAAAGCCGTGAAACAGAAAGCGCCTGTCAACCCAGGCTAACGGTGGGTGGATCGTTCGCCGGAGTTCCGGCATAATTAACGATTTTTGAGTCATACAACGCTCCCTGAATAGTACTGCACTCAATATCGCGTAAAAATGGGAGAAAATCAATATGGTCCATTTTTACAATCAGGCGGACAAATAGCGGATTATCCTTGAAGCGTTAATAGTAAGCAATAACACGTCCATTTTTACAATCTTTCCGGCATCATCGGATTTGATGGGGGTCAGCTTATAAATGTCCGATTCGTTTATTGGAAGTGCGTCGATTGTTGGATCCATTTCGCCCAACGAATTTTTGCTGCGTTTCTGATTTCGGAGCTGTTGTTGCATGCGATTACGTTCGGCATCATCGGCATGATTTTTTCGATACTGCGCCTGGTAGTCATGATCGGGTTTATTTTTTCGCCACTGCCTAACAGCCGTGCGTTGCGATATACAATAGTCGTCATCATGTGCCATGCGCTGTTTTTGCCAGGCTGCTTTTCGAGCGCGCTGGCATGCAGGATCACTACAATACGTCTGGTTCCCTTTTCGCTTGGGATTGATAGGTTTGTTCTGCTGACAGTGTTTACATCTGAATGTCACTGGCATACATATTCTTTCAATGGATTAACTGATATCTTGATGATTAAGTTAATCCGAATGAATAAAAATTGCATCATCGTTTTATGAACGATATAAATAAGCTGGGAAGACCAACGAATAAATTTTCAAAGAACAGAAACGAGTATTATCGATATATTATCTTTAATAATGATTTTCTTTGTATAGAACGAGATGAACGTAAAAGCAGTTAATTAAGCCTCTTGCGTTTTGCTAAGTTTTTGAAAGAACAAGCATGGATATTAACAATATACTTTGCTCAAACAAAAGGAGAACATGCATTATTTGTACAATTAGCATATTATTGCGTCTATGGCAAAAGCAATAAAGCAATCACTTATCCACACCGTTTATTGGCATTAGGTTGACATAAATGCGCCATCGGCGGGAACGTTTCGCGTGTGGCTTTGCTGCGATAGGGTAAACATTGTTATTGTTGATTATGCAAAGCCGCGTTGCGGTTTATATATTTTTTGATTATGTACCCAGGGTACTGTTTTTTAGTACTCTGGGTTTTGTTGGTTAGCACCTACAGTGATGATTTCTCAAATTGTGTAAAGTGATGTTTCATATTTTGTAAAAATATCTTGACTTTTATTAAAAGAATGTAGTTATTCTATCGTTTAAAAGCGGCAATTGGCCATTTGTATTTGGCTGTTCGTTAGTTTATTTTGTGAATAGCAGAATGCTAATCGCCAATAGCTCAATTCAGATATTTCAAAACTTGAATGGAGTATAGCGTGCCACGTGTCAAAATATATTCTGGTTCTTCGTGGGCAGCATTTACTGACAATTGTCACGCATGGTTGCCTGATTCCGAGCAGACATGCTGTATCCTGGCGCCGTCACACATGAAATCGGAGCGGATACAGGCGCTGTTTGACGGGCATGTATGCATGACGACTAAAGAACTGCTTGAACGATATGTTTCAGCGAAAACCGGGCAGCAACAACTACTTTCCAAACAGGCTGTTGAACAACTGCTGCTTTCGATTATATTTGAGAAAAGTGACCAGCAAAAGAAAGGTGCAACCCGCTATCTTAATATCGAGACGTATCACCAGGGCTATGCACGGGCATTAACGGAATTCATTCTCGATTTTCGTGAGAACGGCCAGATTAATCTGCTGGAAACGCTTAATGCGTTTAAAAAGCAAGCATTGTCCGCCAAAGAACGAGATTTGATAAATATCCATGATGAGTTGGAGAATTTGTTATCGACAGAGAATATTTTTGATTTTCGCCGGGCAGTTTTTGATTTTGTTGATGATCATAAGGCAGGTAACCCGGCAGTATTTCTACCGGAGTATGCTGAATCTCCACTTATCGTGTTTGGATTCAGCTATTTAAGTATGTTGGAATCCAAGTTGCTTGGTTACCTGATGTATCGTTTTAAGCAAAGTGTTTTTCTTCAATGCCGCAATGACAAGGCTGCCGAAAGTGTCTCAAAATGTCAAATCACTGTTAGTGATTTCCTGGATAAAGCCAGGTCTGTTTTTAAGGATGAGATTGAGTATTTCCAACTGGACAATACGTCGACGAATCCACAGATGGAATTATTATCCGAATTGATATTTCAGGATGACAAAAAGCAATTGCTAAATCCGAAGGAAGTAAGCATCAGGTTGATGCAGTCCAACGACCGGTTTGCTGAAATAATAACGCTTGCCCGCATTATTCGCCAGCTCAACGATTCCGGTATGTCATTTGATCAAATACGCCTGATTTTTCCCCAACAAGCATATATTTCGCTGGTCCATGAGGTATTTCCTCGTTACCAGATTCCATTCACGTTAGCGTCCGGAACGCCAATGACGTTTTACCCGCTGGCCCAGCTTATTAAAAACATGGTGATTCAGGCTGTGGATATGAATCCGTATGCGACCCGGGAAAAAATATTTTCATCATCATACATAACATTTTCCTGTCAGGCAACGGATGATCAAATTCGGAAATTCCTGGAAAAAATCAATCCGACTATCTACGACGAAATATCTCACCTTTTGACAGGGAATCGTTCAGTCAAATTGAATTATAATAAATTACATTCACTTCAGAAAAAAGCCGGAGCCGTCATCCGATCCACCGAAAAACTGCATCCATTAAACCTGGCGCTCATCTATTTTAGTTTGAAATTTGCCCATGATGATCAGGTGCGACGGCGGCGATCACTGGAAATTATTTTGGATTATTATGTACTTTCTCAGGCGGAGCGTGCGCTATACGTATTCCGAGGCGAGATGCGGGCATCGGCATTTTCTAAAGCGATCGATAAACTTATCGATCAATTCCAAATAAAACAATGTATTGATAATACAGCTCAGTCCAGTGACGCGGATATTCGCGCCCTGGTTGAATGCGAACAGGCAGTACTGGCCGGGATTCGGCGCATATGTGATCGGCTTGAGCTTCAATACGCGGCATTATCCCGGGAAGCGGATGGGAAATTCCCACTAAGCGATATGGCGCTTACGTTTACGCGGCTGATGAGTGATCCGGAAAACGGTATTGCTCACACGGACGCTGCTGGAATTACGATTCTAAATTCAGTGGCTCCGCCATTAACATCATGTCCTGTAACAATTCTCGGCGGGCTTGTTGATGGTGATTTCCCGGCGCAGGACCCGTTTAATTTTCTGCAACCCAAAAGTGAAGGCCAGTATCTTTCGGATGCATTAAGCAATGTTGACAGGGATCGCCATGCATTGTATCAGCTAATCGCGTCAACGCCCGATACGCTCATTATGTCGTATCCGATGTCGGATGGTGGCAAGCGTTTATTGACTTCTCCGTTTATTGCTGAAGTCCGGAAATGCTTTGACGGGATTGATATTATTCAATCGGATACTGCTAACACACAGCGTTACTCGAACCGTGAAAAAATCGAATTTATTGCCCGGAATGTCGATGCCAATTTAAATAGCGTGAAACCGGTCGTACATGAATTTCCGAATGAATTTATTAGCCGTCTAAGTCAGATTTTTACATGTGATGGTCTGCGCAGCCGGATCGATCAATTTTCCAAATGTGATGGCTTGCTTCAATCAGAAATTGTGCAGGCGGCGATTAAAAAGCATGTGCATGAATTCGTTGCGATAACAATTGAAAATCTGGAACGCTATGCCGGCTGTCCGATGCGGTTTTTGTTTGATGATATGATGAGTCTGAAACCCGAGTATATCACGGATTATCATCCCGATACAACCGAACGTGGGAAATTAATGCAGCATATTCTTACCGAATTTAGCAGCGCGATGGTAGATGCGGGTGAAATAAATGATGAAAGTTATACCGTCCTGAAAGATATTGCAAGTGTAGCCGTTGACGGGATGCTGCACGAAAAGGATGACTTATTTAACCATCGGTTTAAAGGTTCCCTGCTGGCAGGATTGGAACAAACTCAGGCACGTGGCAAGCGTCCCGGTTACCTGGCAGCGTTTTTGAGATTTGAACAAACAAAACCCGACATGCTTAATCCCTTCCTGGCTAAAATCGAATCGGGAATCAATATTACCACGAATCAAGACCAGGTGATCTCTTTGAAACTAACAATTGATCGCGTCGACCGAACCAAAGATGGAAAATATTTAATACTCTACAACTACAGTATTGCGGATTTGGGTGATGTTGAAGGTATTGGCAAAGGCCTTAAATTTAAATTACCATTGCAAATTCTGGCACTTCGAGATTATGTTTCCCACAATCAGGTACAGGGAGAGGCAGTTGGAGCGGGGACTTATCTTGTCAAAACCTATCGGAATATTAAGCGTGGTGGTTATTTTGCACTCCAGGATTTGCAGGCAACCCGTAAAGAAAAAGTAAGCGACGAAACGCCGATCTATTCGGCACAACGCAAGTTTGGGTTTTTACCGTATGCAAATCTTCAGCAGGAATTAAATCAGGCACAGGACCGTGTTAATCATATTCATAATTTGATTCAACGTGGACGTTTTCACTTGACTGTCAGCGCAATGAAAGATCAAATCTGCCCGAATTGTCACTTCTGGCGTATCTGCCGGAAGGAACAGTTGCGCCTGGACAAGCTCTATTCGCAAATTGATAAAAAAGATCATTATGTGCCATTACGGCGATTGGTAGAGTAGAATGTATGCAGAGGGCATAGTACAGAGCGCGTGGCAAACTAAAGATTACATAGTTCCGGGGCTGCATCAAAAGACCAAATATTACCTGGTATATTGAATTTAATTGATTCTACAAGTTGTCATTCCTATTATGTAAAAAGTCAAGCACTTTAATTGTCAATATATTGCATATAACCAATGACGGCATAGACTAAATCAACGCACTCATTAATGTACGAGTGATAAAGTAGGGTTCAATTCGTTTGTACGTAGCCTGAGGGTGGCTATTATGACGCCGTTTCTAAGGTGTTATAACGTGCTACGCACTTCTACATCCACACGGATGCTTGAGCCTTGGAAATATAGGTGGAATTTAATCAAATAAAAGTACGTAGCTCGTTCACTTTCCAAACGCCTGTGAAAATCGTGACGTAGAATGAAAAATAGCTAACCATTTCCTGCAAATTTATTGAACCACTACATGGTTCGCGCCTTGTGTCAAAAACTTGCTACAATAATTTATCCACTCCGCGGATGGGAGATAATTTCCCCGTAGAGGAAGCATTCTTGTAGAAGGAGAGCAGATAAAAATTAAATCCCTGTTGGGGATTAACAATAATTAGTTTTCAACGTGCCTTTTGAATTTTATTTTTCGACCTTCCCTTAGTCCCTTCCTTCGCAAGGAAGGGACTAGGGGATTACATCCAATAACACGCTATTTTAAGCATGTCACGATATTTTTTCACTATGCGCTTTGCGCTCTGCTCTTTGCTGGCATTTAATTGATCATAGGAAATTTCATTCATGTCATCCACTAAATTCTATCCAACCTTATTTCAACATCTGGCTACCGACACCGCTAGAAATATGGCCGTTTCCGCTGGCGCGGGCGCCGGAAAAACCGCGGTACTCACGCGGCGGATCATCAAAATATTAAAAGAAGAAAAACTCACCCTGAATCGCATGATGGTTGTAACGTTTACCGACAAAGCAGCCATCGAAATGAAAGAACGTGTCTATACAGCAATCGACAAAGTGATCGGACATTCGCGGGATGAACATTTCAAGAAATTGCGTGATGACTTCCTGAAAAATCGCATCAGCACATTTCATGCATTCTGTGCCGGTTTATTGCGTGAATACCCAATCGAAGCGAATATTGATCCCTATTTTCGGGTGATGGATGAAACCGACAAAATTTTCTTTTTGCGGCGGGTCATCGATCGTACAATCAATGAGCTGGCATCCCAAAAAGATCATCCCGATTTAGTGATTTTGAATCGTGAATGGACAAAGGGAGCGATAATCAACGCTGTGTATGCGATCATTCAACGACGGGAAGATGTTGGCCCCTGGTTGCGCGAAATACAGCCGATGGAATGGATTGATTTTTATGAGCGTCTGGTTGTTTACCAACGTAATGTACTTCGGGAAATTTGCAATAAACTCAGTCTTCAGCCGGAAATTATTTATGATTTGCTAAACAAATTGGATGAAGCGCTCCCTGATCCTCCGGATGACACATCCAAACTGAGCCTGCGACGGCTTGAATTGTTTAATTTACTTCCGGAACTACAATCACTGTTTTTAACAGCACGTTCCGATGATTTTGATCCGGCCCCAGTGATAGATTGTGTAAATCGAATCAATGAAGCATGCAATCTCATCGGATCGAATGCAAAGGCCTGGAAGGAGAATCCCGCTAATCTCAAACGGTTGCGGATTGCGTTCAACGCTATTCGAAACTTAATAAAAGCAGCTCAATTGGCTGATTTTGAAATTAACCAGGCTGTTGAAGAAGATGGTTTTCAGGTATGTAAAGCGCTGGCACATGTGGCAATTGCCTGCCTGAACAGCTATCGTGACGAAAAAGAAAAGGAACATTATCTCGATTTTCAGGATCTGCAATTAAAAGTACTAACGCTGCTACACAATGAACGCCACAAACATATTTTGAATGAGCTGCGCGAGAATTATCTTTATATTATGGTCGATGAATTTCAGGATACAAATTCAATTCAGTGGGATATCGTGAAGTTAATCGCATCTGATGAGCAGGGGAAGCTGTTTGGTGATCGCCTGTTTATTGTTGGCGATGAAAAACAGGCAATTTATTCCTTCCGTGGCGGCGATGTCAGTCTGTTCGGAAAAGTCCGAAAGGAATTAAAATCGAGCAACCAGGAACGGGGGACGCATACACGGCCATTTTCGCTGCTGCCGACAGAAGATGTGGAAAAGGATTACCAGCAGGAATATCAAGTCAATTGTCAGGATGACCAGTTCGTGAAGTCAGGAGAAGTCATATTTAGCGACAATTTTCGCTCCGCGGCTGAACCGATCCAGTTTTTTAATCTGTTTTTCGAACAGTTGATGGGACAGGAGTATTACGAAGATTTCGAAGCCCGCCCGCAAAGGCTTGTGTGTTCGGGAAACCGCCGCAAGGGGAGTGTGGAGCTTCTGCTGGTCGATCGTGACGATAATGCGGATGATTCATTACAGATTCCATCACAAATTGAAGATATTGATATGCACACCAAAGAAGCACATTTAATTGCTTCCAAAATTAAAGACGTGCTTGCCGGCGATAATCCATTGTACGACCATGTCCGGCAACAGGCTGCTGCCCGTAAACCGGCAATTGCCATCCTGCTCAATCGCCGGACAAAATTAAAAGTGTATGAAGAAGCGCTGCGACGGGAAAACATTGATTTTATCGTTGTCCGGGGCCGGGGATTTTTCCAGCGCCAGGAGGTTGTCGATCTTGGCAATTTACTCGGTTTTTTGGACGATCCGGACAATTCGATCTACCTGGCTGGCTTTCTGCGCTCGCCTGTTGCCCATGTTTCTGATGAAGCGTGCTATTTGTTGACCAGACAGACAGATAGTGATTCTTTATGGGAAAAGCTTTGTCTTCTCGCAAAATCGACCGACCATGACAGCAAAAAATTATTCTCAGATATTGACTATCGCGCGTTAATCGATGCACATAAATTGCTGTCCCGGTGGTTGGATGTTTGTCGTCGCTTGCCTTTAATTGATTTTATACGGTTTGTACTCGATGAAGGTGGTTACTTTGCTACTTTAGCTCGCGGTAATCGGGGGGAACAAGCATTGTCCAATATCGAAAAGTTGTGTGACAGAGCCCGGGAAGCAACAATGAATGATCAGGAAGATTTCAGCACGTTTGTTGCCTGGCTAAATGAGCGGATCGATAACGTGGAAGACGAAGGTGAGGCCGATGTCGATATTGTGTTGGGAGGCTCTGTACAACTGATGACCGTTCATCAATCCAAAGGACTGGAATTCCCGATGGTGTTCGTGCCGGATTTGAACGCATCATTTAACTTCGGCGAAAACGAAACCCTGCGCTTTGATGATGTGACAACCACTCTGGAAATTGGGCAGGACGGAACCATGTTCCGAACGGCTACGTTTGAGATTGGTCTTGATATACCCGATCCCGAGCATGACTATGAGTCAACCCCTACACTGATCAAGAAAATTATTGAGCGGCGCAATCGTGAAAAAATCATTGCCGAGCGCAAACGTTTGTATTATGTTGCTGCAACCCGGGCAATGGATCATCTTGTGCTGGTTGGGCAACTCAAAAAACGAACGGAACGATCGCTGGAAACCGAAATTGCTACACCAATCAACCAGCTCAGAAACTGGATGGATTGGACGAGTAAAATTCTGGGGTTAAAAATCGCCATTGATGGTCCGATGGGAACTATTTTATTGAGCAACAGATCAGGAGATCATCTCGTTATCCCGTATCGCTTGTTTGATGAAAATCAGAGTATTCTCAATTTTGAAGAAGAGTTAAGGACAGAGTTTCCGTTTGAATAAAAATGTGAGATGGCAGACGTGAGAAGTGAGACGATTTTGAATTGTGAAAAGTTAATAGTGAAACGTTAATGGTGAATTTGATGGCGATAGTATCGCTCTATGCGATGCTATCGCTAATCCTTGACTTATACGGAGTCTATTGTGTTTTTCATAATAGACCTTAGTTTCTTTTATTTCAAAGTTTATCATTACCAATCCCTCAAGGCGGGACTGTACACGGGAGATTTGGCAATATCAACGAGGCGACTTATTACAGCCAAGTGCACGCATCCGGGAAAAACTAGCAAGTTGATTCTTTCTCTAAAATAGCAAATTATATTCGAATTTGCTACTGGGCTATGTTAAAACTGCTGAAGCAGCAAAACGCCGAGGCTATGTTGAATTACCCCGATGAATAGGGGCGCTGATTCAATTGTAACAGCATCATGATTCCCAGTCTTATTTCATTAAAAAAAACAAAGAAGACTGGACCAGGTATCGGATGTCAATGTTTAAAAGCAATCATCGACTATATAAGCTTTGCTAAGTAATGTCCGTTACGAAATGATGATATTTATAGAGCAACCAATTTGCTTTCAGTCTGAGTATTGAACTTAACTTCTGACAAACCCGGCACAAGCTGAAGCTGTACTCCAAACCCATACCTGACAATCCCTTAATATATCAACAGAGTAACGTTTATCTAATTTCCTACGATTTCAGGTGATAATTCTGCAATATGTGTATTTTGCCCGTATGTTCCATATTATTTTTATTAATATAATCCTGAAAATACCGATTCTTTAGTAAATACAAAAATGATACCCATCAAATGATTTAATTTATGCCCTTACAAATTTCACTTTAAATCTTTCTATATGAGTAGGAGCGGCCATTATGATTCACGACCAAATTCGTCAATATGTCAAAGATAATTTCCTGTTCGGAAATAGTAATGCCGATATTACTAATGATCAATCATTTCTCGACACCGGTATTATTGATTCGACCGGTGTGTTGGAGCTTGTCACCTTTATTGAAGAGTCATTTGATATTCATTTTGAAGATGATGAACTAATCCCAGAAAATCTTGATTCCGTGAATAATATTACTCAATTCATAAATACAAAAATGAAAGCGGCAGAAGCTGCCTAATACCTATACGGTTCACTGTTTGTTACCTGAGTTATTCTAAACTATGGTGTTACATAACAAAGCCCAGGGTTAGGATACTGAACGCTGACAGCCAAAGGCTAATTGCTTAATAATCCATGAACATTCACAACTTAATCAAAAATTCAGCACAAATACATCCTGAAAAAAATGCTGTTTGGTATTGCAATAGGTGGATGACGTACGGAGATATTGATGCGCTCTCGAACAGTTTGGGCAATTATTTAAAACGACAGGGCATTCTTCGCGGTGATCGTGTTGCGCTCTTATACGAAAACTCATTCAATTATATTATATGCTATTATGCAATTTTGAAAATTGGCGCAGTGACGGTTGCGTTAAATACAGAAACAACGGTTGATTCGCTGCATTACTTATTGAATGATTCCGGAGCGAAAGCAATCATTTCCAATCAACGTTTTTATAAGGTATTAATAAAGGCAATCACAAACGTACCTGCATTAAAATTAATGGTTATCGATCAGGATGACATTGATGAATTAAAATCAATTGCTCATCTTGAATGTACAACACTTAACGACGTACTTGAACATGATTTCCATAATCCTGACGTGCGTTGTATCGATGCTGATTTGGCTTCGATTGTCTATACATCCGGAAGCACTGGAAAGCCGAAAGGTGTCATGCTCTCACATTTGAATGTAGTAACTAATACAAAATCGATCATTGAATATTTACAGCTAACCCGTGACGATCGCATTATGGTTGTTTTACCGTTTTACTACATTTACGGGAAATCCCTGCTTAATACTCATTTTTACGCTGGTGGTTCAGTTGTAATCGATAACAGATTCGCATATCCAAATGTTATTCTGAAAACAATGGCCGAAACAGAAATCACAGGATTTTCGGGCGTACCATCGACATTCATGATTCTACTCCATCGATCAGCGCTTAACTCATATAAATTCGCGACGCTTCGCTATGTAACGCAAGCTGGCGGGGCTATGGCGCCGCATATACAGAAACAAGTCGCTAATATTTTTCATCCTGCAAAATTATATATTATGTATGGCGCGACAGAAGCATCTGCGCGCTTATCTTATCTTAATCCTGATATGCTGCCACAAAAATGGGGATCTATCGGAAAAGCCATCCCCAATGTTGATTTATTTGTTGCGGATGAATCCGGAATTGAAGTAGATCAGGGCGACGTCGGAGAACTTGTCGCCCGCGGTTCAAATATAATGAATGGTTATTGGAATGATCCTGATGAAACCAATCGCGTGCTTCGGCATGGACTTTATTACACCGGCGATTTGGGCAAAATGGATGAAGACGGTTTCCTGTATGTAGTAGGACGCAAAAAAGATATGATCAAAGTAGGGGGGGAGCGTATCAGCGCTAAGGAGATTGAAGAAGTAATCCTTGAGTTGGAATATGTCACTGAAACTGCTGTTATTGGTGTCCCGGATGAACTGCTTGGAGAGGCGATTAAGGCTTTTATTGTTTGTGGAAATTCACTGAGCGAAGACGAAATAAAATTGTACTTACAGGATAAATTACCAACCTTCAAGCACCCTAAATATCTCGAATTTTGTAACTCCTTACCAAAAAATAAATCAGGGAAGATTTTAAAGAGTCAATTGGAGTAAAATAAATGAATTATGCTGTTATCATCAAAAATTCCAAGATTCAATCATCAAATAACAAATCAATGCCATTAAGTTAAGGTCAAATCCAAGAATCTGAGGAAAGCCTCACCCTTCGACTCCGCTCTGGGTGAAGTCGAAGTATGAACGAACGTTATAATAGCATAAATCGCTTAACTTAATAGCATCAAATAACAATTAATTTCAAACCATTCAATATTCAAGCTGCATGAGTTTCAAATATTTAATCATTTATTAAGTGACGATATCTGTTCGATTTTGATAATGGGTGAATTGAAATTTCTTTAAATTTTGTGGATTGCTTTTTGTGATTTTAAGTTTATTGAAAAATATTTAAACAAGAAAGGATAACACATATGTCATTATATCTTGTCACTGGCGGGGGCGGATTTATTGGCTCAAATATTGTTGAAGAATTATTAAAACGCGGCGAAAAGGTTCGCATCCTTGATAATTTCTCTACTGGCAAGCGTGAAAATATTGTACGGTTACTGGATATTTTAAAAGCAAAGCATGGCGACAAAAGCGATACTAGTGAAAAAAAGCAAATGGATGGTCAGCATTTCGGACAACTTGAAGTCATTGAGGGTGATATTCGGTCCTACCATATTGTCCGTGAAGCGGTAGACGGTGTCGATTTTATATCACATCAGGCAGCGCTACCATCGGTTCCTCGTTCGATAAAGGATCCGTTAACATCCAATGAAGTCAATGTCGTTGGCACCATGAATATTTTAAACGCTGCCAAAGATGCCAAAGTCAAGCGAATTGTCTATGCATCATCGTCATCTGTGTATGGCGATCTGGATGTCCTGCCAAAGACTGAAGAAATGTTGCCCAAACCGCTATCACCATATGCAGTTTCCAAATTAGCTGGAGAGAAATATTGCCAGGTGTTCACAAAGCTATATGGACTTGAGACAGTCGTGTTTCGGTATTTCAATGTATTTGGCCCGAATCAGGACCCTAATTCACAGTATTCAGCAGTTATACCGAAATTTATTGAAATCATTAAAAAAGGCGTTTCTCCCCTTATTTATGGTGATGGTGAACAATCACGAGATTTTACGTTTGTAAAAAATGTGGTGAATGCAAATTTGCAAGCGTTCACATCCGATATTGAATTTGCTTCCGGGGAAGTCTTTAACATCGCCTGTGGAAAGCGCATTACCGTAAATAAAATGGTGGAAATGATTAATAAAATACTTGTGAAAGACGTGAAGCCTAATTATGCTGATCCACGTCCGGGCGATGTGAAGCATTCATTGGCAAATATTGGAAAGGCAATGCAATTTTTAAATTATCAGCCGAATGTTGAATTTGAGACTGGATTGAAATTTACGATTGAGTCGCTTGAGAATGAATGACATTTAAGATGAATAATCTGAGATAACGAAAAGATAGCATAAGGGTAATGTATCTAAATAAAAATGATAGTAAAGTATTATTATTAATGTGCCATAAAAGGAGATACTATTTGAATTTTAGAACGAAAGAATTTTGGATTGTTATAAGTCTACTCTTAATTGCTGGCGTTTATTCCTACGTGTTGCGCTATTCAAGAGTAAGTGCGAATGAAGTTGTTCAACTAGAAAGTTTTCCCAGGCAAATAGATAGCTGGAAAATGAGTCATACTTATTTCATGGATGATAAGACACTGGATGTGCTTAAATCTGATCAGTATATTTGGCGGGTGTACAATGATGATCAAAACAATTCTGTTAATTTGTTGATTACATACTTCAACGATCAAAAGTATGGAGCGCAAATACATTCTCCCAAACATTGTTTGCCTGGCGGAGGATGGAAAATACTTAACAAAGAAGAAAATTCGATCAACGTAAATAATGAGCTAATTCACGTTAATAAAATGATAATTGGTAATTCTCGGACAAAGGAACTTATGATATATTGGTTCTGGACCCGAAGCGGAATAATTACCAGCGAGTTAGGCTTAAAAGCAGATTTGGCAAAAAATGCTTTATTCAGAAAACCAACAGATGCAGCGTTTATTCGTATTAATACGACTTATAATGATGGCAATTTTCAGGATGATAAAGTAATATTGTTTATAGATAAAATATTGCCATTGATTGACCAAATATTACCATTTAAAAAGATATGATTTATAAAACTTATCATCACAGTATTTTGTTATTGAGTAAGTGGAGATAATTGTTCGACTGGAGAATTCCGAAAACTTATCGGTTAACGAATAGCTAATAAAAAGAAAAAAAACCAAATACCGTATCTCAGGGTAAAGCAGAGCGATACCCTGAGAAATTCAAATAATCAAGACTCTAATTCGATAAGACTCCAAACGGTTGTTTAAATAGCTAAAGTTTGCCGCATAAAGAAGCTACGCTCACTTTTTTGCTGATTTCTAATTACTAAAAGGCAGGACATCAAAGAGCTATACGCACAACATCTTCTCTATTGATCGATACTATTTAGACTTTGGAATGTTAATTTTAGTCGAATTGTTAAAAAAATAAGTAATCCACCTAGTGCTATTAATAATAAAGATGATGGTTCAGGTACCGGAGCTACTATCGTATTAAAACTTTGCCCACTATTAATAGCTCCAAAACTACTTTCACTTGGCACAGCCCATGAAAACGTTAAATACGAACTACCGGTAAGCTGTAAGGAATATCCGACTGGGGTTGCCCCTGTTTCGCTTACTCCGATATCTGTTGAGACAATACCATCCGCAACACCACCAACTGCTTTAAATGTCCCTTCATAGCTTAAAAATTGTTCTACTTTAGAAAATGGATCAACTAGTGCAAGTCCGTCTGGTGCTCCATTTTGGATACCTGCAATTTCAAATGATAGAATTCCGAAACCATTCTGCATATCAGACAGTATTCCTGAAAGTGATAAGGTCTCATAAGGGGCTCCTCCATTGCCATTATAAAAGACAACAGACCAACCTGCTAAATCAAGCCCTGCAATACCTGCGATTTCGATTGCTTCACCAGTATCTCCACCATCATTATCATAATGAATTTCATTAATAAATACATTAGTACCAAAACTTGCAGTAGTAAAGAGTAGTAAGAATAAAATAGCGGTAGAAAGGATGCGTGTCCTAATCATGATTCCCCCGTGTGATTGATTGTAATGTATAAATAAGAAGATTTGCAAAAAAAACGTTTTTTCGCAGGATTGAAAATAATATTTGATATTAAAGTATCATGATTTTGCAAATATTGCGCCAGCTAAATATATTATTCATAACATTTTGATTTTTAGAGCATATTAAACAGAGTAAATATTATCAGAAATAATTAATATCTGTTAATTTCTCTTACAATATTTAATTAATGTCTGCTAACCATAAAATTATTAATATGATCATCTGTCAGTAAAAGCTATAAAACTTGTTCATGTGAGACAAAATTGAGCCTTACCAATACGACCACTGCCCAGTTATCAATACATATATTCCCAAAATAAAATTAGTCACCCCATGTGAAATCACACACAGCCGAATATTCTTATATTTATAAAGGAGTAAATTATAAATAATCCCTGCCAGAATCCCAACTAGCCAGCGATGGTGTTCAAGACCAAAAAATAAGGATGTTAATCCAAATGATAGCCAGGTAAATGTGCCTATTGCAATGGTTTTAAAATCCTGATTGATGATCCAGCGGATGAGGAATGAACGCCAGAACAATTCTTCAAATAATGGAACAATGATGGAAGCTCCCAGAATTCGAAAAAATATTGATCCGAAAATCATCCAATTTTGAGGGAGAACAAACGGATCAAACGATGATGTGCCAAGGGTAGGGTAGCGCCCTTCAGGTAAAATCCAGACAATGAATACGAGAATGCCAACGGCAATGGAAACAGATAATTGGTGTAATGTATACTTTGATTTCAATTCAACATATGTATTGCGGAAATAATATAGTGAAAAACCGACAATGATGGTTTTGACGGGATACAAGATAAAAGGTCCGTAATTAAAATAGCCTCCAAGTATACTCAGTCCAATATAAAGCATAAAGGGCAATAGATATGGCAGCATCAATATAACCTTTCTAATTCAAATGAATATTGTCCAGGTAGAATTGCATGGATTTATCGGGTCGAATCATGAATAAAACGACTTTGCGGATTTTGTGGGAATTTAATGGATCGGATGGAGGGCTGCTTATAATCTGTGTGACTGGTATTTCAATGTTGTTTAGTCCCGGAAAGATGATTATTTCTGCGTGTCCCCAGTCATTATAGCTTTCGGCATCATTATCATCAAATCGAAGGTGCATTTTTACTGTATCAGTTTGTGAATTGAATAAATCAAATGAAAAGGTTTGCAATTTACTCCAATCTGATGGAAAGTACATAATATGTACTCCGGGGTATGGTCCCGGATGTAGAATTATTTGGAGGCTGTACTTTCCTTGAGATGCATGCTCCGCGACACGCTTGATAGAAGAATTTCGATTTGGAATGAACTGGTACATACCAATGGGCGATTCAAAATTATCAATTTGTGGAAATGAGATATCTGTCCGTATGTGAGCATATGCCTGATAGAGAAGGGGGGACATTCCCCAAAAAATAAAAATAATAACGAGTTCCCAAATTAATTTCCATTGCATGGATGTCAATTTTGATCTGTTCGTTTTGTAGCTCAAAAATAGAAGAACACAGGAAATACCTATCATATTCAAAAATACGTCGTGCCAATCAGCATCACGTTGATTAAAAATTTGAATAAATTCGGTCGAGCCTGCTATAAGTACAGAAATACCTGCACAAAATATTAAACGGAATTTATTTTTCGGTAATAGATAATAGACACCTGTTGTTATCATTATAAACAAAGGAAAATGGAACAAATTTTTCGCGATATTGATAAAATACGAGTTTATCGGTAAGGTGAGATTACAACATGTCAATATCAGAAGAACTAGTAAAAATAGTATTATAATAATTCGTTTCATATTTGGTAACACCTTAACTTTGATATAATCGTTTATATACATGTCGTCATTTAATTTTACGTAAAATAATCTGTTGAAACTTGCCTGAAACAGTCAAAAAAAGCACTTGACTCTCTCTGAAAAAATCATTATCATATTTTTACTACGCTTGGGAATGCATGGGCGCCTGGTGGGCTCCGCAGACTTCAAATCTGTTGTGTCCCGACAATAGTCGGGATAGGTGGGTTCGATTCCCACACATTCCCGTTTGTCAAAGCCTATTCATAATAGGCTTTTCTTTTATGTGTATTGTAAGAAATAGTATCCATTCAGAAAATGAAGTTGATTGTACCCTTCGACACCGTTCGCGTTCCAATAATTCGGAACGGCACGCTCGGGGTAGGGGACATACCGTTGACTGAGTGCTCCGAAGGCGCATCTGCCTTTGGCATGATCCGCCGCGGCGGATAAACATACCCACCAATATTGAAAGGATACAGAAAATATTTATTAAGGAGGAGTAAAATGAAAACGTTTTATTGTCCGTACTGTAATGAGAAATTATCATTTTTAAATGGTAGTCTCATTAAACTGTTAGGGCATTTATCATCATCAAAATTTAATGCATCAACATATTTTTATATTCCCGGTACTATCGGTAGCTATGATGTTATGGTTGAAGGCCGCTTTGAACTGAAAGATGGTTTAAAGGTAGATTTTTGCTGTATCAACAATAAGTGCGAAAAAAGTTTTACTACCGATTATGATAACGACCTGGCCGAAATTAAAATGATTGATGATGATGGCCGTGAATATGTTGTCGTATTCAACCGTATCTACGGAAAACACTCGACATTTGTCGTGGATTACAAACATAAAGCGATTGCCGGTTCCTACGGCGAAGATAAAGCTACATATATTCACGATTTTGATAAAGATATAAACTTCTTTGGCGAATAATAGTTCAGACATCATCTAATTTCAAACGGGGCAATTATTATGCAATTAAAAGGCACTCTGAAATCATTTCCTGGTACGTATTGGGTTGTTATAATGTTTGAATTTTTTGAACGTGGCGCCTACTATGGAATGATGAGTTTTCTGTCTGTCTACTTAACTGAAAATCTTGGTTTCGCGAAAGAAAGTGTAGGCATTATTAAAGGCACAATTCAACCATTGCTTTATTTTCTCCCTATTATTAGCGGAGCAATTGCTGACCGATTTGGATACCGACGTACACTTATGATTGCCTTTGCTTTGCTTGGGAGTGGCTATTTTCTGACAAGCCAGATGACGACTTATAGCGCAGTCTTTTTAGCACTTGTGGTAATGGGAATCGGCGCCGGGACATTCAAGCCGATCATTTCAGGCTCGATTGCTCGCACAACTAATCAGGAAAATAGCACAATGGGATTCGGCATTTATTACTGGTCGATCAATTTAGGCGCTTTCTTGTTCCCGCTTATTTTAGTGCCGTGGCTAAAAAACAGTGATGTATTTGGACCGAAATGGGTGATTATTGCATCAGCTATCTGTACTGGCATAATGATAATTCCTACGATATTCATCTTCAAAGAGCCAGAAAATAAAGTTTCTGGAAAATCAGCTAGTACAAGTTTAATTCAAACGATCGCGAATGCGTTTGAAATTATTTACAGTCCGTTTATTTTAATATTTCATGCATTTCGTAAAACATTTGCCACCAGGATAATTATTATTTTAGTTACTGTTTTAATCGCTTCAGCTGGCCTATTTCTATTTATCAAAATGGGACATACACTAACATTATTTATAGTTTTGCTTTTCTTAATGACTATGATTACAATGTTGCTGCAACGTTCCTATACTGGATCAACGAACGCCCGTAAAATTGCGCTTATTTCGATCGTGTTATTATGCGGAGCGACTCTGTGGGTTCTACCTGGTATTTCGATGTTTGCCCGATTCATAATGAGTATCATCTATTTAACATTGCTCTCGTTATTCTTAATTGAATTTGATGATATTCCAAAATATGTCGATCATTCCCATTTCTTATTAATGATTTTTATTTACTCCGGATTTTGGGTACTGTATTTTCAAATGTTTGATTCGGTATTATGGTACATGAATGATTTTGTTGACGCATCATCTGTCGATCGATTGGTCAATGGTTTGTTTGCAGGACGAATTAATTTTAAATTTGATGTTGAACACGTGACAGTTATTAATGCGGGCACAATTATATTACTACAAATACTGATTTCCCACCTTGTCAAAAATACCAAAGCTTTGCCAACAATGATTACAGGAATTATTTTCGCTACCGTTGGAATGGCAATATTAGCTATCTCAACTAATATTTGGGTATTCATTGCGGGTATCTTCATGTTCTCCATTGGTGAAATGACAGCTCATCCTAAATTCATTAGTTATGTCGGATTAACCGCACCTAAGGATAGAGTAGCAACATATATGGGTTATATATTTTTGTATGGAGTGATAGGAAGTAGCATCGGGGCTGTTTTAGGAGCAAACTTATATGTTCACTTCGTAGATAATTTAAATCAACCACGAATATTGTGGCTGTTTTTTAGTGGAATCGGCGTTATTACAATTTCCGGTTTACTTTTGTACAATCGAATTATCGGAAATCGTGAGATTGCTATGACGAACAGCACCTCGATTTAAAAGGACGCATCTGCCTTTGGCATGATCAACGCACTCATTAATTTTAGGATATTGTTACTTTTTATTGTCGAGTTAAATCTATCATATTCATAATTTTGTTACAGTTCACAAAATAACTTGCTAGTGAAAAATATTAGATGATACAAATTTTCACTTGACTTTTATGGTGTCTGTTTATATATTAGACATTAACCAATCTGCAAATTTCCCTTACAATATTTTATATATACTTTCGTAAATAATCGAAATACACAATAAATTTGTAAGCAGGCTTCTATTTAGTAATTATTATTAAAGCCGTTTTTATCCCCTTAATGTGTATTTATGAGCATACCTGAAAATATATCTCGCCGACAATTTCTGAAGCATGGAATTACGTTCGTCGCTGCTACGATGACGATTCCTTCGTCACGTGTGCTGGGATCGGAACGTGTACGACTTTTAACTCATTTAAAATATCCATTTGGCATAACATGCACTAGTTCCGGCAAGATTATAGTCGCTGATGCCGCAAATTATTGCATTAAAATATTCATGCAGGATACACGCCTGGAATCGGTATTCGGAAGTCCGGGAAGTGCGGGAGCGAAATTGAATTATCCGCAGGGTGTTGCTGTTGCTGATGACATTATCTATGTGGTTGATTCGAATAATGGTCGGATTGCTATGTTTGATATGCTGGGAAATTTCATCAATGATTTCGGTACGATTGGCGGTTATCCCGGTGCTTTTTATACTCCAAAAGGTATTTTCATTTATAATGATATTATTCTAGTAGCTAACACACGCAATCATACAGTATACAAATTCGACAAGCAGTCGCACAACCTGCTACAATCTTTTGGATTATTGGGGGATGACCCGCCAGTATTAAATAAAGGCAGCTACGATTACCGATTTCGTTTGCCGGTCGATATTGCGGTAAATGCGCAAGGTAATATTTTTGTTACGGATAGCAAGCATAATTTAGTAAAAGTACTATCATTTACCGGAGAATTCATCTCTCAATTTGGTGGCGCTGGTACTGGTCTGGGAAAATTTAATCGACCGGAAGGAATTGCCATTGATAGCAAGCAGAACATTTATGTGTGTGATTCCTTAAATAAGCGCGTGCAGCGGTTCTCGCCGGATGGAATGTACATGGATCAAATCGATCAGGGATTTACCCGCCCCACCGGGATATTTATTGATCAGGATGATTATGTGTATGTAGCCGACACCGATTCACATATTGTAAAAATTTTTAAATGGTCCTGAACGATATGCATCAGCCTATTCTTCTCTTCACATTCTTTATACTCATAATTTATTTCTTTGCCATGGAATGGTATCGTTTGCGAACGACTATCCACGGTGAAATCGTCCGAATTAATCCCATTTTCCCCGGGCTTGAGAATGAAGTCGGTTTTAATATTGATGTCAGATTAAAAGATGGTCAAATTGTTCCAGCAATGGCTGAACCGTGCGCTATTTGTATAAATCCGCTTTTTATTGGTGATAAGGTTGATTTAATTCATCGTCATGATGGTTACGTTGTTCATGTGTCGCTAGTTCGTCCGATTAAACACACTGGTTGTTCACGTATGAACAGGTGATTCAATTTCTATGATTATTTTAGGTTATATTACTCTCACGATTTTTCTTGTGACAATGGTACTCACGCTGTTCAAGAAAATTAACTTGCCAGTACAAACAGTACTTGTGTTGGTAAGTTTAGTGTGTCTTGCCATTGGTTTCATATTCCGCTGGTATAACGATGGTTGGACGAGTGCCTTACTTTTACCCAATGAAATGATTGGCGGCATAATTCTACACCCAATTACCGCGCTTCTGGCCGGCCTGTTTTTAGCAGGAGCTTTAACTGCTACTGGCGGATTTGATGCGCTAAAAGTACTTATCGATAAACTTCAAAAAACACCACTCGGATTAGCCGGAACACTTGTCATTATTATTGAACTTCCTGTAATAGCATCGTTACCCTGCGGTCGTATCATTGCTGCAGCGCTGTTACCACTTTTATTCGCTTTTGGATACGAAGGTGGTATGGGATTGCTAACGCGAACTCAACTTGTTGTTTTAATCGGTGCTTTTACACGGAATGCAATGGGCTCATGCGGCCCATCGCCAATTGGTGGCGTCGGGCAAATTGGAGAAGGTTTTCTCGGAGCTTTTTTCCCGACAGCAAGCGATGGGATTTTACGCTCACCTCAAGCATTTTCGCTGATGATTGGGACCGCAATTACTGCATTATTCCTGAAAATAATTTCATCAAAACTATATCCAAATGATGTTACGCTTCGCGATAAACCTGCCGGTTCAGTAATCGATACCGGTATAACCAAAAAGAGCTTATCAGCGCCATTTCGTGGCTACCTGTCACTGATTATCTTTGTTGCCTCATTATTGTTCGCTATTTTTCAACCATTCGGAAAAATGCCAGTACAAACAATGTTGGTATTGGGTGGTATTTTGATTATTGTTTTCTGCAAAGCATCTATTCAGGATTTAATGAACGGTATTATTCTGTTACCAGTCACGGCAATGGCTTCAGGATTTCTTGCTGCCGGCGTTCTGGCTGCAACCGGTGGTTTTTCAGCGCTTGGAGTGATACTAAAAAGTCTGGCAGTTGTAAAAATACTTGGCGTTGCCGGTATGCTCGCCATATTCGTACAAATGCAAACGATTCTACCGCTGTCATGTTCACGAATTTTAACCGCAGCGCTTGTACCGGTATTATATTTGTTTGGCCCCGCAGAATTTAACTTGCTGACCTGGCCGCAACTTGCGATTGTGATGGCGGCTTACATTATTAATGCAACCACTTCTTGTGGACCATCTCCCTTGGGCGGCGGCGGTACAATGGGGGAAGGCCAGATGCGTGCCGAATCCGGCTTCATTAAAGGGGCTTATACGTTTACAAGTATGGCCATCATGGCGCCAATTGCCGCTATTTACATGAAGTTCATGAATTTTTCCATTTTCCTTCCTGGTCATCCGGAATTTGGTCAAAATATGGCTATGGTAGGCGTTTATGTTGTCATTATTATAGGGTTGTCGATTGGTATGATGACGTATGTGAGCCGATTAATTACGAACGATACTAAGCGAAATTGGCAATTCCAATTTGCCTATTTTCTTATCAGCGGTGGAATTGCCGGCGGTGTACTTGCATTAGCCGTGTACGAATTTCAATTGCTGCAATTATTTCAGGGATTTGTGGGCGGTGTCATTGCTGCATTCCTGATTGGTTATATGGTGCCGAAAACTTTATCCATAACACGTCGAACAGCGTAAGGGGAGATGCGTGTTTTTATTTTCATTTTTATTTGCCGGAATAATATCCGGTGTAATCATAACATATGCACTGGATATGAAAACACCTCGCGAGTTAGCTCAAGGGGCGGTCGGCGGCTTAATCGCGGGATTATTAATGGCATTGATGCTACCAAGTTAAATTACTTTGGTTAAACTTATGGCAAAATCAAGCGAAAAATTAAAAGACTTTAAAAAAATCCCGGGAGCGCGTTGGCGTAACGATCAACCGATTCTGATGCCAGGCATCCGTCGATTTCAATTTTTTACAAATGTGGGTGACCGGGCGACGACTATCAATTTGAACCGTTTAGCCATGTTTAGTATCGCTACTTTCCTTACAGTTGATGTCGGCAAAGCGATTGTTAATCGTATTCCACAGAGCATTTACTGTTATGAATGCCGCGCATGTTATGGAACGCAGGATAAGTGTCCCGTTGGTATTTCATATCAGGCTGAGCTTGTTGTTGCTGCACGGGTTACGGACTATTCACGATTTTTACGTAATGGCGGCCTACGCTGTATTCGTTGTGGATCGTGTCAAAGCTTTTGCGTCCAATACCTGAATTTACCACGTATTTTCGGCACGATGCAAATACTAACTATGAAAGCGCTGCGCAACGGAAAAATCCCTAAAAAGATGATGCAAGACGCATTTGATCAAGGTCTTGTTAACCGTGATTTTATTGATGAAGTCAGTTCATTTCTAAAGGCGGAGGACGCATAGCACATGCAATTTCCTCCTGAACATCTTCTCCAACGTTATTGGCGATTGGGCTTTATGATGATAATCGTGGCCCTGGCGTTTGTCTATGCTCGCTTGATCGTGTTCTTTATTTTTGGATTAATTCTTTTTATTGATATCATCCGGACAGCGATTCATAAAAAAACGATTGCCTGGGGTTTGTGGATCCCGGTTGTTTTAGTACTTATCTTGTTGGGAACTTATTATATTATCGACTATCATCGCGTTGTCGCATTTCGGGAAGCAAACACACCGTTAAGCATAGCAAATGTCATCGATGGTACATATCAAGGCCGGGGAATGGGATTGCGTGGTCCTATCATTGTCCAGGCAACGGTTGCGGATGGAAAACTTACGAACATCAAAATTTTACAACATCAGGAGGCGATCTCTTCACTTGAAGGGGTGGCTGCACAGTTTATAAAACAAAATCGCCTTGACGCAGATATTTTGCCGGCAACCGTGCATGGCGCAATCGAAGCCACTGAAGGATTCCGTGAAGCATTGACTCGTGCAATGTGGCAAGGCATTCCTGAACGAGTTGACTTCTCGCCAACCACGCGTGTATTGCATTATTTCTCTCAATTTCGGTTAGATATGACGACCTGGAATGCGCTGGCGATACTTTTCTGCATTGTACTGGTACTGGATTATACTTTACAACCGGTTTTGGTAAGGGGCACAGGGCAGGCGTTAAATTGCTATAACTGTCAAACATGTGTTGGTGTATGCCCGGTAAAAAACGTCGATGGCGAACCTTATCCAATGAATATGATTTTGGCTGCACGGCTTGGAGATTATGAAAAAGTAAAATATTTATCCAAATATTGTGTCGCCTGTTCACGCTGTGCAGGGAAATGCCCGGTAGGCGATTCAGGACCAAGTATCGCGGCGGCAGCAAATACTGAACTTATTCGTCAAAAAAGATTGAAGCGACTGCAAACCTGATTTGAAGTAAATAATTTTTTAAAGCAAAACAGCCAAAGAGTTGCATTTTTTAATAGCAGGTCAAACCGGATCTAATCCGGACTTTCAGGATAAACCTCGGAGGGAAATGTGTCACGTCCCCGATATGGATTTTTAATCGATTTGCGCCGATGTATAGGATGTCATACTTGTTCAGTTGCATGTAAAAATGAAAATGCGGTACCACTGGGTGTATGGCGTTCATGGGTAAAGCAGATCGAAAAGGGGGAGTATCCGAACGTAACGCGCTCATTTTTACCCTTGCTGTGCAATAATTGTAAAGATCCAATCTGCGTTACCGTTTGTCCGACATTTGCTTCGCAACAGCGCGAAGATGGCATTGTAACAATCGATCCGCACCGCTGCATCGGATGCCGCTATTGCATGGCAGCGTGTCCGTATGGTGTACGTTTTATTAATCCAATTTTACAAATTTGCCAAAAATGTGATTGGTGTGTGCACCGTGTTGAAAGGGGAATTCAACCCGCATGCGTGGATGCATGTCCGAGTAATGCTCGGGTATTTGGTGATCTGAATGATCCGGAAAGTGATATTGCTAAAATGATCGCCGATAATTCTGTATCTGTTTTAAAGCCAATTATGGGAACGGGACCGCAGGCCTATTATATCGCGTTGGATATTACAGCGGTTAATGCAAAATCCGAAGGACAGGAATAAATGAACGTCGAATTACTCTACAACATCCATCTCGAAGAGACATTTGGATTGTACATTGCCATTTATTTTTATTTAACGGGTCTGAGTGCCGGTTCGTTTATAATGTCGACCTTGTCGTACGGTTTCGGATTAAAACAATTTAAGCCGCTGGGAAAAGTAGGGGTTGTTTTAGCGACAATTTTGTTGGTGATCGCTCCAGTAGCGCTATTGCTTCATGCGGGTCAGCCATTAAAAGTCTGGCATCTTTTTGCTTATATTAATCCAACATCACCGATTAGTTGGGGATCGTTTTTACTTACTCTTTATCCGATTAATTGTTTAATTTACGGCTATTTTATGTTCCGCGGTGATATGAAACGCACGCGTATTTTTGGCCTTATTGGTATTCCTTTGGCGATAATGGTTCACGGATATACCGGATTTATTTTGGCAATCGCCAAAGCACGTGCTTTGTGGAATACTGCGTTGATGCCAATCCTGTTTCTGGTGTCGGCGATGGTTTCAGGTATTGCAATGATGATTTTAGTATCAATTATAAAAGATCGATTTTTTTCAAAAGATCACAAGCAAAATATTCCTTTATTGAATACACTGGCTGTCATGCTGGCCGGTTTTATAGTATTTGATTTGTTTTTGGTTCTTAGTGATGTTCTTGTTTTACTGACATCGCATTCCGAAGCAAAAGAAGCTGCCAGTTTATTATTATATCACAGTTTTAGTCCTTACTTTGTTTTTGTTGAAAATATTTTCGGTAAAATAATACCGCTTACTATTATGGTAACGCCGCGATTCCGAACAGTTACCGGGATGACTATTGGCGCGATCATGGTAATGATTGGTATTTTCTTTATGAGATATGTGGTCGTGCTGGGTGGTGAGCACATTCCACTAATTTAGTTTTCTTGACACGGGGGTAACCTAATGGTTGCTGGCGGAGCAGCGTTACAAGTGCTGCTCCGCCAAACCTGGAATAAAAATCAGGAGCTGCATGAATCGGCGTCAATTTTTAAAATATTCAGCAGCAGGTGCAATTGCTTCGTTTGTGCCAGCCATGTTTAGTCCGGTAATGAGTCGCGTGACTAGTTCAGGTCGGAATGTATCCTTCACATCTAAAGAATTTCGTGAAGGCATTCCCAGTATCTGTGATTTGTGTCCTGCACGTTGTGGCGTACTTGGATTTCGTGAAGGAAATTATCTGGCAGGTATTCAGGGAAATCCTAAACATCCGGGCAATCAGGGAAAAATTTGTGCACGTGGTGTAGCGGCTATGAATCTGGTTTATCATCCCAAGCGAATTTTGCATCCATTAATGCGTGATGGAGATGTGGAAAGTGGTAAATGGAAACATATTTCCTGGGACGAAGCGATCGGACATATTTCAAAGCGACTTCAAGAGAACGATGGTACTTCTACATTTCTGACAGACGATTCAATTATCGATACATGGTTGATGGAAGAACTCCAGCGTTTCCCAAATCTTCAAGTAGTGCTCGATGAACATTTTTATAATCGCACCAAATTATCGGCTTTGTTGGAAACATGGGGGCCGGTTGATGAATGGTACGATATCACAAATACACGCTATCTCCTGAATTTGGGGGCCAATCCCCTGGAATCCGATTTGAATTTTATTCAGTTTAGTCAACGGCTAACAGAATCGAAAGTTGTAAACGGTTTAAAAATCGTTACTGTTGATCCGCGATTGTCCAATACAGCTACTCGAAGCGATTTGTGGATTCCGATCAAACCAGGAACCGATTCGGTCGTTATTCTGGCGATCGCGAACCTCATTATGAATTCAAATGCTTTCGATTCAGAATTCATTGAAAAATGGGCGAATGTGGAGTCAGCAGCCCTGCGTTATCACTTGAGAAAATATACACCGGAGTACGCAGAAAAATATTCAACAATTCCGGCTGAAACAATTCGGCAAATTGCTGATGAATTACAAACCCATAAACCTGCTTTGGTCATCGCTGGTAGTAATGTTGTATCCAATGAAAATGGTTTTGAAAATGAACGTAGCGTGCTCCTGTTAAATGCATTAATCGGTAGTATCGATACCAAAGGTGGAATGTGCCGTATCAGACAAAATAGATCAATTGCCAATACCAATATTACTAATTACCCGACATTCAGCCAATACTCAAAAAGTAAAATCGATCAACCTGAAAGTAATGAAACCATATTTCTCTTTAAAACTAACCCGAAATATCAATATCCTTCAAGCAATTTCTCAAGTAATTTGTCTGATAAAAGCAATAATAAGAAATTTATTATATCAATTCAATCTATCTTTGATGAAACAACAATTTTTGCTGATATAGTACTGCCAACCACCGTTTTTCTTGAAGAGTGGCATGCTACGAATCATCCACAGGTTGATGAAACCCCGTATTTTGCTGTTGGTAAACCTGTCACTGAACCACGCGGAGAAGCTCGGGCTGCTGCACAGATAATGCAGGATATACGGAGCGTGATTGCTCCACATTCCGGCGCGCGCTATATCGATGGTGAATCGTATGCGAATAACAAAATAATTCAATTTGTCTCTTCCCGCAATCACAAAGTTCTATGGGAAACGGGAGTCATTGAAAGTGAAAGCTATAAATATCCATATAAAACGTATGAAGAGCAAGGTTTTGGAACGGAGTCCCGGCGGTTTCAATTATTATCCAACACAAAAACTCTTCCGGATTATGTTCCGGATAATTCCCTGCATCAGCTTAAGAAGAATGAATTTATTGTGGTTCCATTTTCTTTAAATATAATGGATGAAAGGCTCGGAGACTGCAAGTGGCTGGCAGAGATTAAGCATAAAAATGCATGCCTGATAAATGCCAAAGTAGGACGACAATTGCGATTAAAGAATGGTGATGCAATTAAAGTAACGCAAAATAAAACATCAATTGTCGCAGAGGTACGATTGACAGAAACTGTTCATCCAAGTATAATTGCTGTCAGTCGGGGATTTGGTCATATGCTTGTGGAAGATAATCAAATTCCGGGTGAAAAACAGATTGATCCAGATACAAAATTGATCTGGTGGCAACACGAAAGCTACAGCGTAAATGTCAATACGCTGCTTGATCCTACTAATTTGAATAAATATGGATCGCTAATGACTAACAATACAGTTGTCACAGTTCAACCTATTTCCTAATCGCGATAATTCAAGCGAAGAGATATTATGAAGGACTTCAAGCAAAGCATTATAAATTTTGTAAAACGGCGATATATACTATTAATTGTCACGATTGTCTCTTTGGGAGCAATTGTTTTCCTTGGTGGGCTAATTACCTATAATCAAAGCCGGCATTTTTGTTATGGATGCCATATTTATCAGGGGCAATACAGATATATCAACAAGGATCGTCCTGTACATAAAGATATCGATAAACATATTTTCGGTTGTATAACATGTCATAAGGACAAAGCGGTTCAACACATTTATAAAAAAAATATTGAGAAGCTCACTCAAGAAGCCCAACTCGCTGGCAATCTTCGATTCACAGCGGTTGAGAATCCACGAGACACATATACGACCGAAGAATGTCTAAGTTGTCATCCGGACCGATTGGACGTGGATGAGCGAAGTCCATACTTATTAAGTTCTCACGGATTACAAAAATTGGGATTACGTTTCGATAAACGATTGCATCATGAATTTGAGCGATTTGATGATAGCGAAAAGGCACAATTGGATACTTTGTCAGCAAAAACCACGTTGACTGATGCTGAACAAAAACAATTGCAGGAATTAAAAAAAATTCGGGATGGAAATTGTGCCCAGTGTCATATGCGAAAAAAGCAAATCGGCGATGAAGTACATGTTGATAAACAAGTAAATTTCGTAGCCAGAAATCCAATTAGTTGCAGTGGTTGTCATGAAGACGCATCGACAGCAACGCATCCTGGCCAGCCATTAAAACCGCCAACGCGACAGACTTGTCGTAAATGCCATCATGGAAAAATTCATGGTAGATTTGCAATTTTTAAGGCAGATTGTGATGAGCAAAAGGATACAAAGGATTGTGTCAAATGTCATCCGCTTATTTAAAGCGCCAGCCTGTAATATAGTTTTACGGAGGCAATAGTGAACTATCAAACAACCAAAGAACGGCCGTTGGAACAACAGAAAATTGATGTTTTAAATACTATTCTGGATATAAAACTGCCCCCAGTCGCCCGTTGCCGACTATTGTCAAATGGAATTGAACCGTATCATCGGCTCTATTTGCCCCATGATGCCATCATTATTGGTGATAAAGCCTGTATTGCGTGTGGAAATTGTGTAGATTCCTGCCCGGTATTGCGCCGGGAACCACAACGGCGACAGAAAACGACCCAACGTACATCCATGTCGCTGGAAATTACTGTTGCCGAAGATTGTGAACAATGCTATGCGTGCGTATTATCTTGTCCTCAGGTAGACACCGCGCTGAAGGATTATGTCGTTGAAGAGCGGGTCGTTGAAGTCATCCCACAGTCACGAACACTTAAAGCGCTCGATAATTATTTTATGATGTTTATAGCGCTCGTGATTGGAATTATTATTGGTGTGTTTATGACCTGGTAAAAATAGGTTTCTTTTCCGGAATACGGAAAAAGGGCAACCATAGACAACTAAAACTAATTTGTTGTCACTTTTTCATATTCCCCTATTTCAGTTGTATTTTAAACTCGAGTTATGTGGAGGTTAATATGAGTGAGAAAAGTCAATCCACAAATCCACCAGCCGAAATTGTACCGATTTATATATTAGGTAAACGCTACGATGTGCCGGCAAGTTTGACAATTCAGAAAGCAATGGAATATGCCGGTTATCAACTCATCCGTGGATGTGGCTGCCGTGGCGGAATATGTGGTGCTTGTGGAACCATATATCGATTTCCCAACGACTCACGTCTACATTTTGGATTAGCATGCCAGACGGTCGTCGAACCGAACATGTATCTCACTCAAATCCCATTTTTCCCGGGAAATAAAGCTGTTTATGATATCGAAGCGATTGAACCTACCGGAGTCGAAATTGTCAGACAGTATCCGGAGGTAGTAAAATGTATGGGATGCAATGCTTGCACTGAATCATGTCCGATGGACATTAAAGTAATGGAATATATGTCAGCGGCAATTAACGGCGATGTAAAGCGTACTGCAGAACTCTCGTTTGATTGTGTCATGTGCGGTTTATGTTCTTCGCGTTGTCCTGCCGAAGAAGTACAGTATAATATTGCCATTCTTGCCCGCCGGCTGAATGCAAAGTATTTAACCCCAAAAGCGAAACATCTTGAAGATCGCGTTAAACAAATAGATGAAGGCCGTTATGAAGTTATGTTACGTGATGTTATGAAGGCCGATCCAGCAGAATTGCGTCGGCTCTATATTGAAACACGACAAATGGAACCGGCCATGGCAGATGAAATGTGGGAACCTGAGGATAAACGATTTTTGTAATCCCTGACTTTTCTGTGGAGGACGTAATATGCCGTACACCGCGGAGTTAAAAAAATTAATAAAGACTGTTGAATCCACACGTGCAGTACGTGTTGAGCGCAAAAAACGTGGCGAAGAATTTCCGGCGATACCAGTAGATCAGCGTAGTGATATTCTGCAAAAATTTCATCCTGATTACCGGGAAGGCAACCGCAAGGAAATTCGTGTCGGGCCGAGTAAAGGCTATGCAATCAGTAAGGAAATCGTCACTTTGCTTGAGGCAAAAAGCCGTGTCGATCCCGCCAAAATTGATTTGTCTGAAGTCGATATCGAGACTGATATTCTTGTGCTCGGTGGTGGCGGCGCTGGCAATGCAGCGGCTATTATCGCTTCCGAGCGAGGCGCAAAAGTATTAGTTGCCACCAAATTACGAAATGGTGATGCTAATACAATGATGGCCGAAGGCGGTATTCAAGGTGCTGATAAAACCTGGAAAGATTCACCATATTACCACTATCTCGACGTATTAGGTGGTGGCCACTTCAGCAATAATCCCGAACTCGTGTATACACTAGTCACGGAAGCGCCAAAAGTACTTTCATGGCTGGAAAAACTCGGCACAATGTTTACCAAGTATCCGGATGGGACAATGAGATCCCTTCATGGCGGTGGAACTTGTCGAAAACGCATGCATTACGCTGGCGATATAACCGGCGCCGAAATAATGCGTACCTTACGCGATGAAACACGTAATAAACGGGATAAAATTACTGTACTTGAATTTGCTCCTGCAGTCGAGCTCTTGCTTGATACGGACGGCAGATGTGCCGGTGCTGTACTTTATAACCTTGAAACCGAAGAATATATTATTGTCAAGGCGAAAGCAGTTGTTATAGCGACCGGTGGCAGTGGCCGTTTGCATATTCAGAATTTTATGACCACCAATCATTATGGCGCAACCGGCGATGGACTTGTACTTGCTTATCGGGCTGGAGTTCCGCTCTGTTTTCTTCATACCGTTCAATATCATCCCACCGGAGCAGTTTTCCCGGAACAGGCGGAAGGCCTATTGATTACTGAAAAAGTTCGTGGCGCTGGCGCTAATGTTGTAAATATTCATGGCGAACAGTTCGTATTTGAACGAGAGCCGCGCGATGTGGAAGCTGCTGCTATAATTCGTGAATGCTCAGAAGAGCGGGGGAATGGAGTACCAACACCAACCGGAAAATTCGGTGTCTGGCTGGATAGCCCCATGATTGATATGCTTGAAGGTGAAGGTACGATCAAACGAGAATTTCCGGGTAAGACAATTTTGTTCAATCGTTATGGTATTGATATTTCCCGGGATCCAATGTTGATCTATCCGACGCTACATTATCAGAATGGTGGCCTGGAAATTAATAGCGACTGTGAAACGAATATTCCCGGTTTGTTTGCTGCCGGCGAGGTTGCCGGTGGAATCCATGGCGAAAATCGTTTAATGGGAAATTCTTTGCTTGATGTTTGTGTTTTCGGGCGTATCGCTGGTAAAACAGCAGCAAATTATGTGAAAAATATTGGTAAACAGGGAAAGCTCTCAATTGATCACGTAAAAAAATATAACAAAGAAGTCGCTACACTTAAGCAAGCAGATACACCGGTTTCACCCATGGTGCTGCCGGATTATTCCAATCCTGACGTACGAAAACGTCAGCTTACATCCAATTATGTTGGAACAATTCGCTAACATAATTGATTAAATAAATAAATTGAAAACCCTTCCGGAAAGTTAAACATTCATCTTGGAAGGGTTTTACATATATGGAAAACATGAGGGGATATCGGTATGAACAAAAAAATACTGATTGCGGGAGGAACCGGATTTATCGGGATGCCGTTAGCCGATCATTTAGTAAGGCAGGGGTATGATGTCGTTATCCTTTCACGAAAAGCACGAAATTCGCCTAACACCAAATTATCAACTAATATTGAATTTGCCATGTGGGATGCTAAGACGGGTGATGGATGGTGTGAAAAATATGACGGTGCTCATGTTATCATTAATCTTGCAGGACAGAATATTGCATCAGGATTGTGGACGAAACGTCGAAAAAAGCGAATACTTCAAAGCCGTATTGATGCCGGAACGGCTATTGTAGATGGTGTCAATCGTATGAAAGCCAAACCAGAGCTCATCATTCAGGCATCTGGTGTTGGTTATTACGGACTGGAAGATCATAAAAAGTTTAATGAAGATTCACCAAATGGGTTCGGTTTCCTCGCATCAGTTGCCAAGGCCTGGGAGTCTGCAATTCTACCACTGGAATCCCAAACAAATGTGGCAATTCTACGATTTGGGGTGGTTCTTCATCGTGATGCACTTCTCATTAAAATGGCTACACTTCAATTTCGTATGTACCTGGGTGGCCATTTAGGAAGTGGGAAGCAATGGATGTCATGGATTTACCGTGATGAATTGCTTGATATAATTACTTTTATTATCCGGAATAAAGCAAAGGGTGTGTACAATGTTTGTTCGCCTCGCCCCGTAACGGGAAAAGAATTTTTTGCGGCATTTGCCCAGGCAATACAACGACCTTCCTGGTTTCCAGTACCATACTTTATTTTAAGGACATTGGCAGGTGAATTAGCCAATGAAATGATATTAAATGGGCAACGCGTGATTCCTAAAAGATTACTTGAAGTTGGGTATCGATTTCAATACGAAGATATTCAAACTGTCATGAGACAAATACTTAAGTCATAAGTGAACACTTCTAATGATAGCAACATGTTATCATAAATTTAAGCCATTTATAACAAGGCTTTTCTTGTTACTACTTTGTAGTAGCCCTGGCTTTGCACAAAACCGACTCCCGTTATGGGAATTCGAGAAACCACGTAATATTTCATTTCAGGATAATTTGAAAAAACTTGCCGCGCCTTCTTCATTAAGGCACCCATATGATGTACACTTCTATCGTATTCAATTATCGATCGATCCATCAAACAAAACATTTCAAGGTGAAATTCAGATAAAATTGAAAATGACTCAATCTGCTTCAACAGAACTCGTCTTTGATGTGTATGAAAATCTTTCAATTACAAATGTCGATTTAAATTCTCAGTCTATCCCTTTCACTCAGAACAGAACTGAGCTTATCATTCCAGTTTCCGGATTATTTAACAATAATGATGATATTTCGATTACAATCGAATATGATGGAAAACCAGCTAATATTGGTGGCTTTTCATCTATTCAATTCGCTGAACATGCAAACATCCCGGTTATTTCGACCCTAAGCGAACCTTTCGGCGCTCCGCTATGGTGGCCATGTAATGACGATCCGGCTGATAAAGCGGATTCCGTTGATATCATCGTTACTGTTCCCCAACCCTTAACTGTAGCTTCAAACGGTATCCTCGCAGATGTTGTAGCTAATGATAATACTACCCGAACATTTTTCTGGAAAGAACGAAATCCTATTTCAACGTATCTGGTGTCTTTAGCAATTTCAGATTATGCGGTCTGGCATGATCAATTCAATTACAATAATAACACGATGGATATTGTATATTACGCTTATCCGGACCAGGAACAAGCTGCACGAATTGATTTTAGTATTACAGATGATTTGCTTAAATATTATAGCGATTTGTTTGGTACGTATCCATTCATCAATGAAAAATACGGCATGGCTGTTTTTCCATGGGGCGGTGCAATGGAACACCAGACGTGTACAAGTCTTGGCGCTTCGCTAATTACAGGTAAACACACGTATGATTGGATTATTGCTCATGAACTCGCGCATCAATGGTTCGGCGATTATGTAACGATGCGGCATTGGTCACATATCTGGTTGAATGAGGGATTTGCCACCTATGCCGAAGCATTATGGGCTGAGCATCTTGGGGGAATCGAATATTATCAAAATTACATGCAGCAACTGGATGATGGGTACTTCCCTGTAAGTATTTTCGTGATCGACTCAACAAATGCTTCATCATTGTTTAGCTCGACCGTCTATCATAAGGGAGCATGGGTATTGCATATGCTGCGCCGAGTTATGAGCGAGCCTTTATTTTTTAATGCGCTTAATCAATACTTAAAAACCTTTGCGTTTAGCAATGCAACAACGGAAGATTTGCAACAAGTTTGCGAACAATTTTATCATGGTTCTCTTGATTGGTTTTTCAAGCAATGGATTTATGGAAGCTATCGTCCCAAATATGAGTATTCCTGGAAAGATAATAACAATTCTTATATAGAAGTAGAGCTGAAACAGCTTCAATCAGGTCAGATTTTTAAAATGCCTGTTGATATACAAATAACAACTGCACAATTTGATACTACGTTTACAATATGGGATTCTCTGGAAATTCAAATTTATCAATTTCCAATCACGAATGCAGTTAAATCAGTGAATATTGATCCGGAAAACTGGATTTTAAAATATTTGCATCTTAATACGATTCCTGAAGAAATCTCTTTATTGCAAAACTATCCCAATCCATTCAATAATGGCACGGAGATACCGTACAAAATTCATCGAACCGGAAACGTTAATATCACTATATTTAATATAAATGGACAAGAAATTAAAACATTGATTAATCAAAAGCAGTTCAAGGGAAATTACAAGCTTTCCTGGGATGGAAAAAATAATAACAAGGAACTTGTTGCTGCTGGAGTATATATGTGCCAATTAACGGTTGATGAAGACATTCATCAAACGATTAAAATAGTAAAGTTAAACTAATTATTGCTCGAGAGATAATTCATATGAAATATTAATGTTAAATAGGCGGAAAATGTTCTATTACAGAAGAAACACGACAACTATCGTCTTATTTTAATAAAACTTAGATTGTTAACTTTTATGTATTTTCTACTTGACATTCACAATAAAATACATTAAATTCCAAAATAATAAAGTTTAACTAACGGGAGGTCCTACATGAAGGTACGTATCGCATTAAGCCTGTTATTTCTGGTAGCATTTATGGTCTTTGCATTCTCAGCAGTGGAAGCGCAAAATACGTATGTTGGCGTGAAGTCATGTAAAATGTGCCATAATAAAGCCAAGACAGGAAAACAATTTTCCATCTGGTCAGAATCAGGCCATGCAAAAGCTTTTGAGACATTGGCAACGGAAGAAGCAAAAGCAGTCGCTAAAAAAGCTGGCGTAGAAGGTGATCCTCAAAAAGCGGATCAATGTCTTTCATGTCATGTTACCGGACATGGCGCATCTTCTGAAATTCATGGGGATAAATTAACAATGGAAGAAGGCGTTTCATGTGAAGCGTGTCATGGACCCGGCTCAGCTTATAAATCCATGAAAGTTATGAAAGATATTACAGCTGGCACGATAAAAGGGGAGACAGTCGGATTGACGACAATTACAGCAGAAACCTGCAAAACGTGCCATAACCCTAAAAGCCCAACATACAAAGAATTTAACTTTGATGAAGCTGCAAAAAAAATAGCTCACCCGATTGTGGAAATTGCTGAATAAGTTGTATATCATTTATTTTAAAAGCCCAAAGTGAATATTACGTCCGCTTTGGGCTTTTTCATTTTAAAACGATTATTATTTATCGTGCAATCTATTTGATTTCCCCAATATTTTCATTAGTCTAATAGAGAATAAATTAGCAAAAATACCGGCAAATCCGCCAAACAGGAAGGCCGGAATAATGCCAATTAATAGAATGGATAAGGGCATTCGAATAAAAAGAACAGAAATGAAAAGCATACCGGAAACGTTGCCCGCTGCAGTTGCAACAAAGCGTGCCAATGCAGGATTTAGCGGAGACATGGTAAAGTAGACAAATTCAATGATTATGCAGGGTAATGAATAAATTGCCAGAGAGATAATTCCATGAGATCCATATATTCCGGTAATAGATATAACAGTCCCCTGTACGATACCAACTAAAATTGCACTACCCTTCCGATTAATTATAAGCAACGCTAACATTGGCCATATAAGATAAATCGCACCGGCAATCACTCCGCCCGGCAATAATAACGATGACGTGATACTATTTATTATCGGTCCAACAATTGGCTTTATGGCGAGACCGAATGCACTCATTAGTGAGATAAATATTAAATCAAAAGTAGAATAAATGGATTTCATGAACGATCCTGCTATGTAATAAAGTTGCTAAATATAATAAATTTATTACAATTCTGCAAGGTCAAACTTGCTACATCAATCAGGATGGTGTAATTCACAGAAGAATATCAAGTATCGATGAGAAAATTTAGTGGGTTTGAAGAATCCATGTTAAAATAGTTTGATACATTTCCTCCGGCTCGATTGGTTTCGAAATGTAATCGTTCATGCCGTTAGCGACACATTTTTCTTTGTCGCCTTTCATTGCATGGGCGGTCATTGCGATAATGGGAAGATCATTATAGCCAAGCTCACGAATCTTACGAGTAGCGGTAAATCCGTCCATATTGGGCATTTGAACATCCATAAGGACAAGATCGTAATCTTGCTTTTTAATTTTCTCGATTGAAACAGCACCGTCGTTTACAATTTCGACTTTTAGTCCAATTTTATTTAATAAATTTACTGCAACTTTTTGATTGATTACATTATCCTCGACCAACAGAATACGCAATTCATCCTTCACCTTCTGTAAACTTAATTTTACATATTCGACGATCGACAACTCCTCACTCAAATTATCATTGATTGCCGGGTATTTATAAACACCTGCTGCTTTTTCAATGGTTGTTAAAAATGAATTAAGTTTTATAGGATTAGTTACCGTCCAAATATGGCCACGTTGTGTTAGTTGATTCAATTCTTCACTTTTCTTTACCGGGGTCAATAAAATAACGTTTTGTTTTTTTTGATGTTTCTTCGATTCAATTGCTGTTATTAATTCTGTTATATTTTGAGAGTAACTGGTAGTATCAATGATTATTATATCAAATGAGTCTTCGTCCTGGAAACGAAGTAATGTAACTTCATCCTTTACGTTTGTGAGAGTGCATTCCAATTCATGAAGTAGAACTTCAATAATAGATCGCCTGGTTTGATTGGGAACGAGCAAAGCGACCGAAAAGTTTCTATATTCTGCAAATTTATTAATGTTAATAGTTTCAACTTTGGAAGGTAGCTTAAACATTGCTGTAAAATGAAAAGCACTGCCCTTTCCCTGGATACTCGTTACCCATATACGTCCGCCCATTTTTTCGGTTAATTGTTTGGATATTGTTAATCCGAGTCCTGTACCACCAAACTTACGGGTTGTTGAACTATCCTCCTGTGTGAAACTTTGAAAAATGGCATCGAGCCGCTCCGGTGCAATTCCGATTCCGGAATCCTTTACAAAGAATTCGAGATAGATAATTTCCTCATTTGTTTGATTGTTATTAATTGCGTTGATTGAAATTTCTCCATGCTCTGTAAATTTTATAGCATTACCGATTAGATTCACAAAAATTTGTTTTAAACGTCCCGGATCACCAATGACAATTCGTGGTAGCGAAAGGGGGAGTGACACATTAAAAATCAGTCCTTTTTCTTCCATGCGTTGAACAAAAATATCAGAGACACTTTCGATCGTCTCCCGCAGGTCAAATTCAATTTCCTCCAGGTGAAGCTGTCCTGCTTCAATTTTGGAGAAATCGAGAATATCATTCAGAATTCCTAAAAGTTGTTCTGCACTATTCTTAATCATACCTAAATATTGACGCTGGTCATTAGATAGCGGCGTATCAAGCAAGATATTCGTTAATCCGGTAATGCCGTTCATGGGTGTACGAATTTCATGACTCATATTTGCCAAAAATTCGCTTTTCGAACGTGTGGCATCTTCTGCAACCTGTTTAGCAATTTCAAGTTTCTCGACTGTTTTTTGAAGAAAATTTGTTTGTTTTTCAAGTGTTTTTTGTTGGTTGAACAAATCCACGAATACTTTTACTTTGCTGCATAATATTTCTGGTTCGATTGGTTTAAACAGATAATCAACAGCCCCGGATTCGTACCCCTTAAATATGTGCTTTGAATCTTTATTAATTGCAGTCACAAAAATAATCGGGATACGCTTTGTACGCTCGGAACCACGCATTAATCGAGCAACTTCAAATCCATCCATTTCAGGCATCTGCACATCCAATAATACAACTGCTATATCGTGTTCTAATAATTTTGCAAGCGCTTCATTGCCAGACATCGCTTTTATGATGATCACACTGAGACTTTCAAGTATGCTTTCAAGAGAAAACAAATTATCCATTCTATCATCAACGATCAAAACCTTGGCTTTTTCATTTAATTCCATAGCTATTCATTTATTTAGTAATACATTTTATGATTTGGAAAGGTGCAATATTTATTAGAATTATCTATGAATCAATACCATTACGTTTAACTTATTTCTGATAAAGGGAGTGTATTTCCTGTCCGGCTTTATTTGCTTGAAATACAATAAAGTAAACAGGCTGGGCCTTTATGGATTTCACATAATTTAAGCGCATAACCTGTATCGTTTGTTTTATAAATGAAAGCCGACGATGAAGATACTTCACTCCGAGTAAACTAGTCGTCATTCTGAACGAATCAACGCGGAGCAAAGTATCTTTTGCCTCAAAAGGTTACATGGCATGAGATTCTTCCTCAGCAAAATACGCTGACTCAGAATGACGTGGCAGCCTTGACTTCATGATTGATTTATGAATTGGCAATAATTTCCATTTTCCATAATACGGTTATTATCAAAGCCATTTTTTGATCAAGGCAAGTAATTTATCTTCCTGAATTGGTTTTGCCATATAATCATTTGCCCCAGCTTCAATACATTTCTCCCGATCCTCTTTCATTATGTTGGCTGTCAATGCGATGATCGGCAACGATTTGAATCGTTCAAGCATACGGATGTGCCGCATTGCTTCATAGCCATCCATTTCAGGCATCATAATATCCATAAGTACAATATCAATTTCCGGATGTTCGTCCAGTTGTGATAAACCCTCTCTGCCATTTTTTCCAACCACTACTTTGGCACCTTTACCCTCAATGATGTGAGTCAAGGCAAATACATTTCGCATGTCATCATCAACAATCAAAAAAGTTTTGTCTTCAAATACCATTTCTTTTTCATGAAGCATGCGAATAACTTTTTGTTTATTCGGAGCCAAATCGGCTTCAACTCGGTGTAGAAACAAGGCTGTCTCGTCAAGTAAGTGTTCCAGAGAATCTGTGCCTTTTATTATGATTCGTTCAGCATATTCATTAAGCATGCTTTTTTCATCTACCGTCAGGTCTCGGCCAGTATGGACAATAATTGGCATTTCAGGAATCGCTTCATCCTCACGTACCTGCCGGATCAATTCAAAGCCTGACATATCATTCAATCCCAAATCAACGACCATGCAATCGAATGTCTCTTCACGTAGCAATTTTAGCGCATCTTCGCCGGTTGTGACACCTGCGGTTTGGATATCTTTATCATCAACCAATTCAATCATACTTTTTTGCAAAACAATATCATCTTCAATAATCAGTAATTTTTTTATTTGTTTTGAAAACACGCCTTCCATTCGTGTAAATGCCAGGTTGAGTGATTCAACTGATGCTGGCTTTTGAAGGAAACCAATCGATCCCATTCGCCGTGATTCGTCGAACTTTTCCGAACCGGAAATCAAGTGAACCGGTATATGACGTGTTTTTGAATCATCTTTCAGTTCAGATAAAACTTCGATTCCATCCTGAACAGGGAGACCAATATCAAGAATAATTGCATTTGGTTGATAGCGTTGTGCAAGTGCAACGCCGTCTTGACCGGTTTTCGCGACCAGGCATTTGTATTCTTTTTCATGGGCATAATTTGAAATGAGATCGATAGAATTATCATCATCATCGATGATTAATAACGTCTTATCATCAATTGTCAAGTTATTCCGGTCATCGTTTATTGGAGAGACTTCTCCTGTAATTGGCTGCTTGGCATTGAGTGAATCTTTTGAGAGATGGGTATCATCAACAATTGTAATAGGTATTTCGGCTTCATTTTTGTCCGTTTTTTCAATTAAAGATGCAATAGAATCGACATTTCCTTTTCTCCAGGTAATAGGTATGTGTAGTGTAAATGTGCTGCCTTTTCCTGATTCGCTTTCGATAGTAATTTCACCATCAAGTAGTCGTGCTAATTCCTTGGAAATCGATAAGCCCAAACCGGTTCCACCATATTTTCTGCTGGTGGTGCCATCTTCCTGCTGAAATGCTTCAAAAATCAGTTTCTGCTTATCTTTAGCAATGCCTTTACCTGAATCCGCAACTGCAATGGAAATGCGTGGAATTATTTCTGAATCATCATCTGAGTTAGTTGTTGATGTAAATAGATGCAGCGTAACTCCGCCATTTGATGTGAATTTGAACGCATTCGACATAAAATTGCGGATAATTTGTTCAACCCTGAATTTATCGGTTTGCACTATTTTAGGTAGATTGGGATCAATTTCAGTTTTAAAGTATAAACCTTTATCTTCTGCAACATGTGTAAAAATACGTTTTATATTATCAACAAATTCGGCTACATTTACATGATCAATATTGATATCCATTTTTCCGGACTCAACTTTGCTCAAATCCAGAATATCATTTATGAGCATAAGTAAATCGCTGCCGGCACCGTGAATCGTTTTTGCAAATTCAATTTGTTTATCAGTCAGGTTTCCGTCTTTATTATCCTGAAGCAATTTAGATAAAATTAATAGGCTGTTTAATGGTGTCCGAAGTTCATGTGACATGTTAGCTAAAAATTCGGATTTAAAGCGACTTGTCAATTCCAGATCCTTTGCCTTCATTTCCAACAACTGCCGTGTTTCTTCAAGCTGCTGATTTTTTTTCTGAATGTCTGCTTTTTGGCGTTCAAGTTCCTGAGTCTTATCTTCCAGCGCGTCATTTGTTTGTTGTAGCTCCTGTTGTTGTAACTGCAGTCGCGCTTCTGATTCCTTCAGATACCGTGTCTGTTCTTCCAGCTCTTCGTTTATCTGTTTCATAACTTCTTGTTGTTCTTCAAGTTTTTTCGCCTGAAGTTGATATTTATGCAATAACTCTTTTACCTGGTGTTGCGATTGGGATGTATGAATTGCAATTGCGATTTTTTCAGCCGTCTGTTTCAGGAATTCGATCATTATATTGTCAAATGACTCGAACGAACCGAGTTCCAACACACCAATCAACTGGTTTTCAAAGTAAAACGGAAGCACAACCAAATGTCTTGGTACAGCTTCGCCTAATCCGGACGAAATGACTGAATAGTTTTCAGGAACATTTGTTATCAATATATGTTGCTTTTCCATTGCCGCCTGTCCGATTATCCCCTCACCAATTCGGAATTCATCGGATAGCTGTTTGCGTGAATTATAGGCATACGTACCAGTCAATTTTAATACTTCGTTTTTCTCAAACAAATAAATAGCGCCAATTTGAACTTTCATGTAATTACACAAAAATGTAATGATATTTTGCGCCAGTTCCGATACTTTTTGGACACCCTGTGTACTGTCATTTAATTCTGCTAAACCTGTTTTCAACCAGTTTTGCGATTTTGTTTCATCCGACATTTCCACCAAATTCTTCTGCATCGACAGAAGTGCTTGTCCCAATTTGTCGCGCCTACCGCGAGGCTTTATTGGATGAGTGTAATTTCCTTGTCCGATAGCATTTGCAGCATCTGTCAGATAATGTGTTACATTAATCAATGAAGCAAATGCTTGTTTCAATTCACTAATTTCATCTTGTGAATTAATTTCAAGGATAACATCAATATCCCCATTTGCAAGCTTATTGGCGGCATCAACAACTTCTCTTAAAGGATTAATGATTGATCGCGTCAGATAATAAGAAAAAACTGAAAACACAACAATAATAACAAAAATAATTGCACTGATGTAATAGGTTGAATATCCGTAACTATTTTGCGTATTTTCAAATGCAATTCGCATTCTGGCTTCTTGTTCACCAATAATTTCAGCAATTACATTCTTTGCTTTCGAGTACAGAAAATTAAAATTTTGTATTTTGGTTAAATCATTTACGTTTGTTTGGTTTTCAGCGAATGAATTACATAGTGTAATTCCTGCATTATAATACCGATCGTAAAGCAATTGAATTTTTGAGATGTTATCAATATTAAGCGTGCTTATTTTTAAACCACGATTTAGCAATTGACTAAATTCAAGGTTCAGAGAATCCGCTTTTTGAGTTTGCTGTGCAGATTTTATGTAAAAATAGCTTTGAAAGGAATGATGTACCTCGGTAATAGTACGATCCATATCTCTGCATAATTCAACACCAGCAATATATTCCATCGCATCATTTTTTAGAAACATTCTATTTGATCGTGCGAAGTACCAGCTCACAATCAGAATAAATAAAAATGAACTAAATGAGGCGATTGATAGAAATATTATTCTATGTTTGATTCGATATTTTTGTAGAAAATTCAGCATAATTGAAAAATGATTGGCTCCCGAATTTTGCAATCAACGATTTGCTGATTATTAATACTATTTTTTAAGCCATTTTTGCAAAATTTCATGTAATTCATCATTTCTTATAGGTTTGGAGATGTAGTCATTCATACCTGCATCCATACACATTTCTTTGTCTTCAGTCATTATCTGGGCGGTCATTGCAATAATCGGAATATCTTTCAAGTTCATTTCATTTCGAATTATCTTGGTTGCTGTTATTCCATCCATGAGTGGCATTTGAACATCCATAAGCACCAGGTCGTACTCATTATTTTCAAGTGCCTGAAGTGCCTTTTCGCCATCTTCAGCCACATCGATTAAAATTCCAGTATCTTTTAGAAGCGTTTTAGCCAGTATCTGGTTGACCAGAATATCTTCAACGAGTAATATTCGTTTTTGATTATAGTTGCTATACGTTTGTTTTTGGATTGAATAATTATAATTATCATCTGTAACCCTGGAAATAGCATTGCTGACCTGATGGCATTTGCATGGCTTAAAAATAGTATTCAATTGTTCAAATTCAGGAAACGATTTAAAATAGGGGGTGTCACGATCAATAAGGACTACTGTTTTTGGAATTAAATATGACCGTTTCAAAATTTCAGAAAAGACAGTTGATGCAAATTGCGAACTTCTGGATATATCAATTATGATTAAATCGACTTCTTTGGTATCTAACAGATTTGAAATATTATCATTTTCATTTGCTATGGTAATTTGTTTGGCTTGAGCTGAAAATGATTTTTCGATGATTGCACTATTAATGGAATTATCTGCTACTATTAAAATATTTTTTTCTGATATCGGAGTCTTTGGATTTCCTGATAATTGACTTTCGTTGGTTGCAAGCGGTAATTTTATAGTAAAATAAAAATTTGTGCCATAATTTTCCTGACGCCTGCCATATAAACTACCATTTTGAGATTGAATAAAATAACTAGCAATTGCCAGCCCAAGGTTATGACCAGGATGAACACGATTTCCCATAGGTGATTCAACCGCAGTATAGCTATTCAATTCGGGAGCGATTAACATTTTGCCATCGGAATTGTATATCCAAAACGCTAGTGTGATATACTTAGATGAACAATCTGCCACCGAGACGTTAATAACAACATCATTCAGTGTCGATCCATCATGAGATTTTGATAACAAATTTATAAATGTCCGAATTAAACGCTCTGCATCGCCCATAACATACGCCGGTACGTTCTTCTCTACGTGAAGATGCAATTGTATCGATTTTTCATGAAGTTGCTGATAAAGAAGGTCAACAACTGTTTCCAATAATGTGATTAAATTGAACGTAACGGAAGATGTTTTATATTGTTCAATTTCAATTTGGGACAAATCAATATGATCATCAAGGTAAATCAACAATTCATATGCACTATTTTTTACTAATTCGAGATATCGATGTTGTTTACCTGTCAACTCGCTATGAAAAATTAAATCTACAAAACCTAGAATACCATTCATGGATGTACGGACTTTGTGACTCATATTTTTTAGAAATATTTTTGTAGCATAATTATCAACTTCAGCGTTGACCAACATTTGGTTAGTACGTTCAAGCACGTGTTCTAATTGAGCATCTTCAGTCGTCACATCAATTTTAGCGCTTGAAGAATATGTTGAATCCATAAAGATCCTCCAATTCGGGGAAAATTATAATAAATTCTATCGATCAAATAAACGTATTTCATCTCTTGGTTAAGTATCATGCAAAACAACAATGAAAAATCTACCGAAAATTTAATGCGACATTTGGTATGCAGATCAAAGCGGGCAAGCCTTTAGCCAAGTGGACACCAGTACGCTCAAATTTCCTTTTTCTTAGTTTTGTTCAACCAGTCGGACAATTTTTGAAATAACTCTTCGGATTCAATCGGCTTGGAGATATAATCATTCATGCCAGCTTCAAGACATTTTTCCCTGTCACCTTTCATTGCATGCGCAGTCATTGCTATAATCGGAATAGTATTCATATTTAATTCGGTGCGAATTTTATAGGTTGCTGTAAAACCATCCATATTAGGCATTTGCACATCCATGATAATGACATCATAACGTTGTTTTTTTAAGGTTTCCAAAGCAATTTTACCATCTCCGGCAATATCAATCGGAATACCTGTCTTTTTTAGCAAGGCTGTCGTTACTTTTTGATTGATTATATTGTCTTCAACAAGTAGAATTCGCACAGTATCACCCAGAGCAGCTAACCGGCTAATTGACGAACTTTCCTGCCTTGACTGAGTCTCCGGTAAATTGGATTTTTTTCCAATACTTTGATTAATAGCATCCAATAGCTGTGCGCGCTTCACAGGTTTTGTGAGCGTAGAAATGGCCCCAAGTTTTTCAATTTCAGATAATTTTTTATTCCGTCCGACAGACGTAAGCAACAGTATCGGAATTGCGCTATAAGTCTTATGCTCACGAATTTTCCTAATTAACTGATCCCCGCTCATTGCTGGCATTTTAAAATCAGTTATAATTAAATTGCAACCATGTCCTTGATTTAAGTGATCAATTAAATCATCCGGTTTATCGAAGAGCGTGGGAGTGCAGGAAAACGATTTTAACATTTCATTTAATATTAAAAGGTTTGTTGAATTATCATCAACTGCCAGTACTTTTAATCCTTTCAGATGGTGAGTAATAATCATGCTTTCGTTTGTGTTTGCAGCTCGCTCTGGCAACGTTACAGTAAAATGAAATTTACTACCTTTCTCCAATTTACTTTCAACCCAAATATCACCATCCATCATTTTGACTAGTTGTTTCGAGATAGTAAGCCCAAGTCCGGTACCGCCATATTTTCGTGTAGTGGAGCTATCCGCTTGAGTGAAACTTTTAAAAATTGCCTTTTGACGATTTTGAGGAATTCCGATACCCGTATCTGCAACAATGAAATGTAACTTCACCTTTTCGTCGTGACGGCTTTCCAGCTTAACTTCAATTGTAATATCGCCTTTATCAGTGAATTTAATTCCATTACTAACCAAATTTACAAGAATTTGTCGGAGACGGGATGGATCACCCATTAAAAATCGTGGTGTTCCCGTATGTATAAAAATATTGAGCTCAAGGTTTTTTTCTTCAATTTTCTGAATAATTATATCACTGATATTTTCAACAATATCGTACAAATTAAATTCTATGCTTTCAAGGTCTAACTGGCCGGCTTCAATTTTTGAGAAATCCAGAATATCATTTAATAAGGATAATAATTGTGATGCACTATTTTTAAGCATGGCCAGATATTGAGACTGGACATTGGTCAATTCAGTATCAAATAGCAAGTCTGTTAATCCGATAATCCCGTTCATTGGGGTTCGAATTTCATGACTCATGTTTGCCAAAAATTCTGATTTCGAAATATTTGCTAATTCTGCTGCTAGTGCCATTTGATTCGCGCGGGCAATAGCACGTTCTAATTGTTGATTCGTAGATTCCAGCTCTTCAATGACTGTCGCACGATCATGTTGTGCCCGTTCAAGTTCATCCTTTATTTCAATTATATTTGATAAATCTTCGAGTGTAACAATGGTGCCATTTACAACGCCATTAGCATCTTTAAGAAATGCAGTATTGCGAACAACTAATTTTTCAATTCCGGTTCGCGTAAATATTTTACATTCAGCATTTTCGGCCGTCTTAAATAAATCAGTCGAGATTTCCCTGAAATTGGAAATATTCTTCCCGATTATTTCAGCCGCTTCAATACTGAACATGGCTGCGGCGCGCTTGTTCCATCCGGTTACAATCCCTTTATTATCAATCGTAAGTACTGCGCTTGGCAGGAAATTATAAATTTCATCGATACGCGATTTTAGAAATTCAATTTGTGTCACTAATGTGACGGGTTTAAGGACGATACATTGATAAGTTTCGGAAAGACGTGTTATATTATATTTATATTTTAATTGTTTATTATTTATTGTCACCTCGAGAAACTCATGATTATTAGGAGTTAACTCAAACAGATTTATACCAAATACATTGGAAAACTGTATAGGGAGACGAACACCGATTTCATCAAACAATGTATTTTTGGCATATAAATTAAAATATACTATGCATGATAAATTATCAACAACGATGATTATATCATCAAAGTTATCTAACAACTTAAATATTGTCTCAAGCGGATATAGCGATCTGGCAGGTGAATCTTTAATTCCGTTCTCTCGCATAATACAACCTTACGCATTATTTAGGAAAGGGCCTTTTCTGATACAATTGGTAGAATTAGGTAGAATGTGTCGATTATTAATGGCATTGTATTTATTATCATCCATCTTGTGACCAGGCTTGCGTTTCTGGAATGACAATTACTCAAAATGAACGATCATGAAATTTAGGCGGCGTGCACTAAAAAAATGCATTGCCCTTTTGCATAATTGCGTGCTATCGGGAAAACATTTTTTCACTGCCGGCAAATTTAGATACATACAATAAATTAAGGGATAACAAAAAAAATATCGGCAATGCTCAAAAGAAGTTTAACCGTAATACAACGGGAAGGTAATAAAAAATAAGGCGTATTACTCCAACAAAAAAATATCGGAATTAATATTAACGATGTTATGGAGTAAATTGGATAGTAGAAAGAATAAGATGAAATTAGTGTAACTGCGTAAGTTCAATAGTTAATATTTCATATAAATAAGCACTTTGACACTATTATCGGGCTGAACGATTTCTTTTAAAATTTGTCCGTTGGCATTTATTGAAATATCAGAACCAAATGGACTATAAGAAATATCGGTTCGCCACTGATTAATATAAGTTGCCCAGCGCAGCGCCTCCATTTTCGCAGCCTTTTTCGCGTAGTTGAGCGCGATTGAAGGTGATGCAGCCTGTTGCTGAGGAATTCCGGTTCCGGTTGCATAAATTATATGATTGGCCTGATCAATAGCATAAGAGACTAGTTGCTTGCGTTTTTCGAGATCGTTGGGTGACAGTGCAGCTTCTGTAATAAATTGATCGATGGTGGTAGCTAACGAATCGATATTCAAATGAATCCACGGCTGTTGAACGGATTCATCCATTGATAAACTGTGTTCTTCAAGTTGTTCTTTTTTCTGATTCTCATCTTTACGGGAACAAAATGAAACTAGCAGCACTATCGTAAATGCAAAAACAATAGTCGAATATTTCATAATTGATCTCTCCTAACATGGATAAACCAGAATTAAAAAAATTAGACAGGATAACAGGATGAACAGGATTTCTTAGAGGAAGAGATTATACAAATCCTGTGAATC
>JAFGDW010000165.1 GCA_016931935.1 Candidatus Zhuqueibacterota bacterium | reverse complement strand
TGGACAATACCCAATTATGCGCGCTAAAATTTTATGCGTTTGTTTATGAAAATTCTTCACTTTTCATGGGTTTTCGTTCAGGCACTAGTTAGTGATCGCCTGATCCATCATACGTAATGTGTTTTCGGAAATTTCATCATCGTGCACTAACATCTTTGGCTTTAAAACAAGTGTACCATCATTAAACTCGGCTACATGATAATTTCTGAATTTACTATCCTGTATGGTTAAACTTTTCTTGTCATTCAATATTGCATCATATTCCTTAATGATTTCTTCCATGGTATCGTCTCATCGGGAAATTATATCTAAGTTTCTTCGTTATTAATTAGAAAAAAGACAAACAAAATGTAAGCTTCATCTTTTGATCAAGAAGAAAATTTTGCTTAGATACAAACGATAATCAAACCACAGCAAAATGCCGTTCGTCGGGCGACCAATCCACTGCGCTGAGAATAGCGGGTATCACCTGTTCAGATGTTGTCACCTCAGTCCAAATGGCGCGGTGTCGTTCGTGCATGAATCGTTGGGTGATGATATTATCGAGTAATTGGAACAAGTGATCGTAGAAATGATTGGTGTTGACAATTACAATTGGCCCGGTGAATGTACCCAATCGTTTTAGCGAAATCGCTTCCAGTAATTCATCCAATGTTCCCGAGCCACCGGCCAGCGCGACGATTGCGTCGGACAAATTCAGCATTTTTTGTTTGCGATCGTGCAATGACTTCGACATGACCAGTTTTGTCAAGCCGTCGTGATGCCATTCAAGGTCGCACATAAACTCAGGCATAACGCCAGTTACTTTGCCACCAGCATTGAGTGCGGCATTCGCTAACGCACCCATGGTTCCACGGGCAGAACCGCCGTATACCAGTGTGTATCCGGCCTCGGCAATTAGTCTGCCAAGAGTTGCCGCCGTCTCCGTATAAATAGGGTCCACCTGCCGGCTCGATGCACAGTAGACACAAATCGATTCAATTGTTCGGTTCATTTTTTACTCCACAGGGTTTAAGAAAAAAATGACAGGATGCACAAGATGTACAGGATATTTTTTTATATCCTCTCAAAAATATATGGTAATTGTATAAATTGTTTTTTTGATATTGTTATTGTATTTCGCAAAGCGCAGAGGGCATGGCGCATGGTGCAAAGAACTTGCTAGGCTTACCGCACTATGCAATTTTTACAAACCATCAACTTCTGCCTTGTCGAAAGTATCAATATTCAATGCCAAAACAGAGGATAACAATTATCATCCGATAGCTGGGCTAACGTTTAATCGACTGAAAATATTTCTGCTTATCATGTAAATCCTGTCATTAAAAACATTTCATCAAAAATTCGAAATTAGCCCGAAGTTCTATGACGATGCGGGCTACCGGTAAAAATTCGAATCGGTAACGTAATAATACCGTAGATTAATTCCAGAATGCCACTTACGGCGACTCCAAGTATGCGAAATGGCAGCAACAACAACCAGATGATCGGATAAAGAATAAGCGCTAATAAAGCTAGCGGCCAACAGAAAATAAATAAAAATATCCACACAAGAAAAGTTAGCATATTAAATTGTCTCTAAAAATTGATTTCTATCGGTTAAAAACGCATGATAGAGTTTGTAATACTCCGTGTCTTCATACTTAATCTTCTGCACTGGTATGTGATCAAAACTGTAAATATCAGCATCGGGACAGGCCAGCAAAATTGGTGAGTGTGTGGCAACGATGAACTGTGCATGCCCCTGCTTACTCATTTCGATCAGAAGATTAAGTAGCTGAATTTGTGAGCGTGGCGATAGCGCTGTTTCCGGTTCATCCAAAAAGTAGAGTCCTTTGATTTTATAGCGAGACTGAAAATATGCCATCAATGACTGCCCATGCGATTGCGCCATCAGTGATGTTCCCCCGAATCGCTGCAAATTACGATCATCATCAATTGCCCATTCATCTAGTATTTGTGAAAAGAACCGGAAATGCTGAGAACTGAAAAACGAGCCGTGAACTTTACCGTTTCGCCACGTCACGTTGATGGTATTACGTAGTTCATTCTCAAAAGGATTCACAGTATATTTCGGTCGTTCGGTGTCTTGCCAAATATGGACGCCGCAACGTTGCGTAATCGCCTGTAGCAGCGTGGATTTGCCAGAACCATTTTCACCGATAAAAAATGTAATTGGCTTAGAAAATACGATTTTGTCCATTTGCTGAATTAGAGGTAAGCTAAATGGATAGTGTTTGGTTGTCGGAAATTGATCTCTTTGAAGTTGAATTGATGTGATGTGCATAGCTCTGTTCCAGTGTTACAATTATCATTGAAGAGTGAATTAATCTAGTGTCATGTCAACTTTATTATGTCGATAAAATGTTCCCTTTGACAAGCTCAGGGAACGTATACTGAGCTTGTCGAAGCATAAATTTTCTAATTGACAAGACACTATTTAAAAGTTTGAGATTTAAAAGTTCGTTAATGAAATCGGACTAAAAGTCTCAAAAGTTAAATTGATGTTTACCATATTATCTTTGTGAATGACGTAACTGAATTAATCTATCCACAAGTTCTTTGGGCGCCTTGCCCGGGCTGCCGGTATCAAATGGTGGCTGCGGATCGTTATTCCATACTGAGTTGAATCGCTTTTGCATAATTTTCATTAACGATCAAGCTGGTCAGATAAAGCGCCATATCAATTCCTGCCGACACGCCCGCTGATGTCAAAATATTTCCATCTTTCACGTAACGCTCGTCCATAACGTTAACGCCGTAGCGCCGAAGTTGATCTTTTCGCAGCCAATGGGTGGTAGCGCTACAGTCTTTCAGGATACCTGCTGCGGCCAATAACAACGAACCGGAACAAACCGATACCGTCCAGGTACTGGTTTGATGGGCGTTTTGAATCCAGCGGATAATGTCGGCATTATCTAAAATCGCATCAATCCCAAAACCGCCGGGAATAATGACAATATCAGGATGTTTAAAATTCTCTAATTCATGTTCGGCATGCAGTTTCAAACCTTTTGAATCACCGTACCAGCCGGATTTGGTTGCCACGAACCGAATCGTAGTATCGGGAAGTCTCGAAAGCACTTCTTAAGGGCCGACGACATCAAGAATAGTGACATTTTCAAATAATAAAAAAGCAATGGTCATGGTTATTGTCCACTTTAATAGTGAAATTGAATAATTGATAAAATTTGTATGCCATGAAATAACCACAATTAACGCAAATTCTATCGTCACCTATCGTTCAGACTGGCTAATTTTTATGTTGCGAAAAAGTAATATACGGAAAAATCCGGCGAATGTCAATGTTTCTGCTTGCAATCGTGGGAAAAGATTTTATATTTGAATTATTGCAGTTGCGTGATACCAGCTCCTGCAGCACAAATTCGATTTTGGCTGCGTTCGTTTCATTTAATGTGATTTTCAATTGAACATAAAAGGCAGAGGAGAGCTATTTTATGAATAAAGTCTGGATTTTTATCGGATTTCTATTTCTACTTTCGAACCAGCTTACTGCACAAAAACGTGCGTTCGCTATTGCCGATCTGTATGATATCAAAGCAGTCAGTGATCCGCAGATTTCTCCTGATGGGAAATCCATCGCGTTTGTTGTCACCAGCTATTGTCTGGAAAAAGGGACATCAAACTCGGATATTTACATGATCGATGCCAATGGTGGTAAACCACGCCAACTTACCACCGACGAAAAAGCAGATACGCATCCCCGTTGGTCTCCGGATGGCACACAACTCATGTTTCTTTCCACGCGAAAGGATGGCCAACAGATTTGGTTACTGCCGGTTGGCCTTGGCGAACCGAAGCAACTGACTACAATTTCCACGGAAGTAGCTGATCCCGAATGGTCGCCGGATGGAACATCCATTGTGTTCAATACAGATGTTTTTCCCGAATGTGGCGCGGATGATAGCTGCAATCAAAAAATTAACGACAATCTGGAAAATGGTCCGCTGCAAGCGCACATGGCTGATGAATTGTTGTTTCGCCATTGGAATTATTATACTGATGGGAAATACACGCATACAATGGTTCTGGATGTAGCAACAGGTGATGTCCGCGATATGACTCCCGGAAAATATAATTCGCCACCATTTTCACTTGGTGGCGGCACAGGATACACTATTTCCCCGGATAACCGTGAACTGTGTTTTGTTTCTAAACAAGTCAAGAATCCGGCTGAATCCACTAACAATGATATTTTTGTTGTTCCGATGAAAGGCGGCAATCCCGTCAATATAACAGCTGGAAACAAGGCCTACGACAGCGATCCTCAGTATTCACCGGATGGAGAGTATATTGCTTATATCAAACAGGTTATCCCTACATTTGAAGCTGACCGGTTCCGATTGGCGCTGTACAATAGGAAAACCGGTTCATCTGTGGAGCTTACCCCCGACTTTGATAATAATGTTTCCAGCTTTGTGTGGGCGCCAAATTCAAAATCAATTTATTTTATTGCTGAAGAACGTGGCTATTATCCGCTGTATCGTGTCCAGGTGCCATCGGGCAAACTTGAGAAAATAGAACATGTCAATGCACTCGCGGGAATCGCTATTTCACCGAATAGCAAATGGATCACATTTGTCGATCGTCGTGTGGGCAAACCGACTGAATTATTCCGGGCAGATGTGAATGGTAAAAATCTTCAGCAGCTCACATTCGTCAATCAGACTGTTGTTGATAATGTGGATATTCGCCCGGCGGAACAAATATGGGTAAAGGGAGCAGATGGCCAGGATATTCATACATTTATCGTTAAGCCGCACAATTTCGATCCGACGAAAAAATATCCGTTGATTGTCAATGTGCATGGCGGTCCGCAAATGCAGTGGTCGGATTCGTTTCGTGGTGATTGGCAAGTCTATCCCGGCGCGGGATATGTCGTGGCATTTCCCAATCCGCACGGCTCGACCGGTTACGGTCAGGAATTTACCGCTGCCATTTCCAAAGACTGGTCAGGAAAAGTAATTGAAGATGTTCTCGATGTCACCGAACATCTTGCCACGCTCGATTACATCGATCCCGACCGGATTGGCGCGATGGGTTGGTCGTGGGGCGGCTATGCCATTGACTGGCTCGAAGGTCACAACGAAAACGGACTGTTTAAATGCTTTGTCTCCATGATGGGCGTTTACGATTTGCGTGCCATGTACAGCGCTACCGAAGAGCTGTGGTTTCCCGAATGGGATTTGGGGGGCGCACCGTGGAATTCTGATATTTATCAGACCATGTCGCCATCCAATTTTGTAGAGAAATTTAAAACACCCATGCTGATTATCACCGGCGAACGCGACTATCGCGTGCCATACACGCAGAGTTTGGAGCTATTTACCGATTTACAAAAAATGGGCGTGCCATCGCGCATTATTGTGTTTAAAAATGACGGTCACTGGCCGGATTTTGTGAAATCCATGCCGTTTTATTACAATGCCCATTTGGATTGGTTTCATCAGTATCTTGGCGGTGGTGCTGCGCCGTATGATATGACGAAAATGTGGCGGAATGAAGCGTTTGAAGACAACTAATTCAGAATTAAAGTTCGCAGGTACCGGATTTATTGATAATTTGAGAATTGTTAGTAACTGAGAAATTATTTTCTGACATTTTTTGGCAGAAAATGTTAAAACATATTTTAGACAGGATTTCACGGATTCACAGG
>JAFGDW010000164.1 GCA_016931935.1 Candidatus Zhuqueibacterota bacterium | reverse complement strand
AGGCGTTAAAGAAGGATACATATCCGCAAATCGGTCAACAGTCAGGAATCTCCCAATACCCGGATCATAATATCGTTTGCCAAAATACTACAATCCAACTAAAACGCCAATGACATACTTACTCGATATCCATTGTGCACATATTCCGGGCGGAGTGGCGGGAATATCGCCGCGTCAATCAAGCCGATTGCCCAAATGGCGAGGGCGGCACTTGTCCAGGTGCGGCGTTGGTCATCCAGAGTGACCAGATCGTCGTGGGCCGAGAGCATGTCTTTGCGGGCATTTTCAATATCAGCGCCATTAAACGCGCGTTTGTAAGTGTCCTGCGCCTCGTTGAAATCATTGAGTTTGGTTTCATACATAATGTTGGTTGTCAGCACACCGGTGAGCGAAACAATTTCACCGATCAGCAGCAAGTTGCCGCGTCCGGTTTTTTCGCCGTATTTCTGTCCCCAGCCGGGGAAAATAGCAGACCGAATGAGGGCGTGTTCGCGGGTTTTGGGTTGCATCGGGATGTTTAATGAAATGCCGTCGGAAGCAGTAACACGGACAGCCTGCTTATACGGTTCATAACCTTTGCGGGTAGCTTTCACAAAATACTCACCGGGTCGCAGCGTAAGACCGTTTTCCGGGATGTCTTCCAGTACGTTCCCATCGAGGGAAATAGTGGCATCTTTGGGGGTCGGATGTAGAAACAGGGTGCCACGGGCGAGCGTAAATTTTACATTGATTGTTTGGGGCAATTCATCCGTAATGGAAATCCGTTGCTCATGATCACGGTAGCCGGATTTGGTGACGCGAATTAGATGGTCGCCAAATGTAATGGTTGAGAGTTGCAGGGGTGTGGTACCGGCATGTTCGCCATCAATTTCTACAGTAGCTTCGGATGGCACCGAATGTACAAGCAATTTGCCCATGCGTTTGTTCAAACGAATGTGTCGTTCCGCCAACCGACCTTTTGTGAGTGTAACCTGCTCATCGTGTGATTGATAGGAATCTGCTTGCAAGCGCAAGTTCAAAGGGCCCTCGCGTAAACCGGTTAGTTCAATCGGCGTTGTTCCTTTCTGTTCACCGTTTAAAAACACGGTTGCGCCTGAAGGGGTCGACTGTACCACAAGCCGTGCATCAGGCTCGAGTGCCAACTGTAGAGCCGTGGTTTTGCCGGTTTGAAACGATCGCGTGGTTTCGAACGGGACAAATCCGGGTTTTGATATTTTCAAAACGTGATACCCCGGAGCTATTCCCATTGAATCAATCGGCGACTGGCCGAGCTGCACGTCATCAAGCAATATTTCGCAACCAGTCGGCTCGGAGTGAATTGTAATGTATGCCTGGGGTGTCATTTGGACGGACACGACCGCGGTTTCATTTTCCTGTATTGTCAGAATTTTTTGATAATCCACATAGCCGGGTAGTTTAATCGTAAGCGAATATGCGCCGACTGCAGTTTGCGACAGTTCGAACGGTGTTTTCCCAATTGGCGCCTGATCGAGAAAAATGGTGGCGCCGGCAGGATTAGTGACAATTTTGGCCGAACCTTTAGCCATGGTTAATGGCAATGAAACGGTCGTCTCTTTATTCGGCGCGACAAATACCGCTTGCGAAGCGGCCAGTAGTCCTTTCTGAAATCGAATTACATGCACACCGGCGCGGACGCTGTCCACAATAGTTGGGGTCGTCGCTGTCAACGCCCGGTCATCGATGATAATCAGCGCTGCACCAGGATTAGATTCTAACCGAAGTGATCCATAGCCCATAATCGCATTATCGATGGATGCAGTACGGGATGCGAGGTTTTCGGCCACGGTTTTTATTCCGGAAAGTACATTTTCGATCGGCGCGGGAATATCTTCACTGGCTGTTAGTAGAATGCGTCCGGTTTCCACATCGATCAAGCGGATGGTGATCGTGAAGATTGAGCCAACCTTGCCCACACTTCCGGTAACCATATGGGAGATACCAAGTAATCGCCCGGCTTCGACAATGCATTCATCATTGTTGCATGCGCCGGTTTGCTGGAATCCCTGTTCGACCAGAATTTCCTCCATTCGTTCGCGCTCCATCACATCAAACGCGTCGGTTTGCAATAATTCGGAACGCAGGCGGTCTGATAACGAAATCGCAAGTGTGGAATCAATACCGATGGCGTTTAATTGCAAAATCGCGATCGGAATTTTTCCGGTGAGCGTATAAGCATTTGACGAATAGCATCCAATTAACAGCAGAAAGAAAAATCCGACTAATCGATTTCGATTCATGGTATCCCCTCGTTATGTCGCTTCGTGGACAAAACGTATTTTTAGTCACCCTTAAATTTGGTAGAGTTCAGTTTTGCTTTTTTATAAAACACTTTATAAAATATTTCATCGTTCTGCCAGTCCTCTGGCGGAACGCGGCTTCGTTGCTCTGCGACGAGTATGAGACAACGAAGTAAAATTGACCAAACATAATCTCATTTAATCTAAAATATTGCGAGTGGACGCAGAGAGCGTCCGTACTAAATTCCGCTCCGATGAATTGGGACGGAACTATGTCACTTATTTATAATTTTCATATAACGTTTGCTGACTAAACTGGATAACCTAAAATATAATACTGTATACTTCAATTGAAAAATAATTTGCACCCTTTAGCAAATAAAACTGCATTATCGGCTCAACGTTAACTGAATCGTTTTCGATTGATGAGAAGTCGTTACCCGACAAAAGTAGATACCTGAAGGCATGCTCCGATTGGCCGCATCAGTTCCGTTCCATGTTAGGGAATGGGGGCCTGCAAGATATTCGGCATCAGCTAATGTGGCGATGTACTGTCCGAGCGAGTTATAGATTATTGCATGAATTTGTTCAATCCGATCCAGCTCAAACATTATGGTAGTGCTGTTGTTAAATGGATTGGGATAATTCTGCCGCAAGCGAAAATGTTCCGGGCGAACATTTCTCGCGATTTCGTATACCGGCGTTCCCCCGCTGATCTGAATTCGGAAATGAGCCGTGGATGACCAAAGACCTGATTTATCCTTACAGCGCAAATGAAACCAGTATATCGCATCGGGACGATTGGGATAATTAATCACAGTATGGGTTCCTTCCGGTTCTTCGTCGGGAATGGTGCAGCAATAAGTATCAAGAACGTAACTGTATCCAATCAATCCGACGGCTGGTGTGCATGGTTCCCAGGATAATGCAATGGTTGAATTTGCATACGTCATCGTAGTATCGGGATGCGTGGCAGAACTCACTATCGGATAACAGGAAACTGTAAGCGTAATATTGTAATCGCTGGATGTCAGTATGCGGTGATTGTATTTTTCAACAAAACCGAAGTCCGACATATCAATCGTAAAAGAGATGACCGATAATTCATCATCAGCAAAATCGTCAATTTCAAAACCTTTAAATTCAACACTCATACTGTTTGTATTTGTTACCGGAATGTTGGTAGACCAAAATGAATAACCGGCAGTCGATGCGGTCGGTGGCTCAATTGTCTCATCTTTCTTACGATTTATATACTTTTCCTGAGGGTAGCGCACTTCACTATTATTAATTTTCCGCACAAAATAAAATTCGCCATCTTCCCCCGATCCTGGTTCTTGTTCATCATTTATCTTGATTTGGTGGATCGTAATTTCCAGCACAAGTTGAGTACCGGTTGGTTTCTGTAGCTGTGGATCAGCTCCGAATACGATGTGAGAATTCAGAAGCGAAGCGAAAAATAGGAGAATAAAGAAAGTGATATATGAGATGCAAACAGGAACAATTTTCATTGAGACTACCTTTTATATTTCATGATACTTAAGGAGATGCATGCAGATTAGGCCGGTGATGCTGTTCAGAAGCAGTCTCTTCTGATACGCGGAAAGCGCTAATGAGTTTCAAAACAAAATCTTGTACATGATGAAGCGGTCCTTCGCGAATGTTCAACATTCATAGAAATATTTTCTAACCATAAAGATAAAAACAACAGTCATAGTAACATTCTGCAAGATTTTCACGTAAGAGAAGTTAAATTTGAATTGAATCCGAAAATAGCCGAAAGGAATTATATATGCAATCTCAAATGGATAATCAAAGTATGTGGAATAAAAAGATGCATTATCATGAAAAAGATACTCTGAGCCGGATATTTACCGGACTACTTGTTATTTGGCTGGGAATTACATTTTATATGAATAATATGGGGTGGCTGGATGGCGCCTGGTGGGCATATTTTGTTATGGGAATCGGTGTTTTATTTTTAATTGAAACACTGGTACGAATCTCTCAAAACCGACAATATCCAATGTATGGTAAGCTGATCGGTGGTATAGTGCTAATTGCTGTTGGCGCTAATAATATTTACGGTATCAATGACTGGTGGCCATTAATTTTTGTTGCAGCCGGATTAGCCATCATTTTCATGAATACCCGTCAACATGACGACCAGCAACAGCAGCTCGGGGAATAATAATGGAGGTATTTCTGACATGGGTCGGAATTGTGGCGCTGTTTATTGCCTGGTATTTAATTTACATTTGGCGTAAATCAGCGCGGGGATTCCGACTCGAATTTAAATTAACACTTATTTTCATTCTGCTTGTTTTGCTGCCGGGAATTCCGTTGTTATTTGTCGTAAGCGGATTGCTGACTCAGGGCGTAGAAATGTTTTTGCTGCCGGGTGTGGAACAGGCGCTTTCGCAATCGCTGCACACGGTGAAGCTGCAAATGGAAGAACCCGGTCATCATTTTTTGCTTATGCATCCCACATTAGAGAAGGTGAGTCCACAGATTCTTGCAGAGGCGCGAGTGGATTATGTGCGTGAAATAAAAGAGCATTGCGGAAGCGCGCAACAGACGATTTTCGTGCAGCGTTCTCATTCAACCGCGCCTGATTATAAAAGCGGCGAAATAGCGACGATATTTGACACGACTCCGCAAAGTCGAATTGTAAACATTGATAGTACGTATTACTGTGAAGTCTTTCAATTTCTCCCTGATTCGGTATTACATGTTGTGGGATACGCAGTGGATAATCGAATTATCCATTCAAAAAATTTAACTACAGAATCGCTTCGTATTTATAACTCATTATCATTGCTAAAGCGATCGGTTATTGAAGGGCAGTTGATTTGGGCGTTGGCCTCAATCATTGTCATTATTTTGGCAGTGGTGGCAATTCAGGCGGCGCGGATTTTGTCAAACGGGATCAGCCGGCCAATTCGGGAGTTAGCGGAAGGTATGCAACGTGTTGCTGCCGGCGATTTATCATCCCGAGTCGATGTGCGTGCCCGGGATGAAATTCGGATTTTGGTGAATTCGTTCAATCAGATGGCCGATGATTTACGCACAAGCCAGGAACAACTCGTCCGGGCAGAACGCCTCGCTGCCTGGCGTGATGTTGCACGACGTATTTCCCATGAAATTAAAAATATTTTAACACCGATTCAAATATCTCTGCACCGGCTACGTCGTCAATTTCCCGACAGCAATGGCGAGAAGGTAGGCGAATCATTGTCCGCAATTGATGATGAAATGCAATCGTTGCAACGAATGGCCGATGAATTTACGCAATTCGCTCGCATGCCGCAAATGCACCGGGAACTGAATAATGTCAATGCAATAATTTCGGCAATTATTCCGTTGATTGAAGGCGGTACAAAGCCGATTAAAGTAGTTCAGAATTTGGAACAGGGCTTGCCGACATTAAATATCGACCGTGATCAGTTTAAACGGGCGCTGCACAATCTAATGAAGAACGGTGTGGAAGCATCGCCGGTCGGTGGTACAATTTCGGTTCGCAGCTTTCGGCATAACAATAACGGTGTCTGTATCGAAATTCAGGACACGGGCAGTGGGATGGATAGTGAGACGCTTAATCATATTTTCGATCCCTATTTTACCACCAAAAAGCGTGGCATGGGACTCGGATTATCGATTGTTAAGCGTATCATTGAAGAGCATGATGGGAAGATTTCATTTGAAAGCGAAGAAATGAAAGGAACGACTGTAAAAATTCTTCTGAAAAATATATCAGAAACATAAAAGCCTAACCTGGATAAACCAGAATTAAAAAAATTAGACAGGATAACAGGATGAACAGGATTTCTTAGAAGAAGAGACAATACAAATCCTGTGAATCCGTGAAATCCTGTCTAAAATATGTTTTAACATTTTCTGCCAAAAAATGTCAGAAAATAATTTCTCAGT
>JAFGDW010000006.1 GCA_016931935.1 Candidatus Zhuqueibacterota bacterium | reverse complement strand
GGGGGTAACACGAACCGGGAATTCTTTTGCCTTAAAACCTATATAGGTTACAACAAGCGTGTACGATCCAGGTGGAACTTTGGCAATGACATAATTACCTTCCATGTCGGAAGCGGCACCAAGGCTTGTTCCTTCAATCAGAATATTTGCCCCCGGAAGCGCTTCGCCGGAACTTGCATCAGTTATCGTACCTGATATTTTTCCATTCACAGCGCCTTGAGCAAAAAGCAACTGTGCGGATTGAGTCAGAACTAGCAACAGAATCAATGGAAATCCCACTATTGCAAGTTTTAAGACGTTGATAAATTGTGGTGTTAATTTGAGTTTTGAGATAGAACTTCTTGGTTGTTTTGTCAAACAACTTTTCATCGATATGGTGCAAATTCCATGCATATCAATTTGCCGGTTAATCATTCCTTCCTCCTAAATTTGTTAATAAACTAAATAGCCTTTTATGTTATTACATTGAGGCGAAAATAATTTCATGCATAAGAAAAAAATTATAGAGGCTTTCTGATTGAACATAGCTTGTTTATATAATTGGAATTTCAAAACCGTCATTAAAAATGATTATAAAATCTGATTTGCAGGCATAATTGATATACTTTTCAATGATCTCAGAGAAGAATATGCTTTCTTCATGTTAAAAAATATAGATGTTGAATTTTTGAAAGAATAGTTATTTCGTTAAGAAAACCAGACATATTTTCCCTACTCTTACAACATCTATAGTTAACAAGTTTATAAAGATAAACAGATTCAATATTGGAAAATGAAATGTTAGTTCTACGTTTAAGGAAGTGCATAAAACGATGACATTCGGTTTGCTTTTTGATATACCCTCTAATGATAAGGAATTTTTGTAATGAGTGGGTAGAAGAAATGTTTCACTTGTTTCTGATTATGTTACATTTTTTAATATTTTTTAACTTTTCTTTGGTTTTTAGCTTGGATTATTCAACATAATGACGTAAGACGCCAAATGGGAAAATTGAAACAAAATATGTTGATACAATATTTTTCTTTTAACGTTTCATAAAGACTACTACGTATAAAATCAGCTATTAAAAGTTAAATTAAGAAATTAAGATAGCGACCATAGAGAATGTTCAGGACATTATCTATAATCTTTTACATCACTAATTACAAGAGCTTTGCTAACAAATCCGGTCGATTTGTAATGATGCTGTCAACACCTAGCTCAATAAAATGTTTCATTTCATTGGGTTCGTTGACAGTATAGACATGAACTTCTTTGCCATTGGCATGTGCTTTATCCACAAACGCCTTATCAACCAACTTGTGATTTACACTTAATAAATCAACATTTGCTGTGAACACGTCGACATCATCAGGCATTTTTGAAAAAATGTACCCAACTTTAATAGCAGGATTCAACTTCCTTACTTTATCAATCGCGGAAAATTTAAACGATGTTACAACACAGTTCTGAATAAAATTCTTTTCTTCGATAATGACCAACGTACGTTCTTCCAACTGCTGTTCATGGCCGTTCATTTTTAATTCAATATTCAGTTTCATTTTACCATGTACCGTATCAATAACATCTGCAAGCGTGGGAACGGGTTCGCCCTTAAATTCATCGCTGAACCATGAGCCAACATTCACATCTTTAAGGTCTGCATAATTTAGTTCCCACATCCCTTTGGGAATATTGGCGGTCCGTAAAAGTGTTTCGTCGTGCAATAATACAATCTGGCCGTCTTTGGTTTCCTGCACATCAAGTTCGGCGAAATCCGAACCACATTCAATCGCTTTAATCATAGCGCTCATCGTATTTTCAGGCGCCAATCCGGAAGCACCGCGATGGGCAGTAATTAGTACTTTTGAATTTTTGGAATTACATCCTGTAAAGCATATGAAGCAAAAACTGATTATGATTGAGATGATGAATACTTTTCGCATAAAACCCTCCTAAAAAATAGACATTAAAAACCACTAAACAGCCAAATGAGAAAGAAACGGGATGATGAGAATCTTAGTTTTGCTGTTTCTGAATTTTATATATCGTAATTATGCTTTTGGTTTGATATGCCATGTAAATGCTAACAGAATAATAGAAATTAACGTACAACATAATATTGCAATTATAACCATATTCCAGCCAACTTCAAGACTATAATTATTTTTGAAATAGTCCACCATCCAGCCAAACCCTTTCGCCTGCACAGTGCGTCCCATGTAACCAAATAAGCCAATGAATCCTGCAGCTGTACCAACCGCTTTCTTTGAAGTTAAGTCAAGTCCGGCTACTCCTAATAACATCACCGGCGGGTAAACGAAAAAACCAACGATTGCGAGAAACATCATATCGAGATTTAGATGACCGGTGGGTGTTAGATAAATGCCTGCAAATGCGGCCAAAATGGGGATCATACATAATAGACTGACCATCCCACGACGTCCCTGAAATTTATCAGACACCCATCCCATAAGTAAAGTTGAGGGGATGCCGCCAAATTCAATGATTAAAATTGCAATGCCACCACCCTCCAACGAGGCGCCTTTCATTTCACGCAGAAACGTCGGCCCCCAATCGAGCATGCTGTAGCGGACGATATAAACAAAAAAATTTGCAATTGCGAACATCCATAGATATTTGTTTTTGAAAATGTATTCCACAAACAGTTCGCGTGTGCCCAATTCTTTTTCATGAAGGGCTTCTTTTTTCTCCCCATTTGTATAAACGTGTTTAAAATTTTCAATCGCCGGCAATCCGACCGATTGTGGGGTATCACGCAATCGCCAAAACAGATATACAGAACCAACGGCTGCAATTATACCTGGAAAATAAAACGCCGCTGACCAGCCAAAATGGGATGCAGCAAATGCTGCGAGAATTCCTGCTATTCCCCCACCAATATTGTGTGCAACATTCCAGATGGCAAAGATGGAACCACGTTCACGCAAGCTAAACCAGTGTCCGATTGATCGCCCGCATGGAGGCCAGCCCATACCTTGAATAAAGCCATTTAACGCCCAAAGAGCCAAATGCGCAGAATAATTGCCAACGCTGCCAAAGGCAAAATTACAGATTGCGGTCAACAACAGCCCGGATGCCATAAACTTGCGAGGATTACTACGGTCGGAGAGTGATCCCATCAGAAATTTACCTAGTCCATATGTAATTGCTGTGATAGCCAGAATACTGCCGATCATATTGTGGGTGTAATGCAGCGCTCCCTCAATATCCTTTGCTACTGTAGAGAGATTGTTCCGCACCAGGTAAAACGTTGCATATCCGAGAAAAGTTGATTCCAGCGTACTCCAACGATAACGCGCATACAATTTGGTTATTTCAGAATCAGGAACCGGATCGATATGCGGCGCTGGTGCGTAAAAGGCTTTTAATTTTCTGAAAATCATCTGATGCTCCATAAGTGGTCAGGTTTTATCCTGTTTTATCATTTATTTAGTTCCAAAAAGTCAATATCAGTTGATTACGAATGCCTAAGACATTGCTAGTAAAATATCGCTATCCTAAACATTCATCGTTTAATTCTCTACTTTCAATTCATTTGTCTTATTTAACCGAATTCCATAATCTTTTGATGACACCCCGGGGAACCCAGGTGCTGGAACATCATTCACATGAACAATCAGCCAATTATTTCTTTTGGCATAATCGGCAATGCTTTCGGTTTGATCTACGGCGATATGCTCATCAGGATTAACAATCATTTTCAAACCTCGGCTGAATTCGATCATCTCCTTATCGCCACGGCTATTGCCAGCAACAAGTAACGGTGTGTCCTGCACAAACGTTTCAATCGCTTCCTTTTTTCCGTGATCCTGTGGCACAGGAATGACGATTTCATCTGTAATAATGCCATTTCGGATCACCGATTTTACACCAATAATGTGCGTAATGGGAATATCAAGCGCCTTGCTTAAAAATTGTTGATACATACCCTCGGGAGAAGCAGTAACAATCCAGATTTCAAAATTATTCTTTTTTAAAAGTGAGATAAGATCGTATATAGGTGGGAAAATTTTGTTTGAATAGTATTGTTGGAAACATTGGTCGCCAAGATCGCGGTATCCCTTCAGCGTCATGCCGGCAATGAAATGAACTCGGTTTTGAACGTAAGGGAGCGATACATTCGACTGCCCCTTCATTTTTTTAATTAACCCCGGACGATGATTAGGATGTGATTTGGCATACTGATACATACATTCATCTGCCAGATAGTGTGGAGCCTGTCCTAATACAGTACCGTCACCATCGAATACAGCAATTTTTCGTCCGGAATCATCTCTTGCCGATTGAAAAAACGCATATAGTTGGGCGTTAGCTTCATCGGTAAAACCAGCAACCGATTTGAACACGATGCCATTTTGTGTACAACTTATCAGAAATACTAACAAGAGTAAAGAGAATCCACACCATTTTCTCTTTGCAATTCGATTCATTAAAAATGTCTCCTATTCATAATGAATAAACTGCTGAAAGTAGCTTTTCAATGTTTCAACTGAGCTATCTATCCATTTTCGTATCCTTTCAATATTCAGCGGTGTTAAAGGTTTTATTGTCTCACCATTCATGCTTCGACTTCGCTCAGCATGAAGTGACGCAATCTTTTCACACTGAGCCCTTCATCAAGCTCAGGATGAACTCTGTCGAAGTGTGAAAACAGACATATCACCACCATTCTTTGAATGGATACCCATTTTCATATATTTATGATCAAATTGTTTATGTAAGCATCAAAATCACAATGATGATTCATAATTTCCATTCAGATAGAAAAGTAACATTCTACCTCGTGTCAATTTGAACATTGCATTACTAACTGATAAAGCGATGATGAGCTTCCCGCGCGTTTTTTGCGCGGGTTAGTTCAATCATTATTTAGGCCGCATCCCTTTAGCAGAGACGT
>JAFGDW010000163.1 GCA_016931935.1 Candidatus Zhuqueibacterota bacterium | reverse complement strand
GTCAAAATGAAATTGTATTTCTATATCTCGAAATTTTAATGCACTTTTCTTCTTGAGAAAATTTGAAATTTACTGTGATGTCTGAATATATAATGATTATTCAAAATACTCAGCCACAAAGTATTCCAAGCTTAGCAAATCTCGCTCCGACGGAGTGTAGCCCGAGTCGCTCTGCGACGATCGTTTTCTAACATATTGTAAGTATCGAAGTTGATTGCTGGACACGGAGCTTCCTTTCTGTATTCTGCCGGAGACCGGCGGAACGACTATAAAAGAACAAACATTTAACTGAGTTTTCTGCATAATCATTTAATATATTTTAGGGATTATACAATAAAGCCGACACATTAAAAATTATGTATCGGCTTTATATTCTCTCTTGAGAAAATTATGATTATGGAAATACGAAGAAAACAGGACCTTCACAATAAGCAGCGAAATCAGAATCAGCTCCAAAATCTAATGTCGCCATAAATTTGAAAACGCCAGGCATACCAGTGCCAGGAGCATGTGCAGTCATATTAACCTGCCAAGTTTTTGTGGTTATATTGGGTTCTAATTTCTCCTTTGCTCCAGGAGTTGTTCCTTTAGTTGTCGTATCCCAACTCATGCTGTTGTTCAATGTCATCCCCGGTACAATCTCAATGCAATGTAGTCGTAACGTATACTCCGGCTGCAGGTCAGCAATGTGTTCAGGGACGGAAATATCCATTTCCACTAAAAAAGCATTCCCATCTCCTAATACATTTGTTGGTGTACCTCCTACAGCGATTTCAAGCCTCGTTATATCACACTGCATCGGATTAGCGACTATTATTTGATTAGGTACTTTACTAAATTTTGTGTTTGCCATAGGTTACCTCCATTTGATTTAAATTTGTTGTTTCTAAATTGAAATGATAAAATTCGTTATCCTGATAATTGTTTAAATCTAAAAATTTTGATTTGTGTAATCTCGAAATAGAATTTTCAAAATGCATGCCAAAAAAATAATCCAAGTTTTATAACAGTTTATGATTTTGATTTTACAGTATATAAATAAATATTTTCTAAAGCGAAAATGACAAATAAAAGATTATAAACAAGTAATTTTACTCGAAAAAACAAGTTTTCTTAATCATTTTTATGAACTTTTTAAATTACATATAGTAAATAACAGTGATGAACATATTAGCTTACGCCTACAATCCAGGGACCAAAACTCACCTGCAAATCGCCCTTTCGGATACAGAAGTAAAATAAAGCCATTTGATTCCGATACTTCATTCTCACATAAAAAATCCACAAATAGTTATTGCGTTCCTATCAATCATTTATAGGTAATTGGGAATTTTTGTCATTCGTCTTGTCTATAGAATTAAGGATGATACTGGTGGCAATTTAATAATCTATTGTCAAATATGATCAGTAATCAAATTCGCCACCGTGATTCAGCCGACGTCTTGTTTTTATTAGTGCTACTTTAAAAACTCACATGTCAGTTGATCAAAATAACCCGTTTATCCATAATGCAGCAAAACGAAAATTTCACAGAGCAAGAATTTGATCGATTTCTCAGCCTTTGTCTGGCGGGCAAAGATCGAGAAAACTCACAAAATTGGGTCCAATATTTATTGGACCAGCTCACTTCATTTCTCGGTGCACAAAAGAGTGTTATTATTTATGGCAATAATCGATTACAGATATTATTTGAATCTGGCAAATGTGATACGAACCTAAATACAGTTCAAATTTACAAGACGGCAATTGATAGATGTTCACAACGGGATGATGGAATTATAATTGAATATCAATCAGACACAAATCTGCAAAAATTAAATATGGGTGCAAGTGAAATAGCGATTCTGTGTGTACCTATTTCGAATGAGCTTGCGCCCAACGTTTTCGTACAAATCATTAAACCAATCACGGCAGGTCGATTCATTAATCATGAGATTGCACTTGTAAAAAGAATAGGTAGAATAATGGCACCACTGCTTATTAAGAAATCAATTGAAATTAATGCTAAAAATGCTGCGAGCACGACTACTTTGGAAAGAAAATTACGTGATCAATTTGATTTTCAATTTATTATTGGGCATAATAAAAAGATAATCGAATTACTCGATCTGATTACAAAAGTTACAGATGTCGACGTTCCTGTTTTGATTGAAGGTGAAAGCGGGACAGGAAAAGAGTTGGTCGCTCGTGCGATACACTTAAATAGCAGACGAAAAAATAATCCATTAGTTAGCATTAATTGTGGTGCGATTCCAGAAAATCTGGTGGAGTCGGAATTCTTTGGGCATGAAAAAGGATCCTTTACCGGCGCAGTTGCAAAAAAAATCGGCAAATTTGAGTATGCAAACAAGGGGACGCTGTTTTTGGATGAATTATCATCGCTTAGCCTTTCGATGCAGGTTAAACTTTTGCGAGTGCTCCAATGGAATGAATTTACATCGGTTGGATGTATTTCACCAAAAAAAGTCAATGTCCGTGTCGTTGCAGCAAGCAATGAAAAATTATCTGAATTGGTCGAGCAAAAACGAATTCGTGCAGATTTGTACTATCGGCTCAACGTCCTCCGTTTGGAGTTACCTCCGTTACGTGAGCGAAAGGATGATATTCCCGTCCTGAGCAATTATCTGATAGAACAGACATGCAGCAAGATGGGACTTGAAAAAGTATCGCTATCTCCCAAAGCAATGGATGGTTTGATGAGTTATGATTTTCCCGGCAATGTACGCGAATTGGAGAATATATTGCAGCGGGCTATAATTCTCTGTGAGGGCAGTGAGATAGATTATGCTCATTTACCATTTGAGGTGAAAAAAAATGGAAAAGCTTCTCTAAAAGTCAATGGGGATAAATCAACATTTAAAACTGCCAAAAGTCAAGTTGTAGAAGAATTTGAGAAACAATATATTAAAAAAATGCTGGTGGAAAATAGAGGAATTGTTTTGAAGGCCGCTAAAAAATCCGGTATGTATGAAGCAAATTTTCGTGCAAAAATGAAAAAATATGAAATTGTCGTCGATGAAGTTATTTCTGACTATTACGCCAATAGGTAGTTTTATGTAATTATTGCTTGCCTGCGATGATCTATAATCGTATTTATTTCGCCGTCAATACACAAAGTCTCAAATGAGCACGAAGGCAGTTGTAGATATAATTAATTTTATTAAGTATTCGATGATTCGAGATTGTCATACTTGCATGCATCACTTTTCAGAAAAATTAAGTAAGCAATAGAGAATTTTATCAATTATTAAGATTACGACTTTGTGAACCTTTGAGTCTTAGAGTATTTGTGGCAATCGAATACGTAAGTAACAGGATATCTGAATAAATGCCACCAATCATATCGAAGATGTAATTAATTATGCAATCACAAACGAATAATAATCGCATCGTGATGATTCAAGTAAAAATACTTGTATGATGAGTACGATTTAAAAATAAATTTTAACTGTATTTATAAAATAACAATCAGTTAGCAATCTATTGGCGTGCTGTTTTTCAATGGCATAAAAATTGGACGTATGAAAAATGACCTAATATGAGTACAGAAAAAATGGCCACGTAACGTGCAAACGAGAAAAACAAAGATAATTTTATATGGCGCAGACGCTCCGGATGCCGCTCTTAAACAAGCATTACAGCAACTATTTAATTTGAAAACTATTGATAAAGATGTTGAACTTTCAAATTTCATTGCTCGAAACGGTGGCGACCTTATTCTTTGGGAAATTTTACATACCGAGCATTCCGAAGTGAATTCAATAAGGTTGATAAAGCTTAAATTTCCGGAAATTAAAATTATAATCATAAATGGTGGTTCGGGAACTAAAATCGCAGCAGAATTATTGACGGCAGGTGCATCCGATATTTTTCCTCGACCGTTTGATAACGATTTGTTGATTGATCGCATTATTGCACTTTTAAGAATTGCCAATGATTGAAATTTGGGAAATTATGAGACTAATTGCAATAGCCAGTCAAAAAGGTGGAACAGGCAAAACAACTACGGCAATGAACCTGGGCGTTTGCCTTGCGGAACGGAATAAGAAAACGCTGCTCATCGATATTGATCCTCAGGCAAATTTAACGACAGGACTTGGTTTTGATATGTTTGAATTAAAACAAACAATCTATCATGTGCTGTCAAACCATCATGAAAATATGCCGATCCCTTGCCTTCCGACTCGCTGGCCGTTGCTGGATTTAATTCCATCATCATTAGATTTGGCAAGTGTTGAATTGGAAATGGCAAGTCGGGTTGGTAGAGAATGGCGGTTGAAAAAAGCGATTGAAATAATCGCAAATCAATATGATTATATTATAATCGATACGCCGCCATCGCTTGGATTATTGACTCAAAATGCTTTTATGGCGTATGAAAAAATCATTATTCCGCTACAGCTACATGTTTATGCACTTAAAGCGATTCCGCAATTACAAACAACAATAAATCTGATCAGAGAATTTAATCCCGCACTTCACATTAGCGGCATTGTTTGTACGATGTACGATACAAGGAACAATCTATCGCGAGTTATTGAGGAGAGCGTACGAGAAAAATTCGGGCAGATTGTGTATACGACTGTTATTCCAATGAATATTGTAATAGCCGAATCACCAGCAGCCGGGAAGCCAGTGTTAGAATACGCGCCAAATTCCATTGGTGCAAAAGCGTATCGGGAATTCGCCGAGGAAGTATTATTAAATGAATAAAAAAGATGAATTAAAAACGCTGCTCGACTCAAAAAATACAGGATCAACAAATCAGAAACCTTTGCTGATTTTAGAACAAACTATAAAGAAATCAACACAAAAACCGGAAATCCCAGCCATGAAAACGGAGGTGAATAGTGCATCTACAATTGCAGATCGGCAAACAGTAATAACAACAGATGAATTGATAAATCCGATGATGAACAGGATTGAGCCATCGGAAGCGGATATTGTAACAATTCGTGCACTGGAGAAAGAAAACGATTATTTCATTCAGATATTCGATGTATTTACAACGAATGAAGAAAAATGTACGAGTTCATTCATGAAAGGGGAAATGCTATACTTTCATATTGTTTGTGCTGTTTCAGATATATTTTCCAAATTATCAGCAGAATTTCAAATGCAGGCGATTTCACAGGATTTATTGAATTTATCACCTCAACGAATATATGGTTTCTCATTCAACTGCAAATTGGAATCACCCTGCTTTGAAATAGTTTATCAAGCCAATGCGGTGCTTGAAGGGATATTTAAATTTCAGGTTATATTAACAATTGGTCAGATTGAAAATTTTTGCATGAACGACACCTGTATCTATCGAATAATTTAAAATAAACAAATCGAAGGAGGAAAGATGCAACTTAATATAGTCCTGCTAAATTTTGTTTATGCGATAATAGGTGGTGCTATCACTCTCATTTTCATGTTCATTGGATTTCGGTTTCTGGACAGACTGACACCGTTTAGTACATCGGATGAGTTAGCTAAAGATAATCGGGCCGTTGGTGCCGTTGTGTGTGGCATTTTCATTGGCATTGGAATTGCGATCGGACTTGTCATCGGAATGGGGTTGAACTGATGAAGTTTAAAATTCTTTTATGCATAGATGCTGTTTTTATATTCAGCACCGTTTCAGCACAGGTTAAAAACTATACGACTAAGTATGACCAATATTTTCGTAAGTATTCCAAACACTATTTCGGTGCTGGTTTTAACTGGTGCTGGTTTAAAGCACAGGCAATTGCAGAATCCGATTTAAGGGAAAATGTGGAAAGTTGGGCATGTGCAAAAGGAATAATGCAACTGTTACCGACGACATTTGCCGAATTGGTTGAAAAGCATTCTGACTTGCAAAATAATATTTATGATCCCAGATGGAATATTGCTGCAGGAATAAAGTACGACCGCATGCTCTGGAACAAATGGTGCGCCGACCGTCCGTTTGAAGATCGGTTAAATTTTACTTTTGGCAGTTATAATGCTGGTTTTGGTACCATACTTCGGGCACAACAAGTTTGTTCAAAGAAAGGATTAAATGAAAATCACTGGCAATCAAATTATATTGTTGCCCCCGAAGTTCCCGGATGGCGACATGAAGAGACGCTGGAATACATTAAACGGATCAGAGATTTTTTCAATGTAGTTACGCCGCAATAGGGCACTAGAAAATGACAGCGTAAATTATACTACACCTGAAGTGGTTTTGAGATTGTCCATAGTTTTTCCTCCTTTTGAAGGCTAATAGTAGGTGGATATACATAAAAAGAAGAATCGCAAAACCACTGTGATACAAGTATATCTCCTTTATCTCATGGAAAAATATTTTGGAGATGTAATGAACAAAAATCTCAGAACTAAAGGACAAGAAATACTGCAAAAAAATTTCCCGTATAAAACCAGAAAACTTATACCTGTTGTTCCGACAGTATTGATTGGCGTTATTGTAATTGTCTTAACAGTGATACCAAATGGACAGACAGTTAAGCTGCAACTGCAAAGTAATCAGTTTGTTTTTCTGACCAATTTTAAACCGGAAGTTACCTTCTCTCCTATTAAGGAATTATCAGTCGAACATATTAATATTTTAAGTTTTAAATCGGTAAAAATTGGCTACAAAAAATTGTTCCTAATAAAAGATGATGGGAGCAAATTACTCGCTCAAAATGGATCAGTTGAGATAATTCCCCAATTGGCGGATTATGAGTTGAAATTTTTTTATGGCAATATTACGATTGGTTCGCTTGAGATCGGTGGCGAAGCTCTTATCAGTATAACATTGGACGATGGCGCACAGCGCAATAAATTAATATTGGAAATACGACAGTTTCCTTCCGTACTTCGATTACAATTGGGCGATCCTGTAAGTGTTACAACAAAGCGATGCATTATCAATTATTCGGACGGTAATAAAATTGAGCATATCCAGCAGCCGGATCATCAAAGCTTTATTATTAATCCCGTTGATGTATCTGCTATATCTCCCGTCTCTGGTGCTGATAATGTGCTAAAGCTGGAATTTGAAATAAAACGAGACATTTTCACATCGATTTATGAATCTGAAATGTCCTTTAAAATGGTCGGATTTAGTGAATCGGATGTTCTCCATGCGCCCGATAAGATTCTTAAAGCAAGATGCAAATTATTACAAATTGATGATAGTCAAAAAGAAGCATATCATGATCAGAATGTCTTTTTCAGGCAACGGGACTTGAATCAATTAAAACTGGAAGATCTCAATTTGCTTCCTGATGAACTGGGAAAAATTAACCTTAGTCTTAATTTTAGTGGCTATACAAATAATTTCAAAGTCGGTTTGCAGGAAAATCGGCTAAGAAATATCATACCATCAATACTTGAGTGTTTGTCAAAATCTCGCTGGGCCATAGCAGTAGCGATTTTAGCGTGGATTATTACATCATCATTGTTAGGATTTGATATTTTGTATCGAAGACGAACTAAAGAAGAAAAGTGAATTGGGTATTGGCGAATAATTCATTAAGAAGGCACAAATAGTATTGCATTTGGAGTTATTTATTTGTCATCCCATGAAACGAATCATACTCGTTAAGGATTATTTTTTCATATTGTAGATTGTAGAGTACAACACCTTTATGTGTTACACTAAGCAGTCCATAAAGGGGCTGCACTCAGATCAATATCTGAAATTCTTATCCCCTAACCTGAATAAACCAGAATTAAAAAAATTAGACAGGATAACAGGATGAACAGGATTTCTTAGAGGAAGAGATTATACAAATCCTGTGAATCCGT
>JAFGDW010000162.1 GCA_016931935.1 Candidatus Zhuqueibacterota bacterium | reverse complement strand
CCTTCATTCCCTTCTTTTTGAAGGAAGGCCGAAGGTAAGGGAAGGTTTGAAAATGAAAATCTGAAAACCACTTTGGACTTAGTATACTCAGCATTTGTTAATTAAAGAAATTTTATTTTACACATTTTTCAAGCTTGACATTACGCTTAAATAGTTGTATCATATTACAGCCGATGTCGACAACTCTCCAACCGTCGTCTCATAGTCACCCCGAACGAAAGTTATATTGAGTTGAATGCTTACACCTTAATATATTGCCTGAATTTCTAATTTCATCCTGCTAAAATCAGAAATAATGATATATAAAGCTATTCAAATTCTGGGAATCGTCACTGTAAAAGCGGTAAACTATAAGGAGAATTGCCATCAGTTGCCAGGCAGTATCCATTAAACCAGTCTAATTCTTTAAATTTAGGTGACAAAGTAAATAGCATTTTTTAAATAAATTTTAAGGGAGCATGACATGGAAACAAATCCCCAAATAATTCAAAAATTGGCGGAACAAAAAAGTGATGAAAATTGGCAATTCCGTTCATTTCTGAAAAATCTGGATATGTCACCTAAGGAACTTGACACCATTGTTCAGCAAATTTATGAAAATGTGGAACCACAAATCGATTGCAAACAATGCGCAAATTGCTGTGCAGAATCAATTCCACTCCTTAACCATTCCGATATATCAAAATGTGCTGCCGGCTTGAATATTCCAATCGCTAAATTTAAGGAGCAATATTTAATGGCTGCTGAGCACCAAGGAGAATATACGTTCAAACAGCGACCATGTCCGTTCCTGAATAACAATCTGTGTACTATTTACGATTTTCGTCCTTCGGACTGTATGTCCTTTCCACATCTGCATAAAAAAGATTTCGTATTCCGTTTAATTGGTGTGGTTGAGAATACTACTATTTGCCCAATTGCATATCATGTATATGAACAATTAAAATCCGAACTTTGGAATAAATATTAATAGATTGAACCAGTCAAAACTCTTCGTAATTCATCGAACACCGATTGATGAAGCTAATAAATAGCAGAACGTTTGTAGGAATCCCATATAAGTGTACAATGCCCGTCGCCCCAATATTTCCTGTCTCAAAAAGTAGCAAAGGATAACCATGTTTTCGCTCAAACACTGAATACGTTAATCCCATTCTAATTTATTAAATGAGTACACAAAATGCAACTATTCAAAAACGCTAACTTTATCTCCTGCGAAAATGTAAATCAAATCCACAATGTTCTGGTAGAAGACAAAGGAAAAATCATCTTTCTCGGTGATACTATCCCGGAAAAGTTCAATAATATCCCCCAACATGATCTGAACGGCGCCTGTGTCGTACCTGCATTCGCCGATACCCACATTCATTTTGAATCATTTTCGCTATTTCATTCCACACTTGACACACGCAATGCATCCAATTTTGATGAGCTTGCCGCACTAATCAACAAGTATATCAAAGATCATCCCAATGAAAAAGTCATTCTGGGATTTGGCAGTTCAGCGCATACGGTCAAGGAAAAACGCCTGCCAACACTGTCTGATCTGGATAATATCACATCGCATCCGATTCTGCTTATCAAATACGATGGTCATGCTGCCGTGGCAAATTCAGCTTTGCTTAAAAAACTGCCATCATCCGTGCTAAATACGAATGGATTTGATAGAGTGACTGGCTCGTTTTTCCATGAATCATTTTACGAGGTCGTGAATTACATCACTAAGTCGGTCTCAATTTTTACTGTCTTGAAAAACATGATTGGAGGCTCTGATTACATGGCGCGTAAGGGCATCGGCCTGATTCACACAGTGGAGGGAGTTGGATTTGCGCTGGATGCGGATGTGGATGTAATGCGGATTGCCGCACGTGGATTACCACAACATGTGCGTACTTATTTTCAAACGATGGACACACAGAAAGTACTTCGCCGCAAATTACCTTGCATTGGTGGTTGTTTTGCGACGGCGCTTGATGGCTGTTTTGGTTCGTTGGATGCAGCATTAAAAGAACCGTATACCAACAATCACACCAACACGGGTGTATTATTCTATCCGCAGAAAACCGTCACTGAGTTTGTGAAAACTGCCAACTGTGCCGGACTACAAATTGCCATGCATGCAATAGGTGATGCTGCGGTCGAGCAAGCACTTAATGCCTATGAGACAGCACTCACTGACTTTCCGCGTAAGGACCATCGACATGTCATCATCCATGCTGATTTGATGAACAATGCAATGATTGAACGAGCAGCGAAATTGCAGCTCGGTATCGCCTTGCAGACGCCATTTCTGGATTGGGCTCAGGAGCCGTTGGAGTATCTTGAATCAATTCTTGGAGAACGTTTGCAGTATCTCATTCCGGTAAAAAGCATGATTGATGCCGGTATTATGGTTGCCAATGGATCGGACGGTCCCTGTACACTCCCCGATCCGATTTTCGGAATTCATGCTGCTTGTAATCATCCAAACAGCGATCAACGCATTTCTCCTTTGGATGCTTTGAAAACAGTGACCAATTGGGCAGCAAAATTTTCGTTCGACGAAAATGAACGCGGTACCCTTACAGTTGGCAAAAGTGCAGATTTTGTGGTGCTCGATCAGGAATTGCTCAGCATTCCGGTGGAAAAAATTAAGGATACACAAATAAAGGCATTGTATTTATCAGGTCAGCCATATTCAGGGCAGACCGATAGTGCAGTCAATTTATTGATGAAAAGTATCAAGAATAAGTTGTTTGCTTGAATTTATGGATTCACAATATTCTAATTAAACAATTTCATAAATTCCTATGGCATTGAGCATATCCACATACCAGGTTTCTTGAAGAAACCGGGTTTATAAACGTAATTGAATTTATGAAATGCAGAACCAAGACATATTTTAGTTACGCATACAAAGATATTAAGCAATGAGAATTAATTAAGTTGTTCAACTTTAACATCCCCCCTGCCCCCCTTTGAAGGGGGGAATCCTTGAAGTCCCCCTTTGAAGGCGATAGTCCGGTGTATTTTAACCGGGAGGATTTAGGGGGATG
>JAFGDW010000161.1 GCA_016931935.1 Candidatus Zhuqueibacterota bacterium | reverse complement strand
TTTTGCTATGCTCTTTGCGCTCTGCAAAATTTTGAGAAGCTATTTGATTTCAATTTTAGTTACTACCATCTTTTTTTGAGTGGATACACTTCCGTTTTGCAAGCTGTTCACAAAAAAACAAGTATTCCACGAATATTTTGTTTATCATTATTTCAAGAGAGCATGTACTAAATATGAAACTAGGAGAGCATGAGACCAGTCGATGGGAAGACAAGGGGAGTGGGAGAATAAAGGAAATATAATTTCTCTTTCGCTCCTTTTTCCCTCGTCTTCACATCACTTTGCCTTCTACAAAACATGTTTCAATTGGTGACGAGTGCCCTGTGCTTACTCGTTACCGATGGAAATGCTGTGTTTGTTATGTATTAAAGCCAACTGGTCCCTGAAAATTTTTTAACTTTTCCCTTAAACAATAATTGTAGCTCAATTATTTTATATGGAAATTTACCGGTCGATATTTCACGGTGAATTATCCTGGTTTAAGTCGATGTTTGGTTTTAGTGATTAGCACAATAATTTAATATTCCAATTTACGGATATAAATTAATTCACTTCATTATATTCATTATTTATAGGGACGAATCATGAGTATCAGTCAAATTGCACGATCGATTAAAGCTTCTCCGACGCTTGCTCTAAATGAAAAAGCAGCGATTCTAAGAGAAAAGGGCGATCCCGTAATCCATCTTGGTGGAGGAGAACCAAAGAGCAAGGCGCCATTGGATGCGATTATTGCAGCAGCATCGCATCTGAATACAGGCGAAATTAGGTACGCCCCGGCAGATGGAATTCCCGCACTTAAAAAAGCGATTATTCGCTATACAGAGGAAAATTATAACCGTTCGGTAGCCCCTGAAAATGTTATCGCATCTGGAGGCGCCAAACAAGCTATTATGGTCGCATTACAAACCATATTGAATCCTCAGGAAGAAGTTATCTTTCCGGCTCCCTATTGGGTTAGCTACCCGGATATGGTGAAATTATGTGGCGCCATTCCTGTTCCTGTTGTAGCTGAAGATGGTACGTTTTACCCACGAATTCAGGATATTGAGCAACGGATTAGTTCCTACACAAAGGCCATCCTGATTAATAGTCCTAATAATCCATCAGGTGTCATGTATTCGGAAGAATTTATTTCTGATGTTGTGAAACTGTGTGAGAAAAAAGATATCTATCTGATTATGGATGATATTTATCATCGTCTTATTTTCGATGGCAAACGCCCTATAAATTGCTACAAATATGCAAAAGATTTGTCGGAAAAATCGAAAATTATTTTGATTAATGGTGTTTCCAAATTATATGCCATGACCGGATTTCGAATTGGTTGGGCAGTTGCGAATAAGAAAATTATTGAAGCAATGTCCAATATTCAGGGGCATCAAACATCAGGACCTTCGGTGTTATTGCAGAAGGCGGCAGTGGGCGCGTTAAACGGATTGCAATCGTGCGTCGAGAATCTCCGTGTCACACTGGAAAATAATCGCAATGTGATGATGGCTCATTTGAACGCGTTTGATGGAGTGAAAGTTACGAAGCCCGATGGTACGTTTTATTGTTTTGCTGATTTCAGCGCATATGAAAAGAAATCGAATAAGCTGTCCAATTTCCTGATTGATAAAGTTCAGGTATTAACAGTGCCTGGTGCGGAGTTTGGAATGGATGGCCACTTGCGCTTAAGCTTCTGTGGGACAATAAAGGATATTACCAGTGGCATTGAACGTATTAAATGGGCGCTGGACCCGAATTCTCCAAACGAGTTATATATTGGTGACCGCAAACTAGTGAGGGACTGGGCATGAGTAAATATCTGGAATTTAACACCCCGGCAAAAAAAGAAGCAAACGAGCTTGCTTCCGATTACAAATTATCAAATCATGGTTTGATCAACCTGGATACGGTTTACTGGAATTTGTCCGATTCTGCATTATATGAAGAAATTATCTTCAGGAATGAAGGCAAATTGGCGTATCAGGGACCGTTGATTGTAAAAACCGGTAAACATACGGCACGTGCAGCGGCTGATAAATATGTTGTGAAAGAGCAGACAACTGAAGATAAAATCTGGTGGGGCGAACACAATCGTCCGATTAGCGTGGATAAGTTTAACACCTTATTAACACGTGTTCAGGCATATTGTCAGCATGAGGAATTGTTTGTGCTCGATTGTTATGCTGGCGCTGATCCCGAATATCGCATGCCAATCCGTATTATTACAGAAAAAGCGTGGCACAATTTGTTTGCACGTAATATGTTCATTACCACAGACGACAGGGACGAATTGAAACAATTTGTGCCCGAATTTACAGTAATAGCATTGCCCGATTTAATACTTGATCCTAAGATTGATGGGACACAATCCGAAACCGGCATTATTCTTAACTTTGGCGAACGCACTGCTATTATTGCCAATTCATTGTATGGTGGTGAAATTAAAAAATCGGTTTTCACGGTACTCAATTTCCTGTTGACTTTCAACGATGTTTTACCGATGCACTGTTCGGCAAACGTTGGACCGAAGGAGGATGTGGCATTGTTCTTCGGTTTGAGCGGCACAGGAAAAACTACACTATCGGCAGATCCCAGCCGTGATCTCATTGGCGATGATGAGCACGGATGGAGCGCCAATGGTGTGTTCAATTTTGAGGGCGGCTGTTATGCGAAAGTGATCCGATTGTCAGCGGAAAACGAACCACAAATTTATGCCTGCACTCGTCGCTTTGGTACTATTTTGGAAAATGTCGTCCATGACCCAGTGACGCGCCGGATCGATCTTGATGATGATATTATGACCGAAAATACACGGGCGTCTTACCCAATTGAATTCATTCCCAATGTCGTGTTGGATGGGCTGGTAAATTCGCATCCGAAGAACGTGATTTTCCTGACATGTGATGCTTCCGGTGTGATGCCACCGATTGCCCGACTCAATCCGGAGCAGGCTCAATACCACTTTATTAGTGGTTATACATCGAAAATCGCCGGCACGGAAATCGGGTTGGGCATCGAGCCGCAGATTACATTTAGTGCGTGTTTCGGGGCACCATTTATGGTTCGCCATCCGTCCGAATATGCTGCGATGCTGAAACAACGGCTCATGAAGCACAATGCCCAATGCTGGTTAGTCAATACCGGCTGGGTAGGCGGACGATTTGGTGTGGGGAAACGCATCAGCATTCGCCACACACGTAATTTGTTGAATGCCGTGTTGGATGGAAAACTCGATAAGGTGCAGTATCGCCAGGACAAGCTGTTCGGATACGAAGTGCCGGTAAGTTGCCCCGATGTACCTGAAGATGTGCTTCAGCCATCCAACTCCTGGGGCGATAAGAAGGAATACTGGAAAAAATATGATGCATTGGCAGCACGCTTTATTGAAAACTTCAAGTTCTTCGAAAAAGGCTGCTCGCAGGAAGTGTGTGACGCCGGCCCGAAACGGTTGGCAAATGTGAAGTAAGATAATTAGTTCGTTAAATTATGAAAGGGTGCACAGCATTTACGTTGTGCACCTATTCTATTTTATGGAAGCCATTTGCTGTAACTAATTCCAAAACATAATCGGTTTTAAATAAAAAAGGCGTCTTTTTTCCGACGCCTTTTTTGATTATAAATTATTCCTTTACCCTCGTTTTTTCCTTTTTCTCCAGAGACTCCCGATATTTCTTCACAGCCGCGAACTTGGCCGCTGCCACAGTCTCACGATTGGCTTTTTCGGTGAGTTTCGCGCGCGATAAGTCATCCACAGAAATATAACCATTCAGCAGTAATAGTTGTACAATCATATTATTGACGATTGTGGATTCACTATAGCCAATGGCGATGTACACTGATTCACAATCCGAATAAAATTTTTCGGAAAATTCCCGGATATTGGGCAATGCCATTAACTGCTCGTAGGTTTCGGTAAATGTATTCAGCTCAATATTCACGTTTGGTGTTACCAACAATGGACTGAACGGCCGATTCGCCGGCAACGGTTCAAACCCTTTAATTCGCGTAATATCGATGGCTGTTTTCATATCGTCGATGCGCACGAACTTTGCCTTGCGCATCATTTCCAGTTGATACAATACGAAATTGTAGCGCTCGACTTCCAAACTTTTCTTGTGATCAAGAAACAGCCAGCCATAGCACTCGTCGATCTTTTTCTTGACCTGATTTTTAGCAGCGCTAATATCCGGCCGTGCCGTGCGTACTTCCTGAATCAGGCGAATTACGTCTTGTGCGGCTTTTTGCGGGCCGGAAATTTCCTTGCCTTTTTTGCCAAGATCGGTGGAAAGAATCGCACACTGAATGTTGCGCCCCTTGCCTTTCCCATCGTTGCCGCCTTTGAGAATGCGAATTAAGTGCTGCCGGGTATCAAATTCGCCATGTTCACTGATAAACGGATTGCCGGCTGGCGTACTGGCCAGCGAGTTAAATATTTGGCTGAACATCGTTCGGTCAATCGTGTAAATTACTTCGCCGCCGGATTCTTCAGTGGCAACCGAACGGGCGTTGAAACGATTTTTGATAATGTCAAACTTAACGGCTTCAATCCGATAGGTTTGGCCATCGTGTACAAAATGTTTGTCTACGAATATTTTGTTGACAATTTCCTCAACATCGAGCTTATCGATTCGTTTGTAGGAAGATGCCAGATAATGCTTTTTCGTAAACGAATCCTGTTCCCAGTCCAGCACTTCATCGAGATAGTTGCCATGCTGATCGAGCACCTCAACAATATTCCGGTCACCGGTATAGCGCAGCAATGTTCGCTGGAAGTGCGGATTATCTGAACTGGTGGCTTTTTCTTTGCGCTCCCCGTGGGAATCGCGGTACAGGATGAAATTCTCCACATTGGAATATTTTATAATGCCCGCTTCGGTGCGGCCAAAATTATGCGCCGTTAAAATGATGTCAATCTTGAAGGGCATACTGATATCACAGAAGCCGCTGAATGTGCTGCGAGAGTTTAAATTCTCAACGTTACTGTCGGCGCTGCTCTCGAACAGCATGTTGTACATTCGGATAAATTCCGGATCAAAATCGGTGACACGGGAAAAATCACCAACTTCAGTGCCGATACCGTACAGATTCCCCTCTTTATCCGGGAAAACGTGCAGCATATCGCCCGCCACCATTTTGATGGAACGGATGCCACCTAAATTCTTTTTCATCCACTTCAGCATCATCGCCGCCAGCATTTCCGATTTCCCGACGCCACTGTCACCGGCGATCATCACGCCGAACAGGCTGCCGTCATCGCCCTCCACAACCACAAACGAACCATGAACCGGCACCCCGCCCATCTCTTTCACCTTTTCATTCAGCAACGTCAGCCGCGGTTTTTTAATGTTGCCAAAATAATCAGCTTTGACTTCCAACGGTGTTACCATTGTTTTGATGTTTCCGTATGGACCCTTAATATCGAAATATCCAACGTTCGGATAAGAAATGACTTTTCCCGGAGCACCATAGAAAATAATAATATCCGGCAAAAATTCCTTCACTTCCTGCAAAGGGATAGCGCCCGGTTTGAGCAGGCGGTAATTATCTGCCAGATATTTCAGATAGGATTTTTGTATAATGTACAATTCATTAACAAGCCCATCGTTCACAATCCGGCAGCGATAATCCTCACGATCCATATTTTCAACAAATTTAGCCAATCGGTTGACGAAAAAACGCGATGACGGCCGTGTTGACATATTTTTAATGAAATCGCGTGGTGAATTAATATTGGTGGGCTGAATATCCGGTTCAATCCGATCGACACGATGGAACGGATACTCGCGTTTTTTAGCGTCCGTATTCATGCGTGTGCGTGCCTGTATTGGTTGCTCGGCAGCGATGACGCCACATTTGGTCATTACGTCATTAATCCATTTCAGCGAACCGTTTTCATAATCGGTCAATGTTTTATTTTTGAAATCCGTTATGTTCGTATAAAGACTGTAGCCGTGCTGGATCAGTTCATTGTCACTGGAATTTTGCCGTTCGTATTCCAGCAGGATCATGCGAATCAGAATGTGGTTGTATTCACTATAATAATCTGTATGCCGCGATTGATTCAGCAAGCCGGTCAGGTAAAGTACATTCATCCGCACATTAACTTTGAGCATGGTCTCATCAATTTTAAACTGGCGTTTTTGATCGATCGATTTGTAAATATCCAGCAACAGGTCCGGCAGCAAGTGTTCGACAAACAATCGTGTGTCAGCCTCTTTATGGTTGGATAGCTGATTACTCAAGCGTTCTGCCAATCCCAAAAGTTGCTCAGCCAGATCGCCCTGCGATTTCAGCATAAATATTTTTAATAACTGTTCATGATATTCGGAACCGGGACGTAAAATCCAGTCCTTGAGATTGTTGTACGCGTACCCCAAAATCTGATCGACAAACAGATGTGCCGATAGTGATTGATCCGCTTTTAGCTCGTTAACCAGCGAATCGATTACCAGCTCCACGTTGATACCATCGAGTGATTTGCCGATGATTTTTTCCAGCGTCTCGATTGCGCACATGAACAATTGTTCCCGCGATGGCTCCGACAGTTCTTGTTCGAACGGCAGGTTGAAATGCAGCATCAGTTCGCGAATGTACTTTTTCAGAATTTCGTTATAACCTTCCAGCCGCGCCAAATCGCCGGATGTATCCTGTTCATTGGCATTGAGCGCCATCACTTTGAATTTGGAATCGGAGAATAACAGCCGTTCCAACTCTATTAAAATTTCCAGCATGATTAACATTTCATTGGGATCGTCGAGCAGATGCGAATCCGGTTGAAATTCCAGCTTGCTGATCACATACTTGAGAAGCGTAGCCTTGCCGTATTTCGTCAACACAGTGTTGATGTCCAGGCCGCGGATAGCCGGAATTTTATGATGAATCTGTGGCAGTAAATTTTCATACACTTTCGAAAACGCCTTGCTGTTGATGAATGCCGGTAAATCCGGACATTGACCGATATTCTCATAAAACTCCAGCACAGCGTTCGGTGAATTCGCAATCGAATTAATCGTCACGCCACTCACATCCGGGAATGGCTGGTACATCGTTGTAATTTCGTTGATGGTCAGGCTGTTCAGTTTGTTCTTTTGAAGATTTTTGATATCGACATAATCGTTGAGCACGTCGATGACAAATTGAACGTCTGACGGCGATAAAAACAGTGATTTCAGGATATCATCGGTTTCTGACTTGTTAGGACCGTTTAATTTTAATTGGGAAAACTCCTGCCAGTATTTCAGGAATAATTGTAACGAATTTTTGATTTCAGCCGCAAAGATGCGATAGCTTTCCTCAGTTCCCTCAATATACCCGCCCAGTGAAAAACGCACGAATCCCGTGGGATAGGGGATAGCAGCCAATCCGCGCTCTTCGGATAATTTCTGAGTGAATTTTTCCAGATCGAGATACGAAAAGTAATCCTGCAATACAAGGTTGAACAAGTACGATCCATCGGAATGCAAAATGCGGATGTTTTCGTGCTTTTCTTCGTCGAGCACACGTTGGGCAACTTCCTTTGCCAAATGAAGCCGTTTGTTGGATTCGTGCCGGAAGATCCGGTTTATCCGAAATTTATTAAGTTCATGTACGATATGTTTTTTATAATAACTGAAAAATGCTTCGCCTTTATACTTGAAGTCATCGGGAAGTTCCAGCACATCGAGCCGGTCGAGTGATAATAATTCATCGAGCAGGAAAATATGCAACGGACTGCCTTCAAACAGCGATTCCCGTTTACTTGCGGCACCTTTCGTATTAATCGATTGTGGTTCATTAATACGGCTCTGCTCGCTAATGAAATCGCTCAGCTTTTTCTTAATCCGCTGCCGTGACGCATCTTTGGGCAGATTCTCGTCCATTTCCTTTTTTATCAACCGCGCCTGTTGCGCTACTTCCAGCACATTCACCAACAGGAACAGCGAGTTTGAATTACCGTAATCGATAGCCGAATGTCGTTTGGCGTATGCAATGACGTCTGTACGCGCATCTGTAACTGCAATTGCGCCCAACCGGTCGCCGGGAGCGCCAAGATTCTTGGTAGTGGAAAGCGACGCCACCATCGAGATACGCGCAAACGTGGCGATATTATTGATAATATATCGGGAAATCGTGCACCACTTTGGTTCTTCCGGATCTTCAATGTAAACGGCGTCGTTGTATGCTTCATCAAGAAATAATGTGAGCTGGGTCGTCGACATGAATTTCAGGAACCGCAACAGCGACACATTATTGAAATCTGTGTATCCGGTCGGATTGGCCGGATCGTTGATCAGAATGGTAGAATTCGAGCAAAACATATCCCAAATGCTGCCGGTTTCGTCGAACAACTGGAACGTGCTCTTGATACGCTCCAACTTGGTCAGGAAGCGATCGTAGTCGATGCGACCGTCCTCGTCCAACTCGATTTCAATATCGAATGGATTGATGTCGAATTTTTCTATCGGAAACAGATCCTGATACTCCCATGCCGCCTGCTGGTTCAGGAAAATGAACGGTTTTACGGTGAAGCGGTTCAGCACCAGGTCACGGATAATCATTTGTACGTCATCAGAAATTGAGGTTTTTGCCAGATTGCCCAAATTCGCCATGAACGCTTTGATAATTTGCTGTTCGTTTTTATTCAGTTTGCTGTATTTTGCCTCAATTCCAAGATCGATGAGCAGATTGCGAAACCGTCCCTTATTGGTGGCTTCGTTTTCCACCTTCGTCAGGTATTCTTTGTACTTTTCCAGAAACAGATTCAAGCCGAAATTTCTGTGAAAGTGCGTGTGCAGGGTGCGCTGGTAGTTATCAGGAATAATTTTCAGAATCACCCGGCACCGTTCAATTACTTCGGCAGCCAGTGGTTTATGCTTTTTCTGGAGCAGATATTCACCATAGGTTTTAATCTGATTGCGGCCGCCGCCTTCCACGATGGTGGTGATGTGAATATCACTGCTGCCGCCGTAGAAATAGTCTTTCATTCGTTGCTCGTATTCATCCATCAGTACCCGGTTAATCTTTTCATGTTTCGAAGGATCGATCAACTTTTCGATGAATACAAGAAATGACGCAAATTTGGAAAGGATGTACTTGTCTTTCAGCACCTGCTGGGCGAATTCATCAAATTTATAGAGAATAATGTCCTGCGCCGGATTATCCGGTTCGGCCAACTGCTCATTTTTCAACTGCCGCAGTTCGTCCTCATAATCCTTGATTTTGGCCTCGGCAGCTTGGCGAAACCGGGTGATATTTTCCGCATTGACTTTTTCCAGAATCAACCGCAAATTGAGTTGGGTATTGGCTGGTGCACCCAGTTTTTTTGTGTGTACTTTATTCAACGTATTGATTATTTCATTGTGAAACGCAAACACCAGCGATGTGTTCGTCGATCGCGCTTGCGGTGAATCGTCCACAAATACCATCCGGCTCAGCACCGGGAACCATTTAATATTGCGCAACGGATTGGTGCGCAAATGCTGGGCGGTGATGCAGAAAATGCTGGTTGTATCATTGGAAATTTCTTCATACACCTGTTCGGGCGAGAGAAATTCAATCACACGCACGACATCCGGGCCGAAGATCTCGTCCTTGATCAATTTAATGACGGTTTCAGGCCCTCCGGACACAACCGTACGGATGAAACCATTCAATCCTTTAAAATTGACTGTCGATTCCGACTTTGTCAAGAAAGCGTTGCGTTCAGCCGCTGTTGTATAATGGGTGCTTTGGACGATCATCTGATCCATGACATCCAGCAAGTAATTCCATTGTGTTTCTTCTACATAACCCGTAATCCCGATAATGTCACGGAATTTCCGCAACTCCCGCACCTGATCGCCGAGCAATACTTGATACAGAAAATCGATCGACTGTTTGTTAACCGGCGGTGTGCCGATGGAAAAATCGTGCAAATTTAGTATATTCCGGACTTGAACTTTCTGTGGCTCATCAATCAATTCAATGTCCATCAAGTGATTCAGTTTATCGATGAATCCCTTACGCCGGCTGGAATACTCATAATTTTTGGAGCTTTCGTGCGGAAAAATCATCAACGATACATCCACATAGCCGGGAATCGCTTCCTTGAGTTCCAATAGCGCTTTATTGATTTCCAGTTGCAACCGGTTGGGGTCGTCCGGCTCTTCGTGGCACAGGCGCACGAAATTGGTCAACATATCAAATATCTGATCGGGCAAAAAATTTTCCGCCCGTTCGCCTAAAGACGCATATAAATTGATGAACTGCTTTGCTTCGGCGTTTATTTCAATTTTGGGTTTTCGTCGGATTTGCATAGCTTATCTCTTATGGTTGAAAATTTATGTTGATAAAACGTAGCATTGCTGCCACGTTTTAGTATTCAAAAAAATGCCCACCGAATACATAATTTGAATGACAAAACGCATCATGTACTTTGTGGGATTCAATTTGAGTTTCGAATAACAGTTAACTATACTTCAAACAGTCATATTTCAAAATTTTTCTTGAGCGGCTCGTTCAAAGCCTGTCCTTAAGACGCTATTAGCTGCTGACAAGTAGCTACTAGCCAAAGGCCAAAAGCAACCGATATTATAATCATCGATTGAATTTCTTAAATGTACAATTATGGTCGTTCAATATAACTACGGTCTGAAATTGCAAAAGCTGATGTAATTTCCATTTTTATCACCGCATATATTACAAATTTACAGGCATAAAAGCAAGCAAAAAGGTAAATGCGGCATGAAAAGTTGGTCACTTTTCGGCGTGTGCTGTGTACTAGACAATACGAATCGTTTATTCGGTTCGGTAACATCAACATTAACCGAACATAAGAGCTGTTAAAAATCAATTTTTTCTATTGACTATTTGAATTAGATGTCGTAAGTTAAGCATATGCTGCAAACAAGCGGACAGCAAAAATCGAACACGGCCGCTGTAGTGCTGATTCCACCGCAGACGCTATGGCCGACAATTCAAGCGATCCGATCCCAATACGATCGGCATGTCAATCGATGGATGCCACACATCACCATGCTTTACCCATTCCGTCCTCATTCGTTATTCAATAATATTGCACCCGAGTTATCAGAGAGTTGTAAGCATATTCAGCCGTTTGAACTGCGCCTGTCGTATGTGCGTTACTCTCAGCATGACGGGGACCGATTTATAATGTGGTTGGCCCCGGAGCCACACGCGCCATTAATTCAACTTCAGGAGACCATTCAACAGGTGGCGCCCGACTGCAACGATGTTACACAATTTGAAAATGGTTGGCAGCCTCACCTGACGGTAGGGCAGATTGATGGTGTGGATAATTTTCGAAATGTCTGGCGCACAATTCAAGCAAACTGGATTCCCATTGAGTTTACGGTGCGTTCGGTTGCGCTGATATACCGCAATAATCATCCGGATGATGTGTTCCGGGTGTGGCGCGAATTTCCTCTTGGAGAATAAAAATATGATTCGGATTGACATTCCTGGACTGGGAAAACTTGAGCTTAAGCATTTGGTGCTCGATTACAATGGTACACTTGCCTGTGATGGAATATTGCTCGATGGCGTTGCACAACGGCTGGAACAATTAAAAAACCAGCTTGAAATTCATGTTGTTACAGCCGATACATTTGGAACCGTTGCCGAGCAATTGGAACATGTCACGTGTGCAGTTCATGTTTTGGAACGCGATCAACAAGATGTTGCAAAATTGCGTTATGTTGAACGACTTGGGGCGACTCATACCGTGTGCATTGGCAATGGCCGCAACGATCGCCGCATGCTCGCTGCCGCGGCGTTGGGGATAGCAATCGTGCAGGAAGAAGGCTTGGCAAGTGTAACATGGCAAGCGGCGGATGTGATTATGCCGACCATTATCGCGGCGTTGGATTTACTGCTCAAACCAAACCGGCTGGTAGCAACGCTACGTATATGAAAGCCATTTCATATCAATTATTCATTGAAGTCACAACGGATTTGACACTTGAAGTCGGTGCACTTGGAATGTTGCAATTCCCTGCCGGACATTACGTATATACCGGAAGCGCCAAAAATAATCCGGAGGCGCGCATCCAACGGCATCTGTCCAAAACCAAACGATTACGCTGGCATATCGATTACCTGCTGATCCGTCCGGAAGTTCACATTTATCGGGTTGAACAATCGTCGCTGCCCGAATGTGAGTTGAATCAACAAACACCGGGTCGGATAGTTCAATCTGGCTTTGGCGCATCGGACTGCCGTGCAGGGTGCAAAGCGCATTTGAAATATATTGATAGTAGCATGTGAAAAACAATGTGTTGACAGAATGTATCCATTCACTAAACTGACCATGTCCCACATTTAAGGTACTGGACACGGGATGATTCAAAATTTCCCTTCCTTTTTTAAGGGAAGGGGTTAGGGGAAGGGTTAAAAAAGGCGCATTTTCATGATTTTTAACTGTAACTTTCCAAATTGTGTTTAAATGAACACTACAGTAAAAATAAGAATAGCATAACCATGCACGCGCTTTAACCCATGGGGCTGTATCAAAAGTCTCGTCAAGCTTCATCCTGAGCGGAGTTGAAGCATGAATGACGAGGCAATAAAACCGTTAATACCATAAAATATTGAACGGTTACATTTACCACCACTAAATTTGTGAGGAGGTTTTGTGAAGGGTACCGCATTTATAACCGGTGGTGCGAAACGAATCGGGCGGGCGATTACGCTGGATTTGGCACGACTTGGCTACGATATCATCTTCCAATACAATCGGTCCACCAACGAAGTGCAGAATGTGAGCAAATGTGTAAAAAAAATGGGGCGTCGTTGTTTTCATCTTGAGTGTGATTTCAATAATATGAAACAGGTTTCATTACTCATTCCGCGAATTTTCGAGATGGCACCGGAATGTAATCTGTTGGTGAACAATGCCTCAATATTCGAGCGTGCAACATTGCAGGAAACCGATTATGATCTATTTGACAGGCATTTTAATATCAATTTCAAAACACCGTTTTTTCTGGCACGGGACTTTGCCCATTATTGCAGTAACGGTCACATTATCAATATTCTGGATACAAAAATTGCACGCACGAGTACCTATTTTTTTGCCTATACATTGACGAAAAAAGCGTTATTCGAATTTACGAAAATGGCTGCAAAGGAATTGGCGCCAGGAATTCGCGTGAATGGTATTTGTCCTGGACTTATCCTTCCGCCTCCGGGTGAAGATGAATCGTACCTTATTGAACAGGGAAAGCACGTGCCGCTCAAACAATCGGGCTCTTTGGAAAGTATATTGTCAGCGTTACGTTTTTTAATTGAGAATCATTATATTACCGGTGAATCCATCATGGTGGATGGTGGGGAACATTTGTTGTAATTTTTAATGACGTCGGTTGAGTAGGCATTATAACTATCCGATAGTATTACATAATGAACTTTTGCCCAGTCTTTCCACTTTAATTAGAGAATATTATGGTAACTGGACATGGCATTTTTGTGCAAAATATTTTTTAATAACAGCCAATCAGCCCTGTTAGACAAGGTGAAACGTGAAAGGTGAAATGTCAAACGTAATAAAGACTCAGATCAGATTTTTTACGTCTCACTTTTCATCCCGCTATCGGCAGGAACGTTTCACGTGCGGTTTCGTCGCGCTATGATAGATGATAATTTAAATATAAAAAAAGGTCAATACTATATATTACCTAACCTGGATAAACCAGAATTAAAAAAATTAGACAGGATAGCAGGATGAACAGGATTTCTTAGAGGAAGAGATTA
>JAFGDW010000160.1 GCA_016931935.1 Candidatus Zhuqueibacterota bacterium | reverse complement strand
TTTTGCTATGCTCTTTGCGCTCTGCAAAATTTTGAGAAGCTATTTGATTTCAATTTTAGTTACTACCATCTTTTTTTGAGTGGATACTATTATGTTACAATAAGTAAAATGTAAAATTCATGTTAGCTGGAAATCCAACAATTGCTCTGGTGAGAAAAAGTAACGATCCTATAGGTCAGCTTCAGTTGTAAAAAATTTTAGATATAGCTGCACATATCAATCACGGCCATTGCACCGATATTTTTATTGAATTTGTCCGATAAAGGTTTTATATTGTTTGTACTTTAATAATCCAATACCTTGCCACAGAAAGAGAAAATAAGGTTTTTATGAAACGGATTCTGGAAACGATAAACAAACTGTTTGTTCTATGGATATTGATTGGCGGAGTCACCGCTTACTACTTCCCCGCCTGGTATATGCCATTGCGTCCATTTATGAATTTTTTCTTTGCAATTACCATGTTCGGCGTGGGAATGGTACTCAATCCTGATGATTTTATCAGTCTGATTAAGAAATGGCGCGTTGTACTGATCGGAGTTATGGCGCAATTCACTGTCATGCCGCTTTCAGCGTATCTGGTCGGCAAATTGTTTGTTCTGAATAATGATTTTGCACTCGGACTCATTCTGACAGGGTCTGCACCCGGTGCGATGGCCAGCAATGTGCTCAGTTACCTGGCTGGTGCAGATGTTGCCTACTCAGTGTCTCTAACCACGGCATCAACATTTCTTGCTCCAGTTATGACTCCATTACTAACATTAGTGCTGGCTAAGACCATGTTGCACGTTTCTTTCTGGGCGTTATTCTGGAGTGTCTGTTATATGGTTTTAATTCCTGTGCTTTTGGGAATTGCAATCAAACAAATTTTAAAAGACAAAGTCAGACACATTGTAATGTTCTCACCCACAATTTCGACTTTATTCATTACATTTATTTGTGCGTTGGTCATTGCAGTGAACCAAAAGTACATACCTAATCTGACCGGATGGATATTTCTATCTGCTGTTGTACTGAACGTATCCGGTTTAGTGATTGGCTACTGGATTGGGCATGCATTCAAGTTCAATAAACTACGCAAGCGTGCACTTTCAATTGAAATCGGAATGCAAAATGCCGGACTGGGTAGTGTGCTGGCGCTCGCCCATTTCAATGAACGGGTGGCATTGCCCGCGGTCATTTTTGTATTCATTTGCATTTTTACAGCATCTATTCTAGTGCCCGTGTGGGCACGAACTCGCGCCGAGTAATTTATTGTGTTTTTTTCTTATTTGAATTGGAGAAATTATGAAAAAAATTGAGATCGTACACAATCCCGATGTATCCGGGTTGCGAGCAATGAATATATTCTCCTGGCCGATTTGGCAAAAAGAAGTATCGGAATTCCCATGGTCTTACGACGAACAGGAAACCTGCTACCTGCTCGAGGGTGATGTTATTGTCACGCCGGATGAAGGTGAGCCGGTTCGGTTTGGAAAGGGTGATTTAGTGATTTTTCCGGTCGGTTTATCGTGCCGTTGGAATATCCTGAAGGATGTAAAAAAACATTACCACTTTGGTTAAGTACTAATTTTATTTAAAACGTTGACGGATTATTCATAAATCCCAATATAAGTATCAATGTAAACGAAAACAGCAAAACCATATGGAAAATACTAAGAAGCTAGAATTAGCTAACCTCGGTTGGAATACTCACTTTGCTACAGCATTTAAAACAATCGCGAAACCAGAACTCGTTCCCGGACGCATTGCCCTGGCAGAAAAAAATCAATACCGCATATTGGGTGAATTTGGGGAAATAAATGCCGAAGTTGCAGGAAAAATTCGCCATCAGGCAAAGCAAAAAAGTCAATTACCGGCTGTTGGCGATTGGGTTGCGATGATCATACCGGATGACGGCCGCGCACTGATTGAACATATTCTGCCGCGAAAGACATCCGTGGTTCGCATGGCTTCCGGCTCGCGCAAGCGTAACAATCCCGGTATGACTGAAGAACAAATCATTGCAGCCAACGTTGATATAATATTTATTGTAACCGGCCTTGATCGTGATTATAACCCTCGCCGAATTGAGCGGTATTTGACGCTGGTGTATAATAGCGGCGCATCCCCAATCATTGTTCTAAATAAAGCAGATATGTGTGACAACGTGGAAGCCTGTCGACTGGAAATTGAAGAAATTGCATTCGATGTCCCGATTCACACCATGAGCGCACTCAATGAGGATGATGTTGAACCATTACTCGCTTATTTCAAACCAGGACTTACCGGTGCATTACTAGGCTCTTCGGGCGCCGGAAAATCAACAATTATAAACAGTCTGCTCGGTTATGAACGACAGAAAGTGAAAGTAATCAGCGACGCCGTGAACAAGGGTCAACATACAACAACTCATCGTGAACTTATTTTTATACCAAATGGCGGATTGCTAATGGACAATCCGGGAATGCGCGAAATTCAGCTCAGTAGTCAGGCTGATGACTTATCTGATACATTTGGTGATATCGAAGAATTGGCCGACTCATGTCGCTTCAATGATTGTGCGCATGAAGCCGAACCCGGTTGTGCTGTAAAGCAGGCGATTCAAGCAGGTGAATTGGATGTGGCACGTTTTGAGAGTTATCAGAAATTAAAACGGGAGATGTTTTACCAGGCCGAACGGCAACATAAATCAGCTAATTTAGTCGAAAAAGAAAAATGGCAAACGCTTTATAAAAAGGCGGGCAAGCAGTTCGGCCTAAGTCCATCGAAACAGAAAAATAGTTAATAGATGATTATTATTTTTCAGAAATTGAAATTCAACTATTCAATTCAATTTCACTGCTGTGAAAATAATTATCATACTATTCAAAATTCAATGCCATTTAGTTAAGAAAAAAATTAGTTGTTTGACTTATTCACACTTCGACTTCGCTCAGTGTGAAGTCAACGACTGCTTCATGCTGAGCGAAGTCGAAGCATATTAGGAATCTAATATCAAGAAAAATCAGCTTAACTTAATGACATTGATTCAAAATTTCTAAAGTTGAATTATACTCTTTCCAGAATGGTATTTCGATTTGGGCAATGCAATGCCATCGCTCTGAGCGATTGCATCGCTTATCAACGATCTCAAAACCATTTTTAATTCAGCATACATTAAAATTGAAGATCCGAATAATTTGTTTCAATGAATAAAACTTTTCGAACAAAGATCGTGCTTGTTGTTTTGGTTGCGCTGGTTGCACCAATTCTAAGCTACACTGCATTTCAATTTGCCCAACGTAATGAAAACGAGGCGCTTATTACCTCCATTTACGACCGGCAATTGACAACATTATTGTTCTCGGTAAACATGCATTGCTGGGACCAATTTATCTCATGGCGTGCCGCGATTGCCAGCATCAATATCGACGATGCTGCGTCTTCGTCAAATGACAATAATATTTATCCAATGCACCAGTTCATCGCACGCTACCCATCGATCGCCGGTTTGTATCTCAGGCATGAAAATCAATCCCCACTAATTGTATGGCACAAGCCATTATCCGAACCAAAAATGCGTGAAAATTTACGCCGCCTGGCGTTGATCATTGATGAATCCGGAGCAAATATCCGCAAAATGAACCAACTTGCCCGCGAAGGCTACATCCGGCCAACTATTATTCCCTGGGATGAGAGCAAATACATCACGCTGATTCTTTTTCCGGTTACAAGTCCGGAAATGTCCGATGAGCAACCGACATTTGCCGGATTATTCGTGGATAATCGAATTTTCGTAAATGATATTATGGCCCGAAAATTTGATTCCATGAATGAAGGGAATTTTTTATTTGCCGTCAGGAATCTGCGGGACGGTCAATTTATCTATGCCACTGCCAATGAAACTCCTGTGGAACCATTTCAAACCCGCGAAAAACTCTGGATGATACCTGATTTGGAGTTGATGGTCAATTTACAGGGAACAACCCTGAGCGACATCTCAACGAACCAAACACGTCGCAACCTTATTTTTATTATTTTTGTTAACATTGTACTTATTGCCGGTATTGTTTACTTGTTTGTCAATATTTTCAAAGAAGTGTCACTTGCCCAAATGAAAACAGATTTTGTGGCTAACGTTTCACACGAGCTGCGAACGCCGCTGGCACTTATCCGCATGTATGCAGAAACGCTGGAATTGGGCCGCTTGAAAACTGATGAAAAAAAACAACATTACTACCGTACAATCGTCAATGAAAGTACACGGTTAACCCAGCTAATCAATAACATTCTGGACTTTTCCCGAATCGAGTCGCGAAAAAAAGAATTTAATCTCACGACCTCAGATATCAAATGTGTCGTGGTTGATACGTTGGAGATGTACCGTTATCATACCGAAATGAAGGGATTTGAATTAAATTTGGACTGTGATGATCAAATCCCGCTGCTTTTCATCGATAAGGAGGCAATTGCGCTCGCACTCGTCAACCTGTTGGATAATGCCATAAAATACAGTCCCGATAAAAAACGAATTGACGTGCGTTTGTTTATTGAAAAATCAAATATTGTGTTGTCCATAAAAGATTTCGGGATCGGTATTCCGGAGAACGAACAATCTAAAATTTTTGATAAATTTTACCGGATCGAAAACAGTCTTGTACACAATACCAAAGGCAGTGGTTTGGGATTGAGTCTGGTGAAGCATATTATGGCGATCCATCATGGGATTGTAAAAGTGGATAGCAAACCGGAAAAAGGTAGCACCTTCTCACTGATTTTTCCAATCAACTATCAGAAAGGAGTTTCATAAATGGCACGTATTTTAATCATTGAAGATGAAATTGATATGGCCATGGGATTAAAAGATAATTTTGAGTTTGAAGGTCATGAGGTCACGATTGCCAACGATGGAGAAACCGGTTTGAAACTCGCGCGTGATGGCTCATTGCACTTAATCATTCTGGATATTATGTTGCCGCAGAAATCCGGATTTGATGTTTGTAAGGAACTGCGCAACGAAGGTATCAGCACGCCCATTATTATGGTATCCGCGCGTGGGCAGGAAATCGACAAAGTGCTGGGTTTGGAAATTGGCGCCGATGATTATATCACCAAACCTTTTGGTGTCCGTGAATTGCTGGCGCGTGTTAACGCTGTGTTGCGTCGTATGCCATATAAAGAAAATCAGGCGCTGCTTGTGGAAACAATTGGGAAATTGACCGTCGATTTCCAGCAATTACTCGCCGCATCCGATGATGGTTCATCCATCGATTTAAGTCACAAAGAATTTGAATTGCTTCAGTATCTGCTTCTTCACAAAGGGGAAATCATCAGCCGTGATGCACTGCTCGATGAAGTGTGGGGATATGAACATTTTCCGACATCACGCACAGTCGATAATTTCATCGTGAAACTGCGTAAAAAAATTGAAATTGATCCTTCCAAACCACGTCATATTATAACCGTGCATGGCACTGGTTACAAACTTGTGTAATCCGTAAAAAAAACACTGAACGGCCCTTTGTTGTTTTAGCCGCAGGACAAAACCCAGTAGCGTAATGCCGATTTAAAATGTATGCTTCTCGACCACCATCCGTGCCGCCGACAGCGCTGTCTTGGAGCTGCAAACGGCAGCTCAGCAGATATTCCCTCAGCCTGTCATAAGGAACTCTTGAACAACATTAAATATTTGACATAACACTAGCGGCATTCTCCAATGACATCTTTTTACAAAATTTTACACCGGAATGACACTTTCATCAAAGAATTTAATTATATTAAAATCAGTAAAACCGAGGTTTTTATGAAGTATGCTCTATTCTTGTTGATTCTGTTTCTGACGATTAAACCTGTGATTGCGGTTGACTTCCATAAAGAAATTGATCTGGCCGGTGAATGGTTGTTCGAAATCGGCGACGATATGGCTTATATGCAACCCGGTTATGATGCATCCAAATGGGAGCGAATTAATGTCCCCAGTTTCTGGGAAAATGAGGGTTTTCCGGGATATGATGGTTATGCCTGGTATCGCATTAAAGTGAATATACCATCCAAGTTTGCCAAACAGCAGTTATTTTTAAAACTGGCCCGGATTGATGATATTGATGAAACGTATCTGAACGGTGTAAAAATTGGTAATACCGGCATATTTCCGCCAAACTACGAAACAGCTTGGAATATAAAACGCATTTATCCAATCAATAATAAAATTATTCACTTTGACCAGGATAATGTAATTGCGGTTCGGGTCTATGATCGTCAACTCGGCGGCGGAATTGTAGACGGCGACGTTGGTATATATTCACGTACCGATATATTAAATCTAAAAATAGATCTGGCCGGTGATTGGAAATTTAGGCCTGGTGACGATAAAGCATTTGCTCAATCAGATTATATTGATGACAAGTGGAATGCTATTCATGCTCCAGCGTATTGGGAAGAACGCGGTTACCCGGATCTGGATGGAATTGCCTGGTATCGAAAAACCACAAAAATACCTAAAAAGCTTGCAGCTTCCAAATTGATTCTCATGCTGGGTCAGATTGATGATGCCGATGAAGTATATTTTAACAGCGTAATTATCGGACATACAGGCGCTTTTTCAGAGGCTGATAAATATGATCTAAAGAAACATGCATCATTGGAAGAACGCGCCTATTTTATCCCCCCCTATTTGATAAAGCCGGATAAAAACGTTATCGCTATACGCGTAATGGATGCCGGCAATCAAGGGGGTATTTACAACGGTTATATCGGTATCACAACACGAGATGAATATATGAAATATAGTAAGCGAAAAAAGAAATAACTCATCATTGCTGTGATTGATGATAATAAATGGCTGTTAAGTTTCAAATACAGACCTGAATATTTTTTTAAGTAATAGACCAAAGAATTCTGTCCCATTACATATTTCCTTGTTCCATGTTTCACTATTCTCCTTGGACTCGCTATCTTCGGATAGCGAGTTTTTTTATTTGCATTTGAACCGGATTCTGCTAAATTATCTAATGATTAAGGGTAAATAAGCATGTTAAGTGTATTAAAGGAGGTGCAAATGCATTCATTCAATCCTGAACAGGCAATTTGGCAAACCCGCAGGGAATTTGGTGAACACGGCGGAGTCACGCCATCAATCGAACGCTCAGCTACATTTACTGTCATGGAGCCCGGTACCATGCCCGAAATATTTCAGGGCGTCCGTGGTCCGGATAAGGGAGGCTGTTTTCTGTACAGCCGCCATTTTAATCCGACGGTCGATGTGCTTGATCGGTATCTTGCTGCAATGGAAGGTACGGAATCGGCCGTCAGCACGGCGAGTGGGATGTCGGCGATTGCCTGCGCTTTATTGCAGGTATGCAAAGGTGGCGATCATATTGTTGCCAGCGACACAGTTTATGGCGGCGCCCATGCATTACTGGGTGAATTACTTCCGGAAATGGATATTAATGTAACATTTGTCGATCCATCCGATACGCTCGCATTTGAAGCAGCAATTACGCCTTATACAAAAGTGATATACACAGAGACAGTCGGCAATCCCACACTGAAAGTGGCTGACATTCCTGCACTATCAGCATTAACCCATCGGCATAATCTCACTTTAATTGTGGATAACACCTTTACACCCATGATCATGTCTCCCGCGCAATTGGGAGCTGATATCGTCGTCTATTCGATGACTAAATTCATAAATGGCGCCAGCGATTTGTTGGCAGGGGCAATTTGCGCTTCACGTGAATTTATTTACCAATTGATGGATTTATGTAACGGGCGGGTGATGCTACTTGGGCCAACCATGGATCCCCGCGTTGCTTTCGATTTGATCCAGCGGATTCCCCATCTAGCCATTCGCATGCGTGAACACAGCCGGCGTGCAATGATAATCGCTGATCGCTTGCACGAAATTGGCGCTCCCGTCTGCTATCCGGGATTACGCTCTCACCCGCAGTACGATCTGCACACATCAATGATGAATGATGGTTATGGTTATGGCGGTATTCTGACACTTGATTGCAAAACCAAAGTCAAGGCGGAAGAACTTATGACTACTCTTCAAAATGAAGAGAAATTTGGATTAATTGCTGTTTCCCTTGGCTATTTCGATACACTAATGAGCTGTTCAGGCTCTTCCACCGCATCGGAAATTGCACCATGTGATCAGGAGAAGATAGGTATTTCACCAGGGCTGTTACGAATATCTGTTGGTATTACCGGGGATTTGGAAATACGAGTTGAGCAGATTATCAGAGCTGTTCACAAAGTTGGATTAGTCGGACAGAGATAAATATTTTTGTATAATGTCGATCTGTCTTTCAGAAATCAAAAAAACCAGGTTTCTAAAAAAAACCTGGTTTTCATTTATTCACTTATTTTGAAGTCATATCAAAATGCCGTATTGAATACCATTCGCCACTCACCCTGATGCGGTGCAGCGAATTGTAAATTCCAGTTACTTGACTGCTGTTGATGTCGCTTGTTATATTTATACGATTTCCATACTGCATCAATCGTACTAATCAGATGATTAGCCAAAATTCCACCTACGATAAAGATTGCCCGGTTTCGCGCGCGATCACTAGAGATGCGCAGGTCTTCAAATTCATGTTGCTGTGCCTCATTATCCCAGGCCCAAAAATAATCGGTTTCATCGTAAATTTTGTAAAATTCCCGATTGCGTTGTTTCGCATCGTTATAGTCGCGCACATCCATGTAATTTCCCATGTCCACGAAATACTGTGACGGTTTATCACTGACATCTGCTCCCGCATGTAACGATGCATAGGTTTTCATATCATCCCGCCGCCAAGCACTATATGCCTGGAATGATATTACACCGGTCCACAACGCGATTTCTGTGAAGAAGTAACTTTTTGCCGATGTGGTATGCCCCAGGTACTGTTGGCCAGCACCAGGAATAAACAATGACAATATCAGCGCCTTACCTTTAGATTTGGGTTCTGCGCTATTTGGGACATCGTCCGTTGAAGCAGGAACCGACAGCATTGCCAAACTCGCATCGCTCGACATCCGATGCTGTTCCCACAACATGGATTTTAACGGATGAATCGGTTGTAATTTTAGCGTCTCTGTAGCATACCCCGATCCGGAAGAAATCCAAAACAATCCTAAACTGATAAATGACAGTACCAGCGGCTTCATTTTTAACATATGCATGTGATTACCAGGCAACGTTTAAAGTTAATACAGTTTCAGGCTGCATATCATAGAATTTATTTTCCATCCGTAACGATGTTACGATGGTTCGATTATGGCGTTTCGCAACCCAGGCAGCATCGATAGCACTTGCAATGCGGTTGAACATGGCAAGATACACACCTTTGGTGGCATTCTTTAACAATTGGTTGGCGTCATAACGCATATCCATGTAATGTTCACGTGGCTGGTGAATGTAATCATAAACGCTGTTCGCATCTTCCTTATTTGCGGATAAATCTTCCGGTACGCCTTCCCAACCGACGAGAAATTGGTCGTATTTACCAATCATCTCATAATATTGCTGTGTTTTTACCGGCCTGCCATTATTATCTAACGGAATCGAATGGGAGAATTTTTTATTTTCAGGATCCGGATCCCATTCCAGTTCCCATGTATGATACCGATCATAATCCCAATTGTCGTCGGCAAATGTTTCGAACTCATTTTCCTTATCTTTGCCTTTTTGGTTATAAGAGTAGTAAACCGCCCAGGCGCTCGCTTCCACGCCTATAAACACCAAACTTCGCAAGTACTCCTTACAGTATAATTCGCCTGCACCCGGAAGCAATACTGAAAAGAACAGTGCTTTTTTCGGTAAAATGTAATCGGGATGCTGTTGAAGTTTTAAGTAGCTTGAATCTGGCCCCATTTTTCGTGTTTGCGGCTGTTGCATAGCCATTGTCATTTCGGCCTTCGCGGCGGCCATAGGAGCGACTGCAAGATACGGCTCTGTTGCATCCGGATTTGTTTTTGCGTTCGTGACTTGTTTGCTCAGCAGCAAGATTCCGGATACGATAAAAATCATACGTCTCATTCGTTTCCCCTTTGGAAATGTTTATATCAATTTTTAGAAATAACCAAATGTTACTCCCACATAGTATCGCCATTCATCACCATACAACAGCTTCGTGTCTTCCTCTTGCTTGATGAATTTGTGACGCCCGTGAGCAGCATTGAAAAAGATACGTGTTGGAAATCCATAGAATGATGTCACCGATAAGCGGAATTCGAATCCATAGCTTCCTTTAAAGTTGTTTAAATCAATTTTATCTTCATTAAATGCATCGCCATAATCATAGAATAGGCCGGCATATAAGTCGTCCATGTACCAAAATAGCAATTTGTGATTAATATCCCAGACCGGAACCCGATATGTCGCCCGTCCCTGAAGCAATTTGCGCCCTTCGATGCTGTAATACGGGTATCCACGGTTTCCCAGCATACCACCAGCAAAAAAGTTGAAGAATTCATGCACAGGTTGAACAATCGCACCGGCCTGTAATTCCAAATCGAGCGTGGTTTTATACATCAGCCCGATATATTCACGCCAATTTAGTTCAACTTTTGTAAAATTATAGTTTTTGTACTCTTCAACCAGTGTGCCGTAACTGCTGACTTTAAAACTATCGATAAACGCATTATATTCCTGATTGGCTGTAATTGTTATTTTACGCTGATTACGTGGATTAATTTCCGAATCCGCCCATATATCATCATTGAAATTAGTAATTTTCCATTTCAACTGCAAGGCCCGACCAATCAGGTAGGTGTAGGAATATTTCTGCTCATACTGCTGTAGCGGGTATTTTACAGTTGCATTGTATCTACTGAAAATAAATGCCAGACGTAGATGGTTAAAATCATTTAAAAAGCTGCCTTCAATCCCCATATCAGCTTCGAGTAAATTATACTTATAATTAAACGGAGTATCCGCCTGGCGGAATGTATCGCCAGGGCTAACTTCAAATTCCAACAATCCGTTTTCACCATGATGCAGAATTTGGGAATATATTTCCAAAAAGAGTGGCTGTTTCCAACGTCGATAATTGACTATTCCAAATAGATCAAGATCATAGTCAGAATTCGCTGCCACACCACCGATGATGTCATAATTGTTCAATAGCTCGCTGGATGTGAAATAGGTCCCAACTTTAGTCGTTCCGTAGTCACGCATGACTCGTGGGAAAAATTGCATTTTCGAGTATTGATATTTATAGGGAGTGGGCTTCACTTCCGGCAATTGCATATCATCATAATTGCTCTGTGCATTATGTCCGTTCCCATCTTCGATTGCCACAATTGCATCGGCATCAACCGAAGCCACGTGAAAATTCTTTTGATACGGTACATATTCCGCATTCGCCGGATCGATAGGCACCGGATTATCTAATTGTGCGATGGCAAAACCTTCATGCTGGTAACACGTGAATAATAGCTTGCCGTCTTTATTTACCGCCGGCATAAATGCGCCTCCAACTACATTGGTCAGAAGTTCAACTTTTGATCCGTCAATTGTCATTCGATAAATATTAAAGATGCCGGTTTTATCGTAACTGAAGTAAATTGATTTTCCGTCAGCACTGAACACAGGATCTCGTGCATCGTACTCGTCAGTCAGAATAAATTTAAGTTTTTTGCCATCGGCGCTTATCAGCCCAAGGTCACGATCATCCTTGCGGGATACTGAAAATACGATGACCTGGCCATTTGGCGAATAACGCGGTGAAAAAATCTGTTCACCGTTTTTAAATTTGGTTAAATGCATTACTTTTTGTGTTTTCAGGTTGACAGTGGCAATGTTCTGAGTGCCATCCTTTGTTACCACAAACAACATGTCCTCACCAGTGGGTGACCAATCAGGACTTTGAGCACGAAGATTTTTTGTGAGCGGCGTTTCCTGCTTCTTAACCAAATCGTAAATATAGACATCCTGATAATGTGAGAAATGCTTATCCGGTGCTGAATGTCGGGCATAAGCAATTTTTTTTCCATCTGGTGACCAGCAAATTGATGAGTTGACTCCCACTTTAATTTTTTTCGGCTCCTGAATACCGGGGATCGCCAGATACAGTGTTGTCCGCGAGAGATAATCTTCCCCACGATTCGATAAAAAAGCATATCCTGATCCCGTTGGATTCCAGATTGGAAACAGGTTTGCTTTCCCTTTGTTTTGATCTATGACGCCTGTTACCACGTGTTTCTGAATGACTGATAATCGATCTGCATACATCTTCTCAATGTAGTTTTGCCAATCCTCATGTAGCTGTTTTTCACTCACATTGAGTACACTCTTTAGCGCGCCATCAATACTGAACCGCCAGGGGGCTTGCATGGCATGCATTATTTTCCGTAACGATTCTACCCCGTAGGTATCGGCAATGTATTTTGTCATGGAATAACCATGATTATATACTTTTTCATTGCGGATGCTATTATCACCGAACACACTCATTTCATTATAATCCAGCACATTGTGCTCAATCACAGCATCACGTAAAATCATATCCCGATGCGTATCCCAGACATCATAATCCAAACCGGGCAATTGAAACTGGGCAACGCCTTCAGCAAACCACATCGGTACGACTGTCATAGCAAGCGGGTAAGAAGCGATACGGTTGGGAAATCCGCGCAATACGTATGGATTTTTCTCCGGTTCATAATCCATATATTGAAAATAAAACGCCGGAACCAATCGCGTCATTTTCCGGGCTGCGCCTAACGAAATCATATGGGAGAATTCGTGGGTCATCACGTTGCGCATCCAGTTATGCGTGCCGCGCAGGATGAAATCCATGGGATTCGCCCAGATTTCAATTTTATTATCGTAATAAAAAGCGCCGCCATTGGAATAATCATCGTGGTCGCGGATAATAATATGAATTTTTGTATCGGGTTCATATAAATACAGCGATGTGACCGGGTAATATATTTCTTCGCCGATTTTGGCAGCAACTTGTGCGGTTCGCTCAGCGCCTTCATGGTAGTGAATTTCAAAATGTTTTGTGCTAATAGTGAACCAATCCAGTTCCGGATGGGTATAAATCGGAAAATTCTGTCCCCACGATCGCGAACTGATCATCAGCAACAACATTGTTACACCAGTAATTCGTAGAAAACATCGCTTAAAAATTGGGGTCATCTTCATAATCGTCACTTCAAATTCAGGTTTCACTTAACAACAGCCATCTTAAAAAACGCAACATTCGTATCATTTGCATTTGTGGCTTCAACGCGGACAATATAAACGCCCGACTGTAAATCCGATAAATCAACGCGTACGGAATTATCTGCCTGGGCAAACGATGTTCCGGTCAATTCATCCATCAAATCTCCAGCCATATCATAAATTCGAATTTTTACCGACGCAGACGTGTTCAGCCAATAATGGACAAACGTGTAGTTGTCTTCATTTGGATTTGGCCAATTATACACCGTTTTCTCAGGCATAAGTTCTGATGATGCCTGCGGCATTGGCTCGTTTCCTGTAATGGCAATCATAGCGCTATTGAGCCAGTCACCATGACTTCGTTGCCAGGCCATCTTGTCAGTTGAAAATGTGTACGCAACATCCCATGAATACATATAGCCATCATCAGCCGTAACGGAAATATTTAGCTTCCCATCATCATCCATATCGGATAATACTGGCGTTGTATTGGCGTTGCCGCCAAGTGAAAGCGGAAAACCATCGAGTGGTTTGCCATCAATATCAAATCCATAGACGTTCGTTCCGTAAGCGACCATAATTTCCAGCTCGTCATCCGTATCAATATTAGCCAACAACGGCTCATTTTTTAGAAGCTCCGGATGAAAACGGTCAAACTCAATCGGGAAATGATGTACCGGCATTGCCTGATAATTAAATGCCCACAAGCGTCCGTTTCCGGTAAATACGATTTCAATCGTGCCATTCTGATCGATGTCACCAAGCGCAGGTCGCCCAATACTATCTCCGCTAATTTCGGTTTGAGCCGCACTTACTTCAGTCGTACCGTCAGCAGAAAAAATGGATATCACGCCAGCCTGATCGCTAATGACAATCTCCTGCTCATCGTCGCCATCCAGGTCGGCAACTACGGGTGGATTTATATTTGCATCGGTCATTATATGTTGTGTCCAGGAAGAATTTCCCTGTGCATCCAGCCTTACAATCTCACCATCGGTAGTTATAGTCACTAGATCGTTATTCCCAATTCGCGCCACCCCGATAATATCGGCATTACCGAGATCGGTTTGCCATATCCGGTTCCCTGTGTAATCTATTGCGACAATTTCACCCGAGGCTGTACCAACCACAATCAAGGATTGCATGACGATCGGTGCGGTTGTAACATTCATACCCGTATCATATGAAAATAGCAGATCAGCCCGTTCATCATTGTTCTGGTCACTTCCGGAATATGCCCGGATGCTACTTCCGGCGACAGTCAGTTCTGCCGCACCATCGCCATCTAAATCGGCCAGCGCTGGCCCTTCAACCGAGCTTTCAGCACCATTTGCAAATATGGCCAATGGGAATAATTGTTCTCCACCTTTCACATTGGGAATAGCGATAGAATCGTTATTGACGATTACTTTTGAACCATCAGCACGCCACGCGAGCACCGTTCCGTTCGCCATCGGGACAACGATTTCCATACCACTTACGCCATCAATATCACCGACGATTGGAGCAAGCGCCCGAGCAGCGGTTCCCGTTGGTTGAGGAAATCCATTCTGATAAGCCGCGCGGGTCAATGTGAACGCCATAATCGGTTTTATCTCACTGAAATCCGTGATCGAAACATTGCTGCGGGCACCTGAAAGAGTATTTGAATTGGGAATTGATGAGGGTGTAAAGCCAACCAAACTCTTGTTTGGTCCAAACCGGGTAGAATCATTGGCATAAATGAATGCGTCGTTTTCATCCCACCACATATCCCACTCTGAACCGGATTCATATCCGGTAATTCCAAAAAAATTGTAAAAATGTCCGATGTCCTGCGCGCCATCCGCTTCCACCAAATCAACACCACGGTGGTTCATATCGACATTGACGCGATTACTTGCATAATTTTCGGCAATGACGTTTTCATCAATATGCCAAATTAAGATTCCTGAACCGGGAAGGCCAAAATCGTACTCTTCAATATCAACGATAACACCCATTTTGTCGACATTATCCGGAATATTAATTTTACCGTCTTCAGCAAAATTGAGTCGAGCGCCATTATGATCGTAACCAATAGTTATATTCTCTGACCGCTTAATATGACGCTGACGATTTTCAATCAGATAATACTCATGTGCGTTGATAGGAATTTTATAAATTTTGCTAGAATTTTCCGCCAGCGACGAAGCAACATCCAGATTAGCACCTTCATTTACCTCAATCGGTTCTTCCCATCCTAGAAACACTTTGCTCCAGGCACACGGCTGCGCTGGCATTATTCCTGAAAAATTTCCTGATCCCTGGTCCATCATACCAAAAACACCAATACCGGTGTGCCCGGTTTCGGTATCATACAAATTCGGCAAACCGATTTGATGACCGAACTGTAACGTCATTGTCCCCAATAAACCAATATCGTAACCTTGCTGGTTTTGTGTTTCCGGCAAAATTAAGCCATCACGGATTGAGTAGCTTGTAACCGAAATACCGGCATAGTTTGGATCGTTGGCGCCTAGCGCATTTTTCAGGTCGCTGAAACTTAAAAAGACGGATGGAATGTTATTGGGGGTTATTTCCAGATCGAATGAAATGTCCGCTCCCACACCAGCATGAAATATGATAAAACTATCATAATTTTCGAAGGGAATATTATCCTGCTGATCGGCTAATTGCCATGCATCGCGAAACAGTTCCGCCAGTCGGCGATCGAGTTCTTCGTCCGTTGTATTGGGACTATAATATTCCATCTTCTGAGGTAATTGATAAGCACCATCGCTATCTGCCGGATAGACATCCCCCTGAATGACGAGCTTTCCGCGGGATACGGATTTATAGTAATTGGATAACGCCTGCAATTGATGCTCAAAATAAACTTTGTCATGCGGCGGAAGATTGATCGAGTAGTTACTCGTTGCAGAAAGATCGAACGTACCATCGCCGGTTGTGCCGATATTCGAATCCTTCTGGAACTGCACTCGGATAGCAAGCACTTTAAGTGTATCTATTTGTTGATTGGCACTCAATTTGGAAAGTCCGTCCTGATTCTGAAAATCGTAATTGGCAGAATGGATTAGCTTTCGATCTGAAAAGTGGCTATTGCGCCAGCGAAACTTTATATTATTTTGTCTGGCGATCGCAGGATGGAAAAACATTCCTGTTAACACGATAACCAATAAGTAGAGCAGTGGTTTTTTCGGCATCATAACTCGGATGTTACGTGTTCAATAAATGATGTTAAAAAGGACAAAGGATGCGCACCTTTGTCCTTAATTATATTTCAATTTGAATTATTCAGTGATGAACTTAAAATCCAATGGTTAATGAAAATCGCATCGTGTCGGAAAGTGGGTGGCCCTCAGCAGCAGAGACATAGCCAAAATCAAAACCGTATAGCGAATATCGTAAACCAGCACCGAATGTGGCATATGTAACTTTTCCATCTTTATCATGGTAGTAGCCCGCGCGAAGCGCAATCAGATCTCCATACCAGTATTCGAGACCGCCACTGAAAATCATTTTGTCGACTTCATCTTTGAACGGTTCATCAATCCATGACGTTATGAGAGCTTTGTAAAACGGATCGGCCTTTTCACCTTCTTCTTTTGCAGGAGTAACAAGCATTTTGTTCATATCAGCCGCGATAGTCAAACGGTTGAATTCCTGATTGACAAGTTTGTATGCAAATCCCATTTTAAAATTGGTAGGTAACGGATCAGCCTGGGCCACGTCAATATAGGCAATTTTGGGACCCATATTGGATACATTCAAACCCCAGCTCAAACGATTATCCAGAACAGGGAATTTATATATTAAGCCCACATCAAAAGAAAAGGCGTTTGCCTGACCACTGCCTCGTTCAGCACCTGCACCAATTTCGGCAAGGTTACTGCGGATGTAACGTAATGTAACACCAAGCGCTAAATTATTAGTAATTGTCGTTCCATAGCTTCCGGCAAATGCCAAATCATAACTGGAAAAGGTTCCCAATGCTTCCGGCCCGGATTCATCCGTGATGGTTTGCTCACCCATATTCAGATAGGTAATGTTCAGCCCGATTGTACCAACGCCCTCAATATCCTGCCGATACGCCAAAAAATCGTAGAACATATCCGAGGCAAATTGGGGCAGCCAATTGGCATGCATAATGGTTATTTCGCGGCCATATTGATAAGCCAAACCGGCGGGATTCCAAAAGACCGCTGTAGCATCATCAGCAGTTGCTACAAAGGCCTCCCCCATTCCTGAAGCCCTGGCGCCTGGCGAGATCATAAGAAATAGTAGTGCGGCTTCACTAACGGCCTGTCCTTGCGAGGCTATACCGGTCATCATTACAAGCATGACCAAAATAGCTACAACTTGTTTCATATTATACATCCTCCAAAAGTTACCAAACCTCGTAAAAGTAGAATAATAAACAGCTTTATCCACTTCATCCAATTCTAATATCGGCACGAATTAATGAGAAATTATCGCTAATCCCTGAAAGTTACTTATAAAACTCTTGCATGTATTAAAAGTTCCTAAAAAAATGTCCGGACAGAAAATTGGGTGATAGCACCTGTGTTCTTTGAATCTGTAATGTAAATTTGGTATCCGTTCAATAAATGATGGAGAGCGTACCCTTCGACAAGCTCAGTGTACGGAATATACCGATGACTGAGTTTGCCGAAGCGGATCAACATAACCAACCAATATTGAAAGGATACAAAATATTTTTAATTCGTGATCGTATTCTTAAAATCATGTATGAATTTTCGAGAGGTGTCAAACAATGTGGAATTAATGCAGAAAAACAAACATGGAAAAGGTCCGAAATTTGTTGATTACCTTACTTTAGCAAATATATGCTAAAGCGTAAGGTACAATTTTTATAAAACGATTATAGAAAAGAATCATCGCTAAACTTATGCAGGTATGGCTTCCGGAAATTTTTCCGAAGTATAAACCAGGTTTCTACGAGAAACCTGGTTTGTAAAACCGTGGAATATCATATTATCGACTTGAAAGTTTTGGCAATTTCAACATATCTGTTCAACTCATCCTTTGTCCGCTTTTCGGTAACAGCAATCAATAGAGTGTTTGGCAAATTCGCATCAAATTGCTGCAAATGAACACCGCCCATTATATTTTCATTTGCCAATTGCTGCAATAATCTCTCGGCCTCTTCGGGCACTGTAATAGCAAATTCCTTGAAAAACGGATGCGGAAAAGTCATTTTGAATCCGGTTAACTTTACAAGTTGGTCAGCAAGGTAATGACTATTTTGCAAGCACAGATTGGCGACATCAATCATGCCCTGCTTCCCAAGTAAAGCAAGATAGACGGTAGCGGCCAGTGCATTAAGCGCCTGGTTTGTACAGATATTGGAAGTTGCTTTTTCACGGCGAATATGTTGTTCTCGAGTTTGAAATGTCAACACAAATCCATCGCGACCTTTAGCATCTGTCGTCATGCCTGCAAGCCGACCGGGCATGGTCCGAATAAATTTTTCACGTGTTGCTAAAACGCCGAGGTACGGTCCGCCAAAATTTAGGGCGTTACCCAATACTTGCCCTTCGGCGGTGACAATATCAGCGCCATACGCTCCCGGTGGTTCCAACAAAGCCAGGGAAATCGGATCGTTCGATGTGATGAACAACGCGCCTTGTTTATGAATTAGTGATTCTAACTCAGTCACATTTTCCAGACAGCCAAAGAAATTCGGATGCTGAACGACAACTGCGGCCGTATCACCATCGATATGATTACTCAGGACATCAGCATCAATGATTCCATCGGGCGTGTCCATTAATTCGATCCGAACATCCATCCCTTGCACATAAGTATGAATAACGCGTCGATAATTTGGATGTAGCGATTTCGGAAGAATAATTTTGTTGCGTCGTGTCGATGAAAGCGCCATAAGACACGCTTCGGCCAGCGCGGAGCTACCGTCATACATGGAAGCATTGGCGACATCCATTGCGGTCAGCTCGGCAATCAGGCTTTGATATTCATAAATAATCTGCAGTGTTCCCTGACTCACTTCCGGTTGATATGGCGTATAGGCTGTATAAAATTCGGAACGGGAGACAATATGATCTATTGCAGCCGGGATAAAATGATCGTATGCGCCCGCACCTAAAAAACTAATGGCTGCATCGCACCCGACGGTATGTCGCGCACTCGTTTGCAGCCAGTGTGTAATTTCCAATTCTGACATTGGTTGGGGCAATTTAAGTTGCCCTTTGAATCGTAATTTATCCGGGATATTTGCTATCAGGTCATCAAATCGCTTAACGCCAATAGTTTTCAACATTTCCCGGCGATCATCGTCCGTATTGGGAATAAATGGCATACACCCTCCTGATTAACTGATTTTGTCAGTATATTCTTCAGGCGAGAGCAATGAATCGAGTTCTGATATATCGGATAATTTAATTTTTACCATCCACCCTTCGCCGTAGGGATTTTGATTGATTAGCTCAGGAGTATCTGCCAGTCGTAAATTAACTTCAACAATTTTACCGGAAAGCGGTGCGAATAGATCAGAAACGGCTTTCACAGCTTCAATGGTCCCAAATGGATCCATCTGTGTTGTTTCATCATCAACGTCAGGGAGTTCGATGAAGACGATGTCACCAAGCTCACCCTGGGCATAATCGGTGATTCCCACTGTAGCAATACCATTTTCAACAGCTACCCATTCATGTTCTTCGGTGTATAAAAGATCTTTTCTTACGTTCATATTAGCTCTCCTTCTAAAATGATGATCTGTTTTTCACCTAAACAACAATTTATTAACGATTAAATATTATATATTACATCGATACATTCGTTTGCTTACTGATCAATTTTGAACTGTTATTGTGGTTGAAGCATGGTCAGTAATCATTAATTTAGATATATTAATGATACTATGCAGCCATTAGACAATAAAAATGTATTAGAATATTTTGTGTCTTTCTTCTTCGTCTCACGTTTCACGTTTGACGTCTCACGTCGTTACGAATTATTTTTTGCTAAAAAGTGTTCGAGGTATTTTGTATTGAAGTTGCCTGACTGAAAATCCGGATCATTCAATACTTTTAATTGAAACGGAATCGTGGTTTTTATCCCCTCAATGACAAATTCTTCCAGACTGCGAATCATACGGCGAATAGCTTCATCACGAGTGTTGCCGTGAGTAATTAATTTAGCAATTAACGAATCGTAGAATGACGGGATATTATATTGGTCATAGACATGCGTGTCCACGCGTACTCCCGGTCCGCCAGGTACATGGAAATTAGTAATCCGGCCCGGACTTGGTCGAAATCCATTGTCCGGATCTTCAGCGTTTATTCGACACTCGATTGAGTGACCGCGAATTTTATATGCACTCGAGCACGAAATTTCATGTCCGGCAGCGATACGAATTTGTTCCTTCAATAAATCCACACCAATCACATATTCGGTTACCGGATGTTCTACCTGAATCCGGGTATTCATTTCCATAAAATAGAATTTTTCACCATCCAGCAAAAATTCAATCGTGCCTGCACTTTGATAGTTCACCAGCTTGGCACCTTTTACCGCTGCTTCAATAAATCGTTCACGCAGTTCTTGCGAAACAGCCGGTGAGGGTGATTCTTCAATCAATTTCTGATGTTTACGTTGAATGGAACATTCACGTTCGCCAAGTGCAATTACATTGCCTTTGGAATCGCCCATGATCTGAATTTCAATGTGGCGTGGTTGTTCGAAATACTTTTCCAGGTACAAATCAGGATTATTGAAACCAGCGGCTGCTTCCCCACTGGCAGTAGCATAGGCTTTTTCGAGTTCTTCCGGAGCGCGAACTATGCGCATACCACGTCCACCGCCGCCAGCGGTTGCTTTCAGGATGACTGGATAACCAATTTCTTCAGCGACTTTTTTGGCATTTTCCACTCCCTTGAGAATTCCCCGACTTCCAGGGATTGTTGGCACACCGGCCTGCTGCATTTTTTCTTTGGCAAATGCTTTATCGCCCATGTTCGAAATCATGTCAGCAGATGGCCCGATAAACCGAATGCCAGAGGCTTCACACATTTCTGCAAATTCGGCATTTTCCGCAAGAAAACCATAGCCGGGATGAATTGCCTCAGCGTTTGTAATTTCGGCCGCGCTTATAATTCGAGGAATATTCAAATAACTTTCACGGCTGGGGCCGGGACCGATACATACGACCTCATCTGCAAACCGAACGTGCAGTGAATCTTCATCTGCTTTTGAATAGACCGAAACAGTTGAAATGCCAAGTTCTTTACATGCGCGAATAATACGCAGCGCAATCTCTCCGCGGTTTGCAATTAATATTTTCTTGAACAAATTTGCTTCCTTTATTTTCAATTATCGGGACATCAGTAGCAATCGATTCAACATTCATGATTACAATGGCACAACTGCAATAATCAGATTCTGAGAAAATTGATCTGCTAGGCTTTTTCAACTTTGAAAAGTGGCTGATCGTATTCAACCGGTTGACCATTTTCTACTAAAATTTCCACAATTTTAAATGGAAATTCAGCTTCAATTTCATTCATGAGTTTCATCGCTTCGATAATGCAGAGCACCTGGCCTTTGTTCACTTTATCACCTTCTTTAACATATGGAGCAGCGTCGGGCGCCGGAGCACGATAAAGCGTGCCGACCATTGGTGAGCGAACTTCAACTAAATAATCTTTTGCAGGTGTTGGGGCAGGTGCGGCAGGTTGCGGCGCTGGTGCAGCGGCAGGTTGAACCGGAGCAGCAGGATTGGAAGCGTAAAATACTTGTTCATTAGGGATTGATACCATTGCATGATTACCGGATTGTTTCCGAATAATGACCTTTCTGCCCCAACGATTCACTTCCAATTCATTTACGCTGCTTTTTTCAACCAGTTCGATAAGTTTCTGAATTTCTTTAGGATTCATAATCAGCTCCACAGATTTCTTCTAATTTTTCCTCCATCCCTTCACACTACGCGTCGCTTTGAATAGAGTTTACCAATTTAACGGAATTAAACAAAAAAGTCAAGTTTTTTCTCGACCCTTAAAAGAATATTTTCACAATTGTCATATTTCCGGCCATGCTATAAATTTTTAAATTTTACCGTTAAAAACCGTTTTTAAACTTGCTTTTTTACCTTTATAAATTATATTACATATATTGAAATATAACGAAATTTAAAATACTAACCTTTTAAATTCGGTATGTGATGGCCAAAATTTTAACCAGTCATCAATTTCAGACATTATCGACACAGGATTTACTTCACTATGTTCCTTCGGCCTTGCTTCCCCAAATTGGCGTATTTGTCCCAAACGGAACCCGTCGTCTGGCTTTGGCAATGTCTGATCTTAACCTGAAATCCATTGGTTATTACAACCGACTTGTCCAAATAATATCCACACTACTTCGTTTTAACCTTCATATATTATTTAATCACAATCTGCATACCTGCCTTGTCCCCCTTATTAGCTCCAAAATCCTGAAACGAGACGAACAATATCGAAAGCAGGTATTGCAACGCGGCCTGGAATTACTTCTCAGTTCACCATTATGGCTAAGATTTTTAGAAGCTTACGAGGTGCGCGTCCTATTTTATGGCAATATCGACAGCTTGTCCAGGTTACACGAAGACAATTTGAAAAATCTCATATATAATATAGAGTCATCGACCCGCCATCACGTAAAACATACACTATTATTTGGAATAGATTCTTCGTGGGAACATCTGATATCACGAATTGCAAATTTTTATCATCTTAAGGGACATCATCCATCTATATCGGAGCTTATTGAATTTTATTATGGCGTGCCTATCGCAACTGCCGATTTTTTTATTTCTTCAAATCATACTTCGGGACTTGGTGCACTTCCCCCGCTCATCTGTGATAATAAAACACAACCTTACTATCTCACCGCGCCCAGTATTTATGCACTTACCCGAAAAACCTACCGATCGATTTTATATGATCTGTATTGTTATGCCAATAACAAAACAGAGACTTCGTTTGAGTGCATCACGGAGGAAAAAAGAATTTCACTCAAGCGGTATTTTCAATCAAACCAATCATCTGTAACTGGGTTCAAACAAGTTCCAAAATCCTTTGGGCTGCAGCTGCAGTAATTTTATCGATTTTAAGACAAGGTATAGAGCATATGAATTATGGTAATTTAACACCAAATTCATCTTCATTTCTTGAAGAGGAGCAAACCATGACGTTACCTTCGTCGTCCATACATTCGAATCGCGATTACATTTATTCCCAGGAAATTGTTGAAAAAATAAAACATGAGTTCGAAGTAGCGCCAATCACAAAACTCATTATTATTCAAGGCGTAATGGGCGCCGGCAAAACAAGTACGCTTACACGAATTATAGATGACCATGATATTCCCGGACCAAACTACATCTCGGCTTATATCGATACCAGGGAAATCGAACCTGGTGCTTTTTTCCTTAATACATATCGGGCTCTCCGAACGGCACTGCTCAATTCGGGAATTAATTTGCTTACATCGGATTTGTCACTGCGATTAAGTATTGCAGAAGATGAACTCACACTTTTTATGGACGATATAGCAGAAAAAACTGATGAAAATGTAATTTTACTGCTTATGTATGATGAAATCCACTTCCTGCATGATGTAATTGATAACGAAACACTCGAACATATTTTTCAGTTTTTTCACTACCTATTAACGAAACAAGATAAGTTTCGCTTAATTCTGGCTGGAAACCAAAATGTGTACATGATGATGAATAAATCAGTTATGAGTGAACTTGTTAATTCGGCATCTCGAATTGATTTAAATATGTTTTTGGAAACACCATCGTTTGAAAGCATGCAACGTGAGCTTGAAAAACATTGTATTGAATGCGATGCGACCGCGCAGCAGGAAATTTTCAAAATAACTGGCGGCAATCTATATTGTCAGCAGTTGCTGATTGAATCGATTAGTCATTATCTTTCGCGAGTGAATCGAGTTGAATGTCATACTGAAGATGTTTTCCATGTTGCGAATAATTTAATCAGAGGAAAACGCGATGATTTTCTTCATTTCTGGCAACGGCTTGATTATCGCAGCCGGATAGTTGCCGTCGCGCTATCGGATAAAGCGATAACTCAAAAATTCGGAAATTATTATATTTTTAATGGTCATAAGCTGCTTGACGCAATATTTACAGATGAAGAATTAAATTCGATTTTTGTCCAATTATATGAAAATGGGTATATCAACAAAATCGATCACAGGCTATTCCTACGCAATCCGTTCAAGGTGCCATTATATGGAATGTGGGTCACCGCCAGTCGGTCTCTGTTACGCACTGTCGCTGAAAATCTTGATAAGATTGCTTTCTCTGTTCCGCTTCATCAAATAGAAAATATCCTCAACATCATTCCCTGGAATGTCATTCCCCGGCCAATTGATAATATTAAGCAAATTATACGTCTGGCACAATGCTGGAGCGGACTTCAGGAAAAATTGCATAACGGAGTGATTGACCAGGACGATCTCGATTGTCTGGTCAAAATTGTTTGTAACATTCTCGATTTTATCATCACAAACGAACCTGATGATAAAAAAAGTTATTATACGATAAATATGGGCAGCCTTGATCTTGATGGCTTGGAAAATGTGCTGTTATTTGTTCCTAAAAGGATGGATATATCCGAACTTGATATCAACTATTTTCAGGATGCGATTCTCAAACAAGACAAGCCGGCAAATCCATCAATGATGATCTGCTTGCGGAAGTCATCCCAGATTTCCCGGCTTGTCGATAAAAAGTATCTAGGCATTGTGCTGCTGGAAGAAAACGATATTAAAAACATTGCGGTTTCTTCCCGACCGATCCAGTACTTTAAACAGGAAATATTACTTAAACAGGTAAAACCGTCTATCATTTCACCGTATAAAACAGACGGACCAGTAAAAGCAACTTTCTATGGCCGTCAGGATGAAATTGGCAGGATATTGCGGTCGAAGTCCCGCAATTTTGCAATTGTCGGCGCACGTAAGCTTGGCAAAACATCGCTGCTGTTGAAGATCAAAGATAATATGCCATCAAATTCGCTGCCAATTTATTTGGATATCGAATCGCCCGCCGAGCAGAATTATGATACCTTTATTCATACACTGTTGAGTAAGTTAAAACAATACCACTTTTGGTGTATGGATGGTACGGATGAAGATAATGACCTTCGCTCAATAATTGTTGAGCTACGTAAGCGTGTACAAAAAATACCGGTTTTGCTAATTGATGAAATCGATAAATTATTGATGTACGATAGTGCGAATAATTACAATTTAATTGAAACATTTCGATCAATGTATCAGGAAGAGTTGTGTCAGGTAATCTTCTCCGGCTTTGAGGAGTTATTTAAGAGCAGTAGGAGTATTCGTTCGCCCTTATATAATTTTTGTGAAGTAATAGAACTTGAAAAACTGAAGGAGGAAGATGCGCTTTCGCTAATTACTCAGCCGATGGAAAACCTGGGCATCCATTATGAAAGTCCCCTGTGCCATGCCACTATTTTGGAAAAAACATCCTGCCACCCCAATTTGCTTCAGTATGTTAGTAAAAATTTAATTGAGAGAATTGAAAATAATCGATTAAACGGAACCAAGCGAATAATTGCCCAGACAGATATTGATGATTTTTTTGAATCCTTTAAGTACGAAAATTATGTGGTTAATGACTTTTACCTGTTCTTCACTAATGACATTCATCCAATTGAACGCCTGATCGTTGTTTTTGCACTCCAGCATCATTTAGAAGGCGGCACATTTACTTTAAATCATCTCAAAACAACGCTATCCAATCACAATGTTAAACTTTCAAGCGTTATGCTTAACACCCATTTAAGTAATCTAATGCTACGATATATTTTCATACCACAACAAGGTGGGAAATATCAATTCGCACTTCCGGTATTTCCGGAAATCTTAAAACGTCGGAATAATATCGAAAACTTTGTCGAGGAGACTATTGAAGATGCCCGAAAATCCATATAAATTTCTCGGGCCATTAAATCCTGTTATTAATTCATCTGTTTTGGTTAAACGGCGCGAACAGCTTGATGAGGTAATAACCGGTATTTTTCGTGGCGATTACTGGGCAATTCTTGGCCCACGTCAAATTGGGAAAACGACTTTTATCCAACAATTACATATGGAATTGGGGGATATCCCAAACATTTATCTTTATATGAGTAATATGCCCGATGATCCTGTTAAGTTCTTTAGTCTGGTCAACAACAAGCTTCGCGATCTACTTACCGGGATCAAAATCGATAGCGATACAATTACTTCGACTCACTTTGGCCCTGAAATTGATTTTGTTAACTACCTGAAAACGTTAGCGGCTGATCTTCCTTCCAAATTGATTTTCTTTATAGACGAAATAGAACATGCACCTTTGGCACAGTCATTTCTCACTATTTGGCGAAATATTTTTAATGAACGACTGATGGAACCCGTGCTAAATAAATTTAGCGTGATCGTCGCTTGTTCTGCCAATCTTGTGGAACTTACACTTGGTCCAACATCTCCTTTTAATATTGCCCAAAAGCTGCAATTAACAAATTTTACTTTTGCGCAAGCACAAGCTATTATGCACCATTTAACGCCCTTCGCCGATACCGGGATTTTGGAATTGATTTATTTTAAAACAAGCGGCCATCCCCAATTATTACAACAGTTGTGTTCAATTTTGTACGATGCAGGCATGCAAACACAAAAACAATTAACAGACCAAGATGTCGAATATTCAATTTACAAGCTCTATCAGAACAGTACCAATATCGATACACTAGCTGCCGAGTTGAAAGATCAGCCTGAATTGAAGAAGATTATCTTAAGAATGCTTCATGGTGAACGTATCAACTTTCTGCCTTATGATACATTTTCCATTACCGGTGCGGGTCCTATTTGTGAAAGCAATGGTCACTGCACATTCCGTAGCAAACTTTATCAGGACTATCTTTCACAAACTTTGCTCGAAAAAGAACCCCCAACTTATGAACATGAAAACGCGTCTCGCTATCATATTCATATTTACCATACATCACCGGGTGATACCATTGGTTCAACATCAGCGGAACAATTATTCCTGAAATCATTCCTGGATGCTGGCAGCATTGAAATTGATATATTTAATAATCAGCAACGATTGCCCGCCTTACTTATGGATTGGAAGGAAAAAATGGCATTGTTGTACATGGCTTATAAAAGCGTTAAAAATGTATCATTGGGCATGAACAATGAACTTGAATTTCCTGACCAAACAAACTGCTTGTCATCATCGCTTCAAAACAACGAAATTCAGCAGCCTGAATGGGACATATTTTTAAACAAAATTAAACAACGCTTCCCCAATTTTCAAAGCGACGATATCCGATCATGGATCTATTCAATCAGACGCAAGCTGGACAAAATCGAAGCAACCGATCTAATTCCCCAGGTACAAGGTCGCGGAAAAGGCTACTGGCTTAATGCCAAAGTTTCAATATCCCCCAACCTGAATTAAATATACAAAGGTGAGACGTAACTCTATTGTCTGTGTTTGCATAATGCGTTTCACCTTTCGTTTTTCACAAAATTATCCGAATTAACGATTCATGTCTATTAGAATATTTTGCTAAAATAACATCTGTCCAGTCTGGTTAGTAATTTCATTAAAGAGAACAGACCGGGAATAATCCAGGTTAAATAATCCAATCCTTAAATAGTAATTAAACCGTTTTTAACCGTTTCAATAATTGCGTTAAGTGCATTTTTTGTACATATTGTAATTGGAGAGCCAAATAAGCCAAAAATTACGGCTTTTTGTTCTTAGCATCACGCATGCGCTCCATGATGGTCTGCAATCGTGCACATTCTTCGGCAAATATGATTCAACAGACTCTTGGAGGTAAACATGCTTTTATATATTTCGCTGATAGTTGCTCTTGTGCAACCATCCATTCATCCACCAACTCAGTCTAATTGCGCTCCATCTGTGATTGTATTTCAATGTACTGCCACAATTCCATTATTTATTTTTTATAAACAACCCTTTCAAGATCAAACGCCACAACAGATCCTTCCAAGAAATGATATTGAATTCTTGAGAAAATTCTTTCTTTTGATATTGCTTCCAACATTTATCGGCTTTTTAATAGGTCGATTTTTAGGGATTACAAAACATGTCATTATCATAGTAATTATTTTAGTATTTGTATGTGATGTTTTGATCTTTAAAGGCACAATTGCAGCCGCATTATTTACTTCAGAAAATTTGCAACGGATTTTCGATTTTTTCAAAATTCTGCTGGAGCGGTTTCGATGTGTTCCATGTTTTTTTTCAATCATAGGGCTTGCATGGGGATTTAAGGGCAAAAAAAAGCAGCCCCCAAATTTAAAATATGCAGATAGGAGGCCAGGTGATTACTAAAATTGTTTACACTTTTTTTGGTCTCATTTTAAAAGTCATAATCGTCATGCTTATCGTGACATTTGCAATGACAATGTGGTGCCAACGGTCGTTACTCAATACTACGGACAAGCAGATGACTCCTAATGATTTATCAATGACAACTACAATTATTCGTTAATCCGTCAGTTATTAATTTCAAGTACCTCCTCCTCCAACAAAAAAAACACGCAGTGGACATTCATCTGTCCGCTGCGTGTTCCACAAATCTTGTTGAAATAATATTGCTATTTTGTTATGCAGTTGGCAATGCAGTCATTGTAAACACCATCACAAACAGTGCTACGGTTTCGATAACACCAACGACCATAATATAATTACCAAATCCTTTTCCGGTTTCAGCCAGAGCATCAGCGGCTTTGGCACCAGCTTTGCCTTGCATATAAGCGGACAACCCCATTGCTAATCCGGCCATTCCGCCAAGTATCATCTGGTAAACGTAACTTTTCGGGTCTAAATTGGCGCCTTGAATTGCATTTCGTAAAATCATACCATAAATTGTCTGTGATAATGGGGCACCAACAAATACGACCAGCAAAAATGGAGCGGCTTTGTTCGCCATAAACGCACGCTTCCAGGCCCCCACAGAGGCCATACCAGCAACGCCCGTACCCAAAGCTGAACCAATGGCAGCAATCGCCAGTGACAGACTCATATCACCTAATCCTTCGACCATGATAAATCTCCTTTCAAATAAGATCTGGTATAACAATCAGTAAAGTTTTTGGCATCATTTATCAATATGAAATATGAAAAATGAAATATTAAAATTACATATTTTAAATTTATAATACATCATTCCATCCCGATATATCAGGGCGGAACGATTATTTCTCTTTAAATGGCTCATACGGCTTTCCGGTCCATTGTACACCAACATGACCGGAAAATTCGAGCATATTCAAACGAACGCCGTGTACCAGCACTGCCATTCCGCACAAAGCAATGTTCAGCGAGTGTCCCAGAAATAAGATAATCGCCGCGATGATACCGCTAACGACGCTATCAATGCCGGACCCAACAGCCATGGTGTTAAAGCTGGAGGCAACGATAAACGATGCAAATCCTACAGCAAACAGACGGATGTACGAAACAATATCCGAAAAGGAGCTGATCACATCCAGTGGCAAATTACCTAGTGTTTGCAATACGCCTTTTAATATATTTTTCTGGAAATTGGCGAATAGCAGAATTGTTGTCATTCCACCGATCAACATATACTTCATAAAGAATGGTGGTTCTTTGCCCAAAACAAGTTGATTTGCTACAAAAAAGACACCCCATAGCGTTATCACCCATCCGATGTCGGCCAGGGCAGTCATTGAGTTACTCTTTTTGCCTGCAGCCATTAAATGCGCTACACTCAATTGAATGATGCCGACTGTCAGTGAAAGTTGCATGACAAATGGGGTTGACACATCCGAGAACGCGTCCATTTTTGGAATGACGAACATTTTCAGAAATGGCAATTGAATAATCGTTTTGGATCCGAACCAGTTTCCGGTAACAAGTCCCCAAACGATCGTTGACAGGCTTAACACATAGAGTAGTTTTACAAAATCACTCTTGCTTTTCCGACCTATCAAGATTGTCAGGATCAGGAAGACCAGCCCGTAACCGCCATCACCAACCAGCATAGCAAAAAACAGACTGAAAAATGTGAGAAATACCAGGCTTACATCCATTTCCTCATATCCGGGTAATGTTCCCATAAAACTGAACACCGGCTGAATCATTCGTAGCCATTTTGGCGTTTTAATCAGCGTCGGTACATCCGCAGGATTATCAGGTTCCTCAACAATGTAGCCCCATCCTTCCTGCTCAGCAGCCTTCTGAACGTAGCTCAATTGCTCAACCGGGCAAAAGCCTTGCAGGCCGGCAATTTCGCCAAAATCACCCATGCCATACTTTACGCGGCTCAGTTCCAGTTGCTTTGCAAGTGTTGACTTTAAATCGATAAGCGCTTGCTGATATTCGGCCATTTCAGTAACTTTTGCATTGATTCCTTCAATCGTTTGGGTGAGTTCATTGATTTTGCTATGAACTTCACTCGGCTCTATTTGCGGAATCGTTTCTTCCTTGAAATCCAGTCGATCGTCTTCTGCCTCGGAAATCAGCGCCAAATAAACTGTATTCTGAATTTCATTGGCGACATGGATCATTTTATCGCCGGGAATATTTTTTTGGGCACCTTTATCCGTTACGTAAAGACGAACAAAAATGCCATTTTCTTTTAATTGTTGAACTGAAGCGTTTGAGACATCACTCCATCGCTCGAACCACTGTTGCATAGTTTGATATTCGCCCAACTCACGCGTTAACGCGTCCTTTTGCTGGGTAAATGCCAGCATCTGCTCGGCTACAGCCGCTGCATCATCAGAAGCGGTTTGCGTAGGCAGATTGTCATTGTCAATAATTGTGAGCGCCCGGTCAATATTTTCCATCTTCATTTCCAGGCTTTGAATATCTTCCGCCGCAGGTGGCTGGAGATCATGTACATGCAGGACACCCAGTTGCCGCAATCGCTTCAATCCGCTGTCACGGTGCTTTTTAGCAAGCAGCAGCGTGACCTTCTTCATCGCTACAATCATGCGGGGGTCTCCTCTTTTTTCTTCTTTTCGATTTTGCCTTTGGCAATTTTCCCGCGAACTACCGCCGCAGTCATCTGGTCCCCTAGAAATATCTGGATGACACGGATATTTTCTTTGGCTTCCGGAATTTTCACTTCTTCAAACAGCTTAATGCGCTGGATTGTAACGCGAAGTTCTTCCCGAATGATTTCCTGTTGTTTATGCAGTACCTGCAATTCCAATTTGCGCTTGATTTGCGTCTTGGTGACATCCAGCGCTTTGTCCACCCATAGCGGCGTTTGAAAATAGTCGTAATCGAAATCCTCAAACAACACATCTTTAAACAATGGAATATCAATTCCGGCAATATTGCCTTCATCGGTTAGAATTTCAGTCACTTTAAACATCGTGTTCAAATCGATGTCTTCCGCAAACACATCCGCCCATTGGCGCACATCCTGCTCCAATTGTTGAGTTTCTATTTCCAATCGGTCAACCGCGGTCTGGATGGTACGGATTTCCACGAGCAATTGTTGTTTCTTCAATTCCAGCGTTGGCAAATAACGGGTAAATCGCTTGAGATTGTCTTTCTGGCGTTTCAGCTCATTTTTAGTGTATTTGATTTTTGCCATGTGAGCAATCCTTTAATATTTATTTTCCGTTTGTCGGCCAGAATTCGTTAATCAATTCGGTACGCATACGCGTTTCTTCTGATGTAAAACAATCTGCCAAAATTTGCCAGCCACGGTCGAGCGCTTCTTCGAGCGGAATATTGACGGTTAAATTCATCATTTGGGATTTGAAATGCTGGCCGTATTTCAACAGCTTCTGATCCCAACTACTCATTCTGAATCCCATTGAGCGCTTTTCCTCGGTTTCAATGTATTGCGCGTACAACTGGATCATCCCATCCATAATTGCCCGGTGGTCCTTGCGGCTGCTGTCCGAACCATTCACCTGCTGCTTCAACCGACTTAGTGAGCCGAATGGATCGATGTAACCGTGATGCAGGTAGAACTGACCTTCGGTGATATAGCCAGTATTATCAGGAACCGGATGGGTAACATCATCGCCAGGCATGGTGGTAACTGCGAGAACGGTTATTGAACCGGCTCCTTCAAAGTCAACAGCCTTTTCATAACGGGCAGCTAACTGGCTGTACAAGTCACCGGGATAACCACGGTTGGACGGCACCTGTTCCATTGTGATCGCAATTTCTTTCATGGCGTCTGCGAAATTGGTCATGTCGGTCAGCAGAACAAGCACGTCTTTACCTTTCAGTGCAAACTTCTCAGCGACTGCCAGACTCAAATCGGGCACCATTAGACTTTCCACGATTGGGTCAGACGCGGTGTTCATGAAAAAGATTGAGCGTGACAACGCACCACCTTCTTCCAACACACTTTTAAACTTCATGTATTCATCATATTTCAAGCCGATACCGCCGAGAATGATCATATCAACTTCTGCCTGCAACGCGATGCGCGCCAGCAGTTCGTTGTACGGCTCACCGGAAATCGAAAAAATCGGCAATTTCTGGGAGACAACGAGTGAATTGAAAATATCAATCATCGGGATATTGGTACGAATCATACGTTTCGGAATAATACGTTTTGCCGGGTTCACACTGGGTCCGGCTACTTCAATCATTTCATCGGCCAACTGCGGTCCCTTATCGCGGGGATTACCGGCGCCATCAAAAATACGGCCGAGCATGTTGTCCGAATAGGTAACTTGCATCGGATGACCAAGGAATCGAACTTCATCGCTAACGGAAACACCACGACTCCCGGCAAACACCTGCAATGACACCAGATCACCATCCAGCTTAATTACCTGCGCCAACGATTTGCCGCGATGGGTGGTAATTTCCGCCAGCTCTTCATAGCCAACATCCGAGGCTTTAACGGTGATCACGTTGCCGCTAATGCTGAGAATTTTATTATAAACTTTCCTCATTTCCGGAGTTCTCCTTGATTAGTTTGTCAATCGAATTTTCCTGCGCCTTGAATTCGGCATCATCCATAGCGATGTAATTCCAATCGATGAAAAGTTGACGTAGTTGGTTAAAAAAGCCACGCGCTTTTTCTTTGTCATCCAATTGAAAATTTGTTTTTAACACGCGATTCACCATGGCGAACACATATTGTTGCCGATCTTTGCTCGAGCCGGCATCCACTTTATCAAATGCATTCTGCTGGAGAAACACGCTATCAAGGAATTCACCTTTAAGATAAAGCTGAAAATCTTCATGCGACGTCCCTTCTTCGCCAACCACCATCATCATCTGACCGACATCGCTGCCACGTTGCAGCATGTCACGGGCCGCTGCTACTTCATTATCATCAACAAAGGTTGGGTATTTTGACCAACTTTCCAATGGATGAATCGACGGGAAACGGCGTGCATTGGCGCGGTCACGGGAAAGGCCAAGAAAAGCGCCAACTACTTTCAATGTAGCCTGAGTGACCGGTTCCTCAAAATTACCGCCAGCCGGGCTAACAGTTCCACCAATCGTTAAACTGCCAACTTTGCCATCATGCAGTTCAACCAGACCGGAGCGTTCGTAAAATTCGGCAATCCGCGATTCCAGATATGCCGGGAACGCTTCCTCACCAGGGATTTCTTCCAAACGGCCGGACAATTCACGCATCGCCTGCGCCCATCGGGATGTGGAATCGGCCATCAGTAGTACATCCAGTCCCATTTGGCGGTAGTACTCGCCCAGCGTAACAGCGGTGTACACTGACGCTTCACGAGCGGCTACCGGCATCGAGCTGGTATTACAGATAATGATCGTTCGGTCCATCAGAGTTTTTCCAGTGCGTGGATCTTCGAGCTCGGGAAACTCACGCAGCAGTTCCACCACTTCACCTGCACGTTCGCCACATGCTGCTACAATAACGATATCGACCTGGGCATAGCGGCTGAGTATGTGCTGAAGTACAGTCTTACCAGCGCCGAACGGTCCAGGAATACAGAAGGTTCCGCCTTTTGCTACCGGGAAAAATGTATCGATAATTCGTGCCTGGGTAACCAACGGATCAACCGGCACAATTTTTTCTTTATATGCTTCAATTGCCAATTTTACCGGCCAGCGGAAGGACATCGATATATTAAGACTTTTGCCTTTTTCATCCTTCACCTGAGCGATAGTATCGGTAATTGTATAGTCTCCGGCTTTTGCCACTTCAGTCACTGTAAATTCGCCGCGAAGATCAAACGGCACCATAATTTGATGCTCAAAAATACCTTCGGGGACAAAACCGAGTGACTGGCCGGCAACGACAACATCGCCTGCTTTCACACTCGGTGTAAATTTCCATTTTGCAGTTTCATCCAATGGTTTCAGCTCAACACCGCGGGGCAGAAAAAAGCCATGCGCTTCAGCCAAGTCCGGCAATGGATTCTGTAAGCCATCGTAGATATGTGTTAGCAAACCGGGTCCTAGTTGGACAGATAGCAACTGGCCGCTGAATTCAACATCATCACCAATATTCAGGCCTTTTGTGCTTTCGAACACCTGCATAAAAGCAACACCATCACCGATCCGAACGATTTCCGATTTCAATCGTTGATCACCTTTGATAATGTAGGCCACTTCATTCTGCATGATATTTCCATCGACAGACACCGTCACCATATTGCCGCTAACACCAATAATTTTACCAGTATTGGGTTTCATGCTGTTACCTCTTGATATAGCTTTTGAAATTTGTTCAAGCCTTGTTCTTTATCAAATGTAAAATATCTGTGCAGGAGCTGCAATTTGAGAAAATAGATAATCACATATGTGAAATCAAAGTGATGCTCCCGCTCTATCTCGTCTAATAACTGCCAACGCATGTCCATGAATTTTAACTCAACATCAAGCGGATTGCCTTCTTTAATCATGGAAACGGGAAAACTTGCCGGTTTATAGTCAACGTCTTTTGCCTGCGCCTCACGCCAGGCGGCGATATCTGAGCGTAATGCGAATTCGAACTGTTTGTAAGATTTCAAATCGCCAGGATCTTGTTTGCTAATAGCGACGTTGGACGAGTCAACGGTTTGGAGAATCCGGTAATCGCCATCATCCATCCATTTTTCGGCTTCATCCAAAAAGCGTTCGATTGTAATCCCCGGCTCTTTCCCAAATGCCAGCGTCGGCAGTTGTGCTATTAAATAATAATATTTATCCATCCTTATTTGTCCAGTATGGCTTTCAGGTTCGGATTAATTAATGATTTAAGCACAGCCGCAATGGCGTCGTCGGAAAAGTCGTAATAAACGTCCGAGCCTTTTACGCCAATCCGGAAACCATTGGCAACATCCGGGCTGACCTTCAGCGTAACGCCTTTTTTGGCATCTTCTTTTACGCCCTTAAACAGCACAGTTTCCAGCGCTTTTTTGTCTTTGTCGTTAAGCACGACTTCAGCATTTGCGTCTTTGGCCCAACTGTCGACGATTTTTAAAATAACATCTTTCATGAAATCAGCGGATAATTTTTCACCGACTTCGCGTTTGAATACAGCGTCGAACAACGCTGTAAATTTTTCTTTTAGCAACAATTCTGCATTGCGAGCTGCCTGTTGTAAATCGGCTTCCGCAGTCGCTTTAAATTGATCAACCTTGCGCTTACCATCGTCAACGACTTTCTCAGCCTCTTTTTTGGCGTCTTCTACAATTTTCGTTGCTTTCTTCCTGGCCTCTTTCACGATCTCGTCTGCTGAGCTTTGAGCTTCCTCAATGCCTTCTTTCTTAATCTTTTCAATGAGGCTGTCTAACTTGACATCCATTTAGAATCCTCCTGTTTAAGTCCCGTTTTCTGTTTTTCAAATACACAGATGGGAATCTTGTCTCAGTACTAATAAATTTCCTGGAAATTCACTTTTGAGGTGAACCAGTTACTAAAGAGCAAAACATGTGGAAATGCTTGAGGGTCAAAAAAAGGAACCCTAATGTAATGAAAGAAATCTAAAATTGCAACAATTTTTGTGAATATTTTTTTCAAAAATGAAACATATCCTATTTTTTATATACAACCAGTTTTAACATTACAAACAAACTTATCGTTCTAAATATTGCGTAAATATAATTTTTAGAGCTATATTACTAATGAGATCAAAATGTTTTATTCCTGTCTTTCAAAATATCGCTCTTTTTTTATATTCCTTAATAAGTTAAATAATATATTTATGTAATAACCATGAATATTACGAGATAGAAAAAGTGAAAGAATATTTGCTTGACATTAATTAAAGAAATGTATATCTTCCTTATCAAATTGTTTATATTCTAAGTTAATGTCAAATTCACCACTTACAAAACACAATCCCCCAATTCACAATTTCGGACTATCAATATGATATCGTACAACCCGGAAATATTAAAATCGCTTTATTATAAACATAGCCCCATACCGACATATATTTGGCAAAAAATTAGTGATCCAGATGATTTCATTCTTATAGACTTTAATAACGCTGCAAATTACATTACAAATGGCAAGATTGAAAAATTTCGTCGCATTCGATTAACACAATTGTATGCTGCTAATCCTGAAATACAAAAAGAAATGTACTCCTGTTTTCGTGATCAATCGACATTTGACAGAGAGCTATCCTATAAATTTCAGACATCAGGTGAAACCAAATATTTATTAGTAAAATACGCATATGTAGAACCCTGTTTCATACTTGTACAAACGATCGACAGAACCCAGCACAAAATGGCAGCCGAAGCGTTACGAAAAAGTGAACAGCGCTTTGGCAGCCTTACAGAGTTGCTTACGGCCGCTATATTCATATTTCAAGGCCATAAAAACGTCTATGTTAATACTGCAGCATCGGAAATAACCGGCTACTCCAAGGAAGAATTGCTTTCCATGAAATTCTGGGAAGTGATTCATCCGGATATGCGGGATGATATTCGTGAGGCTGGATTATCAAATCAAGCAAAAGATAATATTAGCGAAGAAAGTGACTATACCCGGAATGAAGTAAAAATACTTCGCAAGGATGGAAAAACTCGTTGGCTGTTGTTCTCAAATGGACAAATTGAATATAACGGACACTCCGCCAGACTGGGTACAGCTTTTGATATTACCGATCACAAAAAAGCACGCGAGGAAGCCCGTGAAAAAGAAGAACAGTTTCGACAATTAACAGAACTACTCCCGGCATCGGTGATAATCTTCAATGAAAATAAAATTTGTTATGTAAATGCAGCCACATCTCAAATGACAGGCTATTCAAAAGATGAACTGCTTGACATGAATTTTTGGGATCCATTCCATCCGAATATGCGAGAGAGCATGAAACAAACAGGCCATCAAGTGCTTGAGGCTGCCCGAAATAATGAACCGTTTTTGCCGGTAAAACAGGTTGAATTAAGCTTTGTCCGAAAAGATGGCTCCGTGCGATGGGGCTACTGTACGATCGATAAAATCCATTTCAACGGAAAACCGACTATCATCAGCACCACAATTGATATCACCGAAACAAAAATCGCTCAACAGGAATTGCAGGAACGCAACGAAAGATTTCGAATTCTCACCGAAGTATTACCGACTCCAATCATCATTTTTCAAGGCACAAAAACTGTTTATGTGAATTCTGCTGCATCTGAAGCAACCGGCTATACAAAAGATGAACTTCTCGCCATGAACTTCTGGGACACAATCGCTCCAGAGATGAAAGATGATATAAACAAACGTGGATTAAATTTATTAGAGCGCGCCAAAAATGAAGACCATTCGAACATTCGTGCACGTCGCGATGTTAAGATATACTGTAAAGATGGATCACGTATTTGGATGGCATGTTCTTTGGGTATTATCCTGTTTAATGGCAAACCTGCTGTTTTGGTATCAGCGCTCGATATTAGCGAATCCAAACGCATGAAGGATGAATTGGCAATAAAAAAGGAAGAATTCCAATTATTGTACGAAGAAAATCCTGCCATGTATTTTACGGTTGATCAGGCCGGTATTATTTTATCCGTTAATAAATTTGGCGCTCAACAATTGGGATACATTCCAACAGATATGATGGGCAAATCTCTGATTGAATGGATCCATCCGGAAGATCTGGATACATTTTCACACGCCTATCATAATTTCATTGATGCTGATGAAGACCTTTTACACATGGAATTAAGGTTTGTGAAAGCCGATGGCAGTGAAATTTCGGTCAAGCAGATGATTCGCAGCATTGTATCAAAAGCTGGCGATGCAATCTCACTAATTGTATGTGAAGACATTTCACAGTTAAAACAAACACAACGGGAGAACGAACTACTGTCGTTAAAGCGAGCGGAAACTGACAAGTTGGTAACGCTCGGCCAATTTACAGCAGCAATTACTCATGAAATCAACAACCCCCTGGATGTAATTCTTTCGCTCAGTTATTTACTGAAAAACGGTATAGAGAAACAGATAAATTCCGTAGAATTGCTGGAATTTGTGGACAAAATCAAACAACAAACCCATCGTATCCACTCCATGGCAAAAGATATTTTAACATATGTAAAACCGCATCAATTGAAATTCGAGGTATTGGAAATCCATCAAATTCTTCAAAAAATAGCCCATCAATATCAGGATATGTACCGTAGAAAGCTCACAGTACAAACGGATTTTGCATTCGATCTGCCTTACATCAAAGGCGACCCGATGGGACTTGAACTGGTATTCCGTAATATCCTGCAAAATAGTATTGAAGCATTTACAGAAAACGGTCAGGTTACCATTAAAACCAAATTAGCTGAAAACGAACACATTGAAATTCAAATAACTGATAATGGTATCGGGATAGATGGGGAAAAAATCACACGTATTTTCGAACCGTTTTTTACGGCGCGTCAGAATGAAAGCGGCACCGGTTTAGGATTAACTATATGTAAAAAAATTGTTGAACAGCATAATGGAAACATTTTCGCATCGAACGTTGAACCATCGGGCACACGGATGACAATTCTATTACCACCTTTCCGATAGAAGACCTGCTAGATTCCGCTTGATTCTTTGTGCGTGTTTTACTACCTTACGAAATAAACACCATTCTCCGCCCTATTTTTGAATGCAGGGGTAGATAAATTTCCATTTCCCAAAGGCAAAATTATGACCAATATGGCTCTTATCATATTACCCGTGGGTATTACTGCTCTGGCTATTGTTTTGTTTTTGTTACTGAAAGAGGAAGGAGAATAAATGGAGCATGCCGAAAATGTTGTTGTTTCAAGTAATCCATGGTCTGTTGCTGCGTTTATTTTCTATTTAACAGTAATTATCGGAATCGGTATTTTCACCACCCGATTTTCATCAGCAGGAATCGGTGAATATTTTCTTGCAGGCCGAAAGCTAAAACAATTTGTGGTTGCACTCAGCGCAGTAGTATCCGGACGCAGTTCCTGGTTATTACTCGGCGTAACTGGCATGGCCTATACGCGTGGTGTGTCGGCAGTTTGGGCTGTTGTCGGCTATATCCTGGTTGAATTGTTCCTGTTTCTATTTCTGGCCAAGCGATTACGCCGCTTCACGGAACGGATGGACAACATCACATTACCTGATTTTTTTGAATCGCGATTTCATGATCACTCCGGTTTATTACGAATTGCATCTGTGACGATTATTCTGATTTTTATGATTTCCTATATCGCAGCACAATTCAGTGGCGGTGGTAAAGCTTTTTATTCATCGTTTGGCATTCCGGTATCTTCGGGCATGGTGCTTACGGCTGCAATTGTTTTGATTTATACGGTTCTTGGTGGTTTTCTGGCTGTTTCCCTTACGGATATGATTCAGGCTTTTTTTATGCTGATTGCACTGGTTGTGTTACCGATTATAGTTATCGACAATCATGGCGGATATTCCGTAATGCTCAACTCACTCAGAGCATTGGATATTTCACTCATTGATCCGTTCTCGCTTTCGGTAGGTGCACTTATTGGCTATATCGGCATTGGTCTTGGATCGCCGGGAAATCCGCATATACTGGTACGGTATATGTCGATTGACGATCCACGACAATTGCGCTGGTCTGCCCTTATCGGCACTGTGTGGAATGTTGTGATGGCATGGGGCGCGCTTTACATCGGCTTGATCGGTCGGGCTGTATATTCGCAATCATCCGAATTGCCGGGAAGCGATTCTGAAAATATATTCCCATTCCTAGCCCAAACCCATCTTCATCCTGTACTGTTCGGAATGGTGGTGGCTGCTATTTTTGCTGCGATTATGTCGACAGCGGATTCTCAATTGTTGGTCGCCGCTTCGGGAGTTGTGCGCGATATTTATCAGAAACTGATTCACAAAGGCCGTGAAATTTCACAACAACGACTTGTATGGTACAGTCGGATTGTCGTTTTATTAATTGTAGTAATCGCAACCGGCCTGGCGCTCAGCGGATCGCAGCTTATTTTCTGGTTAGTTTTATTCGCCTGGGCCGGACTGGGCGCAGCCCTGGGACCGGCAATTATTCTTGCACTTTACTGGAAACGGACCACTAAATGGGGAATCTTTGCTGGTTTTGGTGTGGGCACATTAACGACAATTATATGGAACCAGACACCGGCTCTCAAACACATAATATATGAATTAGTGCCTGGATTCCTGTTTGCCACGTTAGCAATTATCGTTGTTTCTCTATTCACAAAAGCGCCACCAACCGCGTGTAATGATTTACAGGCAATCGGTTCAAAATACAAAAAATGAATTATTTTCTTTGCTTATTACTGTACTGTCGGGCATGAATAACAACTATACAATCAAAAAACCCTGGACAACTGGCGATGTTATCCTGATCATCGTACTGATTTTATTGAGTTCTGGCAGCTTTTGGGTACGCGATGCTTGCCTTCAAACAGGTAACACAGCTATCGTTGAAATCAACGGAACAATTGTTAAAAAAGTCCCGCTCGATCACGATGGTACATATGCTTTTCAGGGTCTTTTAGGGGAAACAACTATTAGTATACATCGGCACGAGGTCAGCATTATTTCTTCCCCCTGTCCAAGACATTATTGCATGGAATCCGGAACAATAAGGCGTCCCGGCGATATTCTCGTTTGTGTGCCCAACCGTATTTCCGTACGTATTACTGCTGAATCTCAATCCGGATTTGATATCATCACAGAATAATCCCTATGATAATTTCCCGAAATCGAAAACTCACCTGGATTGCATTGCTCGTGGCAGTAGGTCTCATCATTTTCATGATTGAGATGCTCATTCCGCGCCCGCTGCCGTGGCTAAAGCCCGGACTTGCCAACATGTCTACACTTGCAGCACTGTATCTTTTCGGGCTTCCAGAGGCGCTAATAGTCGCCATACTCCGCGTTTGTCTTGGCTCACTGTTTACCGGCACTTTGTTTAATCCGACATTTTTTCTGTCGTTTGGCGGAAGTATATCCGCAACACTCATGATGTTCAGCCTTCTTAAGTTGTTGCCTCAAACCTTCAGCATTATCGGAATTGGAATTATTGGCGCTGTCAGTCATAACGTGACTCAATTGGCACTTGTTGCATTACTATTAATGCATCATTCAGGTATATTTTATTTGCTCCCCATTCTCTCCATCTCTGCAATCGTCACTGGCATTTTTGTGGCGCTTGTCACGCATGCTTTGTTGTCATATATTCACAAACATTTACTTGCATTGTAGTACAACTTTTTGTTATATTAACTGCTTGCTGGAATTATTTTGGTTGAACGAAAAGTCCTCATTTTTTTCATCCTTGAGCAAAAGATGAGAAGTCGTTTTTACTCTGTCATATTTCGATACTGCTTAGTGTATACCTGCTATGGCTTAGAATGTAACCCAGCTAAACCGATGCAATCGCTCTAAGCGATGGCATCGGTAATATCCGCATGTTACAAACTAATCCGTAAGAAGTATAAATGCACCAGCTTTCGTTCAAGCACTATTTATTTTGTCTGTATCAATCGAAAATCAATTGGTTTTCGACCTATTGTTATTAAATTAATCACCAGGATTCATCATGAAAACTTCCATTATCGAACGCTTGAAGAATGAAATATTGGTTGCGGACGGCGCCATGGGGACAATGCTTTATGCAAAAGGCGTTTATATCAATCGGTGCTTCGATGAACTCAATCTGTCGCAACCGAAAACCGTAGCCGATATTCATAAAGCCTACATTGAAGCAGGCGCTGATATTATCGAAACAAATACATTTGGCGCCAATCGGTTTAAATTAGCTCCGCACGGACTTGACGACCGTTTATACGATATAAATTTTAAAGGTGCGCACCTTGCTCGTGAAGTTGCCGGGGATCAAACTTATGTTGCCGGATCGATTGGCCCGCTCGGCTGGCCGATTAAGCCGCTCGGCACGATCACGCAGGAGCAAGCACATGATGCATTTGCAGAGCAGGCAAAAGCGCTTCACGATGGCAATGTCGATGTATTCCTCCTGGAAACTTTTTGTGATTTAACCATGCTTGAAATTGCAATTCAGGCTGTACAATCTGTATCTGAAAAACCCATCATCGCCCATGTGTCGTTTTCCGATGATGCACGCACGATTTACGGCGTGACCCCTGCACAGGTTGTTGAACGTTTGAATCAATATCAGCTTGCCGCCATCGGCGTGAATTGTAGTACCGGTCCGCAACCAATTTTTGAAAAAATTGTGGAAATGGCAAAACTCACGTCGATGAAGCTGTCTGCCATGCCCAATGCCGGAATGCCCAAATTTGTTGAAGGCCGCTTGATTTATATGGCCTCACCGGAATATTTTGCCGAATATGCCAAACGCTTCATTCAATCCGGGGTGAGTATTGTCGGTGGATGCTGTGGTACGACACCAGAGCACATACGAGCGATTAAGGCCGCAGTAAAAGCGCTGCGTCCCGCTGAAACAACGACACAATCGGTGCAGGTTTCACAGAAAATCGATGTAAAAAAATCATCGGATGCAGAAATAAAATCCGAATTGCACCGTAAATTGAGCGAACAGAAATTCGTTACCTGTATTGAAATTAATCCGCCGCGCAGCCCGGATGTCACCAAAGTGCTGACCAGTTGCCGGATGATTCGTGATGCCGGCGTGGATGCTGTCAACATTCCCGATGGTCCGCGCGCCAGCGCCCGTATGAGTCCGTTAGCATTAGCGGCGCTGATTCAATCACAGGTTAAAATCGATACGATTTTACACTACACCTGCCGCGACCGCAATATACTCGGCATGCAATCGGATTTATTGGGCGCAGCCGCGCTTGGTCTGCGCAACATTCTCAGCGTTACCGGCGATCCGCCCAAGCTTGGCGACTATCCGACTGCCACCGCAGTGTTCAATGTCGATGCCATTGGCCTGTTGCGTATTGCCAGTAATCTGAACAACGGGAATGATCTGGCGGGCAATCCGATCGAAAAAGGAACAAGTTTCTTTCTCGGAGCAGGCGCCAATCCAGGCGCTATTAATTTTGATGAGGAAATCAATCGGCTCCATCAAAAAATTGATGCCGGCGCTCAATATATTTTGACTCAGCCATTATTTGATATGCGTTATTTTGATCGTTTTATGGATAAAGTTGCCCACATTAATGTGCCTATTCTTGCAGGAATATTGCCGCTCGCCAGTTTCCGTAATGCTGAATTTCTACACAACGAGGTGCCGGGTATGGAAATTCCACAACCGATCCGCGACCGGATGGGACGGGCATCAGATAAGGAATCTCAACAAAAAATTGGAATTGAAGTTGCCCGGCAGATGCTGGAGGAAATTCGACCGCAAGTACAAGGCGTGTATTTAATGCCGCCGTTTGGCAGACATCAACTTGCGCTGGAGGTGCTAGAAGTACTGAAATAGGATGATAGATAGTGACTATTCAGTCATGTAATTTATAAAAGATCTACGGATACCTACGTTGACTGAGCTTGTCGAAGGCAACACTTACTCAATATTTTAGTATGTCGTTGGCTTCGACAGGCTCAGCCGACGCATCGCCAATGACTAAATAGTAACGATAGATAATACATATTTTCATGAAAGATCATAATTTAAGCGATGCCATCACTAATTCCATGTTACATAATTTATCATTAACTAAACTGGGCAAGGAACTCGCCATGCGCTTTGCTCTATGCGCTCTGCAAAAAAATCAGAACTCCACCCCTGGCTGAATTAACCAAATTAATTGGCGTTGATTCTGCAGTTCAAATTCACGCATTTCATGATCGTATTTTCGCACCACTTCCAACAATACACCCCCACCAAATCGGAATGCTACATTTCGATGCCCAATTGTGAACGGGATTTTTTTGGCAAACGTCAGCAATTGTCGATTTGAAAATCTGCCACGTCGTCCATCCAGGCGGAGAGGAAATTGTGCTTCATAATTGAATGTACTGTTCCGCATCAATGACCACGTCCAGCCACGCCAGTCGGTGTAATCACGGAAAAGCGAAATCAAAATCACATCTTTAAGCAATGGATGATCGTGCCATTTTATACCAGCGCGAAAATTCCATTGCATATTGCGGACCCGTTCCTCATTCAACAAACCGGTAAGGATGAGCTCTGCCTGCCACCAGCGGTCATCAATCCGGATATTGTCGAGAATGTGCCAGGGACCTGTTGTTATAAGAAATCCCGCCATGCCTGATCCGGATTGACGCAAGCGTGTTGTTCCGTTTTCCAGCGACTCACGATACCCCATAAAAGCAAAATTACCTAATAATATGGAAAATGCGTGCGGTTCTTCAGCATTCCCACTTAAGGAATGCAACCAATTCCAGCCATTCAACTCAATTTGCCGGTAACGATCGACATGATAGGTTTCCAAATAACTACTGCTCATTGCGGTCGGATAAGCCGTAGCCTGCACGACAATATAATGAGGCGTCAACGATTTTAGTATCAACCATCGATATAATGCACTTTCATGTTTGGGATGAAAAATAGGTGTGGAATTTAGTTTCCTGAAGCAGAAGAATCCATTGATGTACGCTTTGTAGAGTCCGGCAGACATGGTCATGCCCGATTCGTAGCCACGAACAGATGTACGTAAGCTTAGCTGCTGTGCATATGATGCTGATGTAAAACAGAGAAGAATATAGAGTATGCGGATAAAACGAAACAAGGATTCCCACCTCCTGATTTATGCTGTAGCTGGGAATCCAAGTTAGCTAAAATTTCTGAAAAAGACAATATAATTTTTTGTAACGGAACCAGATGTCTGTTATGTTTTCTCACTAAAACGCATACTGTGCACCAATCCCAATTTCATATCCGGTGACAACCTGGCCCGTATCTCGGAAGCTTGCTTGCATATAGCGAATTTTCATTGGAACAGTTAATTTTGGTGAAACGACATATTGAGGTGCAAGGCCCAGGCTTCGAACATCCACGCCATTTGAGACATCCGACGGACTAAAGCCGCGCATTTCGACAACGAAACCAAGTGAGAGCGCCTGACTCATCCGTTTCCGGTACGTAATCGTCGCTTCTGCTTGCTTTGGTGTACTGATACTTATGCCTAACGCCTCATTTTTCCCTTTGGTACGATAACGGGCAAAAATATAAATTTCATCATAGCCAAAATATTTTCGGAGCTGGAAATTCGTGATTACCATATTACCGGAGGCAAATACTTCAGTCCCCCCCACTTTATCTGTCCCATAGGTAATGAAAATCATATCTGCGGAGACTGCCGCAGTGGGGCTTAATTTGTAATCAACTCCCCCGGTCAGCAAAAATTCACTCCCTGGCTGATACGGTTCAGTATACATAACGGCTGGTTTGAAGCCTCCCTTGTACTGAAACGACATTCCTGCACCAAGAACAAGTTCATCATTCATCGTGTATGCCCAGGTCACGCCCGGAGCGAAATTAAATCCCTGACCAAAATTTGGAACACGGAAATTGTACTGGTTCTGACTCAATTTCACTGATGAATTAAATTCTAATGCTGTTAACTCTTTCTTCCCGCTCGGCAAATTAATTCCAACATTGAAAACAAGATTATACTTTTCCCAATAGTAATTATAGCCTATTTGAATATCCGTTATTCCACTCAGGGATTCATCTTTATTGCCCGAAGCCGATGCCTGATTTGTTTGCAAGTTTACGCTCATAATACGATTTATAGGGTAATAGAAATAAATAGGTATGCTCATTTCATGGAATAATGTATCGTCCATTGTCCAATTCTGAAATATTGGCTGGATTTGGATCATGCGTTGCTGAGGAATGATGTAACCGCTTTGGGCAAATCCGGATATCGCTAAAAACAGTAGCATAATAAAAATAAGTGATGTTCGAAAAATCTGCATGATGATTCACTCCGTCATTGTTCATGTACAACCGCTTACCGGCAGTTTTCGAAAGCTGCCGGTTGAAACTTCTTCCCCCGGGATTTATCAGTAAATTTACCGGATTAATACCAGCTTTTTCGATGCGACAAATTCACCTGCCTGAATGCGGTACAGATAAACACCGCTGGCAACCTGTAAATCGTCATCGTTACGCGCATCCCAGCGAATTGTGTGTTGACCAGTCATTTGCGTTTCATTGACCAGTGTGCGTATCTTTTGCCCAATCATATTAAACACTTCAATCGTCACGTGACTGCGCATTGCCAGTTGATAGCGAATTGTTGTTGTTGGATTAAACGGATTGGGATAATTCTGATCGAGTTGGTACACCAACGGCGCCAGCGGGATGCTCTCGCTATTTGCCGATGCATAGTTCTCAGTTCCGATAATTATTCGGAAGTGTCGAACCGGTATTTCCTTACTCAGGTACACGACAAATTGTTCACTCCTGACGGGCAGCGCACACTGATAATCTTTATCAAGAATATAAATATTTTGATCGGGCAAACGCTCACCAAATTCTGTCAGCGTGCACATAACGGGCTTTTGCATCGGTTTTGAAGTCGATACGACAACATCCCAATATTGGCCTTCCGGATTAATGGATTTAAAGCTGCCAGCCAATCTGATTTTCTTCTCCATAACTGACAGTCGCAGCACATCATCAATCGGCGGCGCTTCAGGATAATCCATCCGCTCAAATCCGTCTTCCGCATCCTTTTTAAAGCCGACAAAATTTTGCGAGTCGATTAAATCACTCTCAGGTATCTGTGCACTAATTTGCAGAACAAATTCACCGGCGCGTGTTTGTGTCGCCCGAACATTTTCCTTGAACATGCCCGCGTTCACTGCGATCGGCAATATTGAAGCATACTGATAAGTCTCACTAAAATTGTAGACAAAATAACCTTCCCAGGGCATCATCACCTGACGGTCGTATAGATATTGGGAACCATCAAAAAAAATTGGTTTGGAGATCTGTGTGGTATCAACTTCGATGTTATCGATGCTGATTGGATATGGAAACGGATCAGCCATCATATTCCAGCCCGGTTCCAGGAAAATCTGAAACGGATATGGCGACGCATGAGCGACAGCATTTTCTATGTCGAATGCAGTGCCTGTTCGTGTTACTAACCAATAAGCATATCCCGGATATAAGGCGTATGAATGATACCAATTCTCATATGAATACTCATCTAGTGAGTCGGGAATCATATACTCTGCATAGCTCGAGTCATATTCATTCCAGCGAAGAATTCGGTAATTGCGTATATCGTATGCCCCATAATCATCATACAAAACGTCCGTAACATTGGGACGCGCGATTTCATACGGCACTGAAATCATCTTGTATTTCAATGGTTCCAAACGTGCGCCACTCACTAAACGCGCGACATGCACTTCAACAAACGCAGGGTAGTCCTGAACATCGTGCGCCGGGTAGGTAATTGTACGTGTGCCATCTGTCATTTCCCAATAGTATTGAACACCACGACTGGTTATGGCGCTTGCCGGAATTGTTCCCGTAGCTTGCGTTAGAGGTATCAGCAGATGTGTCCAGGCTGTATCCCCGGCTATTCGATAATAAAGATGCTGTGCAGTCGGAGTAAATCCAATAGGTAGTGTGACATTAAATGTCAAATTCCGACCGGGAGCGACAGCCGTTGTATCATACGTAATCTCTGGAGTAGCATATCCCGTTACCGTACCATAACCGTACAACTGAATGGAATCCGGGCTGGATTCCGCGCTTGATGTGTAAATTAATTCTGCCATATGTACGCCTACGCTATTGGGAGAATAATTTAATACCAGCGTCAAATTGCTATCCGGCTCGAGTATATAAGGATACGTAAGCACTGTATTAATTCCAAAGACGGATGTATTTGTGCCTGCAATGCTAATACTGGAAAATTGAACCGCGCTTTCACTGATATTGGTAATGGTGTACGTCCTTGCTGAAATGTACCCGACTTCTACCGTATCGAATCTGATGGTTGAATATGGGAAGTACAATGCTGACGCCGAAGTTCCAGTTCCCATCAGCAGAACCTGTTGTGAACCACCATTGCTACTAATATTCAGAGTATCCGAGTATAACTGTATTGCGGAGGGTGAAAAATACACACGAATATCATGGAAGTCTGCAGGTAATAAACGAAATGGATCCGGAAGTTCGGAAATGTAAAAGGCGGCCCCATTAGCGAATGTTGGAGTGGCCAGAATAAGGGTATCCTGTCCAATATTGGTGATCCGAACATCCCGGTAATTCTGGGTCCCAATAGACACATTGCCAAAATTTAACATGATCGGACTGACAGAAAGGATCGGTTCAGCCGGGGAATAATTATAAACAATATCGATTTCTTCTGCAGTGAGTGCCCGATCGTAAATACGGACTTCATCGATATCCCCTCTAAAATTCTGAAAAGTATATGATGATGGATCATGGCCAATATTCGGCGTATAATGAAAACTCGGCAATGATGAAGAAATGCCCGATATATCAAGCTGACCGTTATAGTAAATACTAACAACATTGTCAGTATCTCGGGTGACAGCGACAAATGCCCAACTACCTAGCGCTAAACTATCATTACTAGTTATTAAAGATGCATTGTTGCCCTGAACACCAGCTACAATATGCCCAGTTTCATCAATTGCTAACAAATGCCCATTATTACCATAGCTTATAATTGGCATCCACGGAACGGACATCAGGCTCGGATTCACCCAGGCGCATATTGTAATGTCAGTCGATTTTAATGAATCCGAAATAATGATATAACTACTTCCATTAAATCGATATGCTGAAGAATCCCGCCCGGACCGATCGCTAACTAACGTGGCGCTATGATTGGTACCATGGTGTTCATTACCACTAACATCCAGTGTGTTACCATCAAACGGATAAAATGCAATTAAACCCTCGTTGCTCGCCTGTTCAATAATACCGGCGCCAATCAATTCAATAACTGAGCTGCCGCCATCGCTGTAAACATTGAGGTATGCATTGTAATTTCGTACAGTCTGGGGTGCGAAACGAATTCTTATTGTTTCTGAATCACCCATCGCAATTGAAAATGTCTTTGGTGTAGTCATTGTAAAACCAAGACTATCCCCTGAAAAACCAACTGGACCGACATGCAATGTATCGGTGCCTATATTATATACAGTCACCGCTTCGGGGACCATGCGACCAAGAAATACATTACCATAATTGATGTAAGTTTTTGATAATTGCATAACAGGCTGTACACCTGTTCCTCGAATATAAATAATATCAGGACTTGTGAGAGCATCGCTCGTTACGGTAACCGATCCCGTAACTGATCCGGCAATAGCCGGTTTAAACGAGCAGCGCACCGCCTGGCTATCATTAGGTGCTAACGTTATTGCCAGGGTATCAATTACTCTAAAAATAGTATCCAGTTCTGAATTCACCTGGAACTTTTGTACATTTAATGGTGCATAACCGATATTTTTCACGTAGAATGAATCAATTTTTGTAGAACCCACGCGGACATTGCCAAAATTGGGAGAGTCTGGCCAATAGCTAAATTCACCCCAAATACCCTGGCCTCGTAGTTCCAGCGTGTCAGGATTGGTTAATGCATTGCTGTTCACAATTAAGTTCACTCTATAGCCACGAGTTTGTTGCGGGTGAAACTCAACAGTCGTCAGCAGACTGTCACCAGGTAGAATTGAACCACCGATTGCCGCCATTCGTGTAAATGCCACTGAATCCGCACCATTTACTACAACAGAATCAATGATTAAAGGTTCAAGTCCGACATTTCGTATATAAATTGAATCCAGTTTTACGGAATTCACCAGTACCTGGCCAAAATTAAGTCCATTCGGTGAATATGCTGTTTCCGGCGCATTAGCAGCGCCATAGAGACGAATTGTATCCGGAGCCATATACGAATCCGAATTGACAATAATTCCGGCTCCATTCACAGTACCCGCGAATTGGGGTGAAAATGTGACACTGATTGTTGCACTATCACCGGGACTTAGTGTTGCAGTAAATTGTGTATTCGTTGTGAAAATACCCGGATTGGGTTCAATCACTTGTAAGGAATTAATGTTAAGCGCTGCAAGACCACTGTTCACAATGTAAAACGTATCTGTTTTTGTCGTATCCTGCGGAATATTTCCAAAGTTTATTGAGTCGGGAATGAAGGTGACTTCCCCGCCGCGTGCATTACCGCTCAAGTTAATGATATCCGGATTGCTCGGAGCATTATCGTTTAATTGTATAAACGCAGTTTTTGGGCCGGCAGCAGACGGATTGAATTGGACATCCAGTTGGTACGTGCCTCCGTAAGGAACAGAAAAAGGATCCGTTTGAAATAATGTGAAATCCGTCGGATTCAATCCATCCAGGACTACACTGGAAATATTTAATTTTGTATTGCCTGTATTAACTACAATTGTCGACATCCTGCCAGTTTGCCCAACGCCAAGATCACCAAAATTGAGAGAGTTTCTGGTGATTAAAACGTGAGGTTCCAACGTGCCACGCAACTCGTTATAGCGTGCAATACCACCGCCATTGGTAGCAATCCATTTTGTGGCTGAATCGGCAAATGCAATTGTACGCACATCATTCAACGGCAACCCGGAATTGAATGCATTGAAAATTTGTATGTCGCCCAACTTATCCATTAGTGTAATTCCATGGAACAAATGGCCGAGCCAGACATTATTACCACCATCGATTTCAACACTCATTACCGAATCGGAAGCAATTCCATTTGTTAATTTATTAAACACATTCCAATGAATACCATCAAATTCGGCAACCCCGCCGCCAAATGTAGCAAACCAGGCGTAGCCGTCAGGTCCGTACGCAATATCAATGACATTATTATTTGGCAATCCTGAATTGCTGGTAGTAAAAGTCTGCCATGCTTGTCCAAAAGCTGTAAAAAGGGCGGCGCCATTCTGACTTCCTACACATACAACACCATTAAGCGGATTCACTGCCAATGTTTGAATGGGTGAATCTAAAATGTCGGCTGAATTTAAAATATGCCATACAGCAGAATCCGGGTTGAACATAGCTACATCACCGGAAATAAATCCCATCCACACACGATGTTGCGAATCGATTGACACCGCCGTAACGGTATCATTGGGAATTGTGCCACCAGTAGCTGTCGTCCACGTTTGCCACTGTTGGCCATCGAAACTCGTCAATCCGCCACCGGATGTTCCGAACCACCAAACATTTCGGTCATGATCCGCTTCAACACAAATTACATTATTATTTTCAAGGTTCGAATTTTGAGTATTCCAAATCATCCATGTTGTACCGTTTAAATCGGCGATGCCAGCGCCATCACCGAGTCCAACAGCCATTACCCGACCATTACCATCCACATCAATATCATAGTAATTATTTATCAATAAAGATGAATTTGATTGATTGTATATCGTCCAGTAGTCGGACATACCCTGCCCTGCTAATTGAGTCACGTCTGGGCCAATACTGTTTGAGAAGAGTCTTAATTGTGCAACTTGACGTCCTTGATTCGTTGGCTCAAACATTACATTCAACGATAATGAATCACCGGGATTAATAACAGTATTCGCTCCGGGGAAATTTCCAACAGCGAATTGATCGCTATTCGCACCTTCAATTTGTACGCTATCCAAAACCAGATGAAATTGGGATGTATTTTTAATCTTCTGTAGAATAATATCCGAGTTTGTCAGATAGGTTTCCTGAAAATTAAGTACAGATGGAATCAGTTGGGCGTTAGCCATCAGGCGCATAGCATGTAATCCACCACCGCCATCCGCAACAAATATCCGATGATCCGCCCAGTGCACGAATGATGCGCTGCTGTCCGTTGGTACAAACATAACTTCAGACGGAGCAGCCGGATTACTTGTATCAATCACAAACAGTCCTGAATCCACACTGGTTACAAATGCATAACGGTCGAACACCTTAAGACTTGTAGCATTTTTAGGACCTTCATAAAAACCTAATTCCAACATATTACCAGGAGCGCTGACGTCGACTATCCGTAAACCGCCAAAGGTGTTTGCAATATATGCGCGAGTGTTAAGAACCTCTACTTCATAAGCATCACCGGGGGTGTAATGCACACTAATATATGACGGGGTTTCTTTATACGTAATATCGACAGCATACATTCCCACATACCCGGCAGCCAGGAATGCCGTGTTGCCAACGATAGAAACATCATAAATTTCAGTTTCCGGGATATAATTTCCCAGCTCGTTTGGCGCTGCCGGATTACTAACATCCACAATGCGCAGACCATCATTCATTGCAGCTACATAAGCAATATTGTCGATCACACGAATGTGATGTGCGCGTGAACGACTAAACCGACCAATTTCTCTGATGTTTGCCAGGTCTTTAATAGTATAAATTTGCATACCGGAATCACCAAGCGCTGCATATACCAATGTATCAAGAACCTGAACATGCTCAATAACACTATGCAAATTGACTTCAGCCAAAACTTCAAATTCAGGCGTTTGTTTTAAATTCAGAACGGTTAAAAAACTATCGCTTCCGGCTACTGCCCTATCTCCCTGAACGGCAACTGTTTGACAACGGCCGTTCCAGACACCAAGGTCCTGCATATCCGGAAGTTGTGCGAACAAATTCGAAACGGAAAGGATAGCCAACAATATCCCGCCCCATATATGTAAAAATCGCTTCATGCGTTTTGTCTCCTAGTCTCGATTTGGTATTGATGGTGGTGCCGGTGGCAATGGCAAGGCATTGTACACAGGAACACCCGAAGTTTCAGCTTCTTCTGCTGATTTTCGTGTATCCTGACCGGGGATGAAGTTCGAACCAATATTCAAGGATAAATTTTGTAACCGTTGCTGCATCAAATTCAGCGATACAGGACCAATGCCATCTACACCAGTAGGTGCAAATACATTTGCACGATTATAGCCTCCTCTGCTTTGTGCGAACCGGGCAAGATTCGGGCGTGGTCCCTGCATTGCAGCCATGCTACGGCTTGACTGTGCCCTTGCACTCGCTTTTTTAAACTGTGGATCTATTTTCGCTGCTTTTTCGAAATATTGAGCGGCTGCTTCAAACTGGCCGGAGTCTTCCAGTTCAAGTCCCATACTGTAGGCGATAAACGCATGCAAATTTTTGGTTGGAATATATTGTATTTTAGCACGTTGCTCGGGTGTTAACTCGACTCCCATATCATCGATGATATTGAAGACAATATCTTTTTCGAGCAGGAAAATATTCTGCAACACGTCAGTTTTGCTATTAACAGCAGGTTGTTGTCCCTTCATTACATCCCAAAACGAAACATCCAGTTCGACATGGTTACTGCCCGATACTGAGTAGTTACCGTTAACCACGCGTCCGGCGCTTACCAAATGCCCCAGGCGTGGAGCAGTATCTACATCGATCATGCCGGTCTGTGCTAACGACATCTCTTCCATGAGTGCATTTAATCGGATGCGTTCAACCAGTCTCAAATCAGGCACCTGGCTAAGATCGGTAATTATCATTTCGCTAATGCCAGTCCCTAACGGTTTGTATTCATCGGAACCATCAACCTGGTTGAGAGGGAAAACAGCAACTGCATTCGGCATGAGCTGCTTTGTGGCAAGTTGACTTTCATTAGCCAGTGCAGCTTTCATATCAAGTTTTGCCATATCACGTGAGAGCAAATCATAACGTGCCTGAATCATTGCCCGATATTCGGAATTTGCCGGCACGTTACGATAGCGGCGATAAATACGATGAGCAAGTTTTGGAAGTTTTTCAGCTTCCAGCGATAAACCCAAATATAGCATGGTTTGTGGATCAGACGGATTAAGCTTAAATGCCCGAATCAGAAATTTCCTGGCCTGCTTGAATTGATTGCGTTCGTAACTGGCAACTCCAAGATCACGCAATGCCTGAAAATCCTTCGGATTTCGCTTAATCCGGGATTGTAACTGACTGATATCGTACTGAGAATTCAGCCCCCCCTGTTGAACATTCATCGCCCCACAACCGGCCATCATCCAGCAAAGCATCCCGATCAGGAGCCATCGAACTTGTTTTGTTTTTTTCATGGGCCTTTCTCTTCTATTAAATAGCTAAGGTTTGGTCACGCTTGATAGGTTTTTTAAAAGGAAAAGTTCCAGACTAACTTTTTTTGTTTATGAATTAAGAGCAGTTTTTCTTTTGTAATTATTTCACCAATTGTATTATTTACTAATTCCACTATTTCTGCAAAGCTTCTTTCAATCGTGCACGCATGTGCCGGCGGGTAACAACTGCCCGCTTAAATTTCGGACATTCTTTTATTATCTCCCCCAGTAATGCATCGGCTTTACGATATTGTTTCGAATCAATCAAATCCACCGCCTGAAAATATTTCATGACGAGTTCCTGCGAACAACCACCGTCCAAATCTTTCATTACTTCTTTATCATGTTCAGTAAACTTTACATCCAAATCGGTGGCGATTTTCTCTTCCAGTTTGCTCATCAACTTTAAAATGTCTTTTAGTTTTCCGCTGCTTTCCTCGGCTTTCACCGTAACACCGGTTTCCGTCTTGACAATTCGGACGTCAATTCGAATATCGTCTTTCATGCCTTTCATGAAGCTGCCGAAGACCAGAAATTGAGCCCCGCTGAGCTTACCGACTTGTTGCGCAGTTTGCTCATCCAGCATGCCGGATTGGCCGAGCGCCATTTCATCGAACAGGGCTTGCAGTTGGCTACGCTCAATTACCTTCAATCCGCTTATTTGTGCGAATGTAGTGATCATCATATTTGCCAAACCCTGTTCCATCGGTTTTAAATCTGCTGATGGGAACGGAGAATTGTCTTTAAAATCCAGAACTGCAACGGTTAACTGGTTGGCTTGAACTGCAGGGTTAGAATAAAGTGAAAATCCGACAAACAGCAAGACAACAAACATAAAATTTCGATATTGCTTCATTAACTCACCCTCACGCTTTAATGATTACTAAATATAACGTCAAGCCCCCAATTTTGCCGAATTCTTTTACAGGAAGGTGTACAAAATCCGAACAATTTTCACCTATATCCGTGTTGGGAAGCTGCAATTCAAATATCATACCATTGTTAATAAAAAGTTTTTGAAATGACTAATAATTAATATATAAATCTGAATCTTATTGGATTGAGTGTTTCAGACTGGAAATAGGTACCTAAAAACAATTTTTAAGGGTGTTAAAATGTAGAGAAAGTGTACACACGTGATACGAAAATTGAGACAGGTTTGAGTCGGATGATTATTTTAGAAGGATACATTAATCGGCAAAATAATGATCATATTATTCTGCCGATTAACTATTCTACCAAAGCAAAAAGGTAAATTCAAATTACAGCAATATCACACTTAATAGCAGGACGAACGATTGATGAATTCTTCATACTTAAAAATTTCGGTCGCCCTGCAACAATCCACCTAACAGATTACCGCCGAGTCCGGCGATTCCGTTTTTTTCACCCCGCTGCTGAAAACGCGCCGCGGCATAAATACGGTCAGCCAGGCGAGAAAATGGCAGTGTTTGAATATATACGATGCCCGGGCCGGCTAATTGCACCAGGAACATGCCTTCACCGCCAAACAATGCATTTTTGAAACCACCAATAAATTTAATGTCATAATCCACGGTCGGCGCAAATGCAACGAGGCATCCGGTATCTACGCGAAGTTGTTCACCGGGCTGTAACACCTTTCGAATAATTGTTCCGCCAGCATGAACAAATGCCAGACCATCCCCTTCCAAACGTTGGAGAATGAATCCTTCTCCCCCAAACAGCCCGGCGCCCAGACGTTTTGTAAACGCAACTTCAATTTCAATGCCTTCTGCAGCACATAAAAATGCATCTTTTTGACACAAAAATTGTCCGCCAAGTTGTCCTAAATCCAGGGGAATAATTTTCCCTGGATAGGGTGCACCGAAGGCAACATGTTGTATTTTATTTGCGCCATTCAAAAATGAAGTGATAAAAAAACTTTCGCCCGTAACCATACGTTTTAGTCCCTTAAATAAACCACCACCGGTACCAGTCTGCATTTGAATGCCCTGATCCATGTATGTCATTGCGCCAGCTTCTGCACGGACTGCTTCACCAGGATCGAGCTCAATTTCGACCAACTGCATATCATCGCCGATCAACTTATAATCGATTACATGAGCCATTATGTTCTCCTTACATATATTGTCATTAAGATTAATTAAGAATTAATAATTTTTTCAAAAAAATTTTGAATTGCCTAAAACTATTCTGCTAATGGGTCAGTCTTAATATTTTATCGTGCAAAGTTGGGGGTTAATGCTACATAAAAACGATTATCGAACAATACATATTGTCCTTTTGTTCCTGGTTATAAAATAGCTTTCATTGCTAATTTAACAATTCTTCGCAAAGAAACAAGCGAGAACTTCATTTTTCCATTGATTTACATATGACAATTTTGTATATTGTTCGATTGTTTTTTAAATTCATTTAACGGAACCGGCTTTGTTTTTGTTGCGTTCCATTATCCGATAACTATCCAAATCTATCATGTGAACTAACTAATTAACCGTAACAAGAGGAAGAACATGATTGAGCTAAAAAATTTATCCAAACATTATGGCTCATTCGCTGCACTCGATGATGTATCTTGCTTAATTAAAAAAGGCGAGATTATTGGTTTCGTTGGCCCCAATGGAGCCGGCAAAACAACAGCGATGAAAATAATCACAACGTTCACTGCTCCGACTTCAGGAACAGCGATCATTGGCGGACATGATGTTCTGGAAGATCCACATGAAGTCCGTAAAATGATCGGGTATCTGCCCGAAACCGTACCCCTTTATTCCGATATGCTGGTTTCCGAATACCTACAATTTATTGGGGAAGCCAGACATCTGAATGGTACATTGTCTAAACGTCTCGACTGGGTTATTGAAGCGTGTGGCCTGGAAAACGTAATGAAGAAAAAAATCGGTATTCTCTCCAAAGGTTACAAGCAACGTACGTGCTTAGCACAAGCGCTTATCCACGATCCCGACGTTTTGATTCTCGATGAGCCAACTTCTGGTCTCGATCCACACCAAATTATTGGAATCCGCAAGCTAATTAGAGAACTCGCCCATGATAAAACAATTATTTTTAGCACTCATATATTATCGGAAGTAGCTACTATTTCCGATCGAATCCTTGTGATCAACAAGGGAAAGCTTGTGGCTGATGGAACATTCGATCAATTACAAGCCAGGCTGGCGGATCGCCGCACAATTGCATTGTCGGTTAAAGCATCGAAGAAAGAATTCGATAGCAAAATTAAAGCGATAAAAGATATTGATGAAATCCAATCCACCGAATCTGCCGGTCGAGGCGTTATTAGCTGTCAACTTTTCTACAATCCGTCAAAAGACATTTTGCCCGAATTGAATCAGGTTATCCGCGATGCGGGTTGGGATATACTTGAACTCCATCCCGAAAAAATGTCACTGGAAGCTTCATTTATTATGCTTACGGAAGGCGGATCGGATCATGTCGAAGGAGGTATTGCATGAAAGATATCATGATAATTTTCCGACGCGAATTTAATGCCTATTTCTACTCCCCAATCGCCTATGTATTCAGTGTTATTTTTATTTTGCTGAATTGCGGGCTGTATATGTTCCACTTTTTCTTTTTCGGCAATGCTGATATGCGTGAATTCTTCTCAACCCTACCGATCGTACTGGCGCTGATTTTCATCCCTGCAATATCGATGCGGCTATGGTCAGAAGAGAAGAAACTCGGCACCATTCAATTGCTGCTGACGCTGCCAATGAAAGTAGAGCATGTGGTATTGGGTAAATATTTTGCCAGTGTGGCATTTTATCTGATCGCCCTGGCTGGTACGCTTACTATTCCGATTGTACTGATGTTTCTGGGACATCCGGATTTCGGTCCGATTTTTGGCGGATATTTCGGTTCCATTTTGTTAGGAGCGTTTTTCCTGGCCGTGGGTATTTTTATCTCCGCCTTTTTTGACGATCAGATCGTCTCATTAATTATCACCAGCCTTGCCTGCGGTTTTCTGGCTCTGATTGGCTGGCGTTATGTGCCGATGGTTATTGATGGCTGGTTACCGGGCCTGGGGGAATTCCTGTACAGCTATGTCGGCGTCAGCCGTCACCTGAATGACATCGAGCGCGGCGTGATTGATTTGAAAAGCATTATCTACTTTCTGTCATTCACCGGATTATTTTTAACGTTAAATATAAAATACCTAGATGGGAGAAAATACTAGCCATGAAAGACTTGAAACAGCAATTTATTCGGACCTTCATCATCGGCGCCGTACTGTTGTCAGGAATTGCGATTCTCGTCAACATGATATTTAATAACCTGAATTTCGGGCGATTCGATTTAACCGCCGAACAGGTTTATAAATTATCGCCTTCGGTCAAAAAGATTCTCTCGCAACTGGAAGCGCCGATTGAGCTAACTTACTACGTCTCGTCATCCGAAAAAATGCCGACGACTTGGAAAAATCTCGAACGTGATGTCATTGATAAATTAAAAGAACTTCAGCTTGCCTCTGCTGGAAAATTAACATATACTGTATTCGACCCTTCAGCAGAAGAGGAAAAAGAAGCCGTTGAGGCGGATAAAGAAGAAGCTAAAGAATCGGACATCATGCAGCAGCAAAAGCCCAAACCCGATCGGAAGAAAATCGCCGAAAAACTCTATGAGAAAGGCGTCGCGCCATTTGGAGTGCAAAGTACCGAACGTGACGAGTTTGCGGTGAAACGGATTTATTCATCGATTGTGTTATCATATCTTGATCGTAAGGAAGATGTGATTGATCAGGTGCGACCGGAAATGTTTGGAAATCTTGAATATGAAATTATGGCCCGTATTTATAAATTGATTTCCAACAAACAACCGAAAATTGGGTTCTTCCCCAGCGATCCGGAAATGCCGCCACAGTATCGGCAACAATTTATGCAACAGCGTCCACCTGACCAGTATACATCTGCTGTTGAATTGCTGCAAAACGCCGGTTATAATGTTGTCCGTACCAACATCAAAGCCGATGACCCAATTCCAGATGATATCCAGACAATGGTGGTGATGGCAGATCAGCCATTGAACGATCGGCAATTGTACGAAATCGATCGTCTGGTTCACGATGGCGTTAGATTGATAGTTGCCGGTCAATCTTATAATTATCAAATTATGCCATCCCGTGGCGGAGCGCCGGGCACGTTTGATGTGATGGCCATGCCAACCCAGGTGAATTTAAATAAATTGCTTCGTTCATATGGCGTGGAAATCGGCGCTAAAATTTTTATGGACCGCAGCTCTGCCTATATTCAAATTCCAACTTACAGAACACGGCGCATGGGTATTTTCCAGGTGCAGGAACAAGCGTTTGAGCCTGTCACCAAGCCGGTAATCATAAAAATAAATGCGGAAGACATTAATACCAATGTTTCGATTTCCAATAAAATTAGTGAGCTGTTTTACCTGTACGGCAGTAATCTGAATATTTTGGATGAAATCGTCAAAAAAGACACGCTGCAAGAAACAACTCTCTTCACATCGAGCAATTATAGCTGGACGACCGAAAGTTTCGGCTATGCACCGGTAAACACATCAGAGCCGGCATCGGATGCATATTTGAAACATCAGCCACTGGGAGTGTTTCTCGAAGGCAAATTTGCATCACCCAACCTGGACAAGGATGCCCCAGCTTGGCCGGCAACCCCGGGTAGTGATGAAGAGCCCGCTCCTGAAACCAGTGCAGAAAAAATTGAAGGTCCGGCCAAGCCGAATAAAATTATCTGTTACGGAAACGCGAATATGTTTAAAAATGACGTCATCGGCGCAGTCGATAGTCATAAATCGTTGTTGCTAAACAGTGTTGATGCACTAACGCTCGGTGACGACCTGATTCACATACGTTCTAAAAACATCGTCGCTCGCCGCGTTAAAGAAACCAGTCCGGCAGGTAAAGCAGTGACTAAAGCGTTTGTCATTTGGTTCCCGGCATTAGTATTTATTTTCGCCGGTATCTATCTGAACATTAAACGCCGAAAGTAAAGAACGAAATATCCATTCAATATTTTGGTGGAATGCACCCTTCGACACCGTTCGTGCCGCGAACGGCGGCGGCGCGCCGCTGCGGCGGACCAACAATACCATCTAGTATTGAGTGGATACAGAACAAAACAGATTTTCGATTATGTTACAACTGTCAGCCCGAATTTGCCAATTGGCGCCCTGCTGATGGTAACTTTAAAAGTGAAGAGGATATAGACAATGAAGGAAAAACAACTATATATTCTGGCGGGCGTGTTTGTCGTCCTCCTGCTTGTCTATTTTGTCACCAAACCACATATTGAGACTGTCAATATTGATGAAATTGTTCAGACAGTGGTATTTGGTGTTTCAAAAGATGCAGTTGCTGATGTTGAAGTGTACAAAGAAACCGGCGGAAAAGAAATTCGCATGGAATTCACCAAGCAGGAAGATAATCAGTGGCGGACTCCTACGACGTTCAACGCCAAAGTGCGTGAATATAACATGAACCGCCTGCTCGATGATGTGCTGGAAATGACCGGTAAAGTCGCAACGGACGATCCAAAACATCAGGAGATGTTTGAAATAACCGACAATATGGGAATTCATTTGCTGCTGAAAGATCAGGCAGAGAAACCTTTGGTGAACCTGATTATTGGGAAGCGCGGCGAAGATTTCAACTCAGGTTTTGTCCGTTTTGGCGATAAAGAAAAAGTATACCGGGTCGACAAAAACATTCTGTCGGCGCTTGGTGTAAATGGTTCTCTGGATACGCTTTCACATTTCAATACAAAATCATTTATCGATCTCAATGCAATCAAGGAAGATAAAGCAAAGCTACATCTCGCCGGCCTGGTTAAAAACCGCAAAGAGATGGTTATTCAAAAAGTAGAGAAGGAAGCTGCTCCGGTTGTTGAAAACGACACCACGCAGGCTGCCCCCAAAGCGAAAGAATACGAATGGGTGTTACTGAAAGGTGAAAAACAGACTCCGTTGGATCAAAAAGAAGTGGAAAATTTCCTGCGCGATGTGACCAGTATTTACACTCAGGAAGTTGTCGATGGTGTTGGCGCATCGTTGAACGACATGGGTAAGCCCGCTAAATATGGCGTGGATCGCGCGAGCAATGCGCTCGTTTTGGAAAAAAGCGAAAATAATGAGCGAGTGACCGTCCTGTTCGGCAAAGAATTTGAGAAAGACAAAGGTTATTACATGTATGTTCAGAATGATGGCCTTATTTATAAAGTGGCAAAGAGCAAGTACGACACTATATTCAAATGGTTTGATGAACTGCCGACTAAACTGCCGAAACCGGATGAAAAGAAGAAGTAAATTTGTTCGAAAAGTTAAAAGCCCTGCTGAGATTTTTGCAGGGCTTTTTTATTGATGTAATCAATTTAAATGTTCGTATAACACCGATCTAATACTCCGACAAAGTATGTATGTAAATTTGCGTAATTTCATCACCATTATCTTTCCTGAAACGTCTACTCAAGGCTGAGCCTTTCGTATTGCGTTTTCAGTCGGAGACTTGTAACGATGAGTGGATGTAAATAAAGATGTTTTCAAATAGTGAACGAGAAATCCTAGCGAAGGTTTTCTCGTTAAGATTAAGCACAATCATAGGTTTCGTTTAGCTCCATCAGAAGAACCTTTGCAAGGTTGAAGACCATAATATGTTGAAATGATTTGAGTGTGTATCAAATCGTGGGCCATGCACCACATGCTTCGACTTCGTTCAGCATGAAACCAATAATTCTTCACTCCGAGCGGAGTCGATGAATGATAGACAAGTATTAAATATCATAAAAATTATAAATCCACCTAATTTGCTTTACACTCAAATGATATGTAAAAAAAAGTATCCATTCAATATCGGATGGTAAAGCTATACATGCAAAGTGCATAGCGCATGGCGCATAGCGATAGATTTGTGCTTTTGCCATGCTCTCTGCGCTCTGCAAAATATTGAGAAGCTATTTGATTTCAATTTTAATTACTACCATCATTTTTTGAGTGGATACAAAAAAAGGGTAGCATCAAAATACTACCCTTTTCAACATTTATAATTCAGTCTCAACCTACTTCAACATAATCATCTTCCCGGTCTGGTGATAACCAGCACCCGTGACAAATCGATAAAAATAAACACCGGTGGGCAAAATATCTCCACGCTGACTGGTACCATTCCAGGTAAAATTATAACGTCCAGCCGATAAAAATCCCACGTGCAGGGTACGCATTTCCTGACCGAGTAAGTTGTAAATTTTCAATTCAACATCGGTATCTTTCGCTATAGCGATTTGAATGGTGGTGGCCATATTGAACGGATTGGGATAGTTTTTCTCCACGGCAAATTGAGAAGGTACTACTGATTTCAATTGTTCATTTACGGTCGCCGTTAAACCAATAATAACCTGAAATGTGGATACTGTATTCATTGGCCGGAAGTGATATGCCGGATTCTCCCGTAGATTGTGATAGATACCCTGTGTCTGATCTACCAAATAAACATCATATTGCGGAGGAATTTGCTCAACTCCGGCAATAGCTAAAGCTGCACTCTTATTTTTTGCTGCCCGTACATCAAAATCCCATGCCTGATATTCATCGATCGCCGAACGTATATCCGAAGCAAAACAACTATAATCAGCATCCCATTGTGGTCGCTGGAATGAAACACTTGCCACATCACCAGGTGTTCGTGGTTTGCGACAGTCAAATCGATCAAGCTGATCGGTCGCCTGGTCTGCAATTCCGAGCCAGGCAAGATTATCAGCTTGATTGTCGCTTTGAATCATCAACTGAATTTGCCACTCGTAATCGGCTCTCGGATTAGTTGAGGATTTTTTGGCCAAAAGATTAGTAAATGGGATAAACAAAGAGCCGGCATTATTTGCATTGAAATAATAAAATCCTTCAAATGGCTCCATGACTGTCACTAACTGAAAACTACCTTTAAATCGATAAATCGGATCGGTGATACCATTCACCGCTTTTACATTGTTCCATTCAATCGTTTTATTAAATGGATTGGTAATCAGGTTCCAGCCAGTATGCAATGGTATTTCTGTTTGATCGTTTGCATTTAGTGGCGCTGCCGTTATCTGATTTTTACTAATGTCAACCACCCCGTTATTGAGTACCCAAAATGCGCGTCCGACCACAAAGTTAAATTTGTCCGAATCATCGTATTTTTCAAAATAATCATTGGCTGAACCATTATCCCAGTAGGCTTCCCAATCTTTTCCATATTCTCCTGCCATAATTTCAGGCAAGTGCAAATTGGATGCTCCCGGTATCCCCATCAACCGAAAATCAGTTGGCTTATACTCAGCCGGATCTGCATGCGTTGGAAATTCTATAGCAGAATTTAATACAATTTGTTCCTGATAGGTATAAGTAGTAAACGTCTGTTTTGACGACCAGAAATGATTTCCGTCAGCATCTACAGCCGCCACACGCCAAAAGTACTGAGTCCCCTGCTCTAAGTCTTTCACCACCCGTGATGTGTCTGTTGATAAAGTAGTAATATCACGCTCCAGGTTCATCAAATCGGAATTTTTGGAAATTTCGAGATGGTAAGTCTCGGTATTGCTAACCCATCCCCAGATGAATTCCGGACCAATCGAGATATCCTGTGCATTATTCGGTGGAAAGAACATCGGTGGACTATGAAGAATTGTGTGGAATTTCCATACAGCAGACCAGTTGCTTGTTGCATCACCGTTTGCTGCATTGACGCGCCAATAGTATGTATATCCTTTTTCCAGACCTGTTATGATTTTACTCGTTCCACTAATACTATCAATATCTCTAATGACATACTCAAATGCTTCATCTGTGGCTATTTGCAAGTGGTAAACCACGGCATCAGTAGCTGCTTGCCAAACAAGCGTAACATCAAGCGGTAGATTAAAGGCATTGTTCTGCGGTCCATCCAACTGCGGTACATCAGGAGTTACACTGCTGCCGGAAGATGTTGTAAAACTCCTCGCCGGTGACCAGGGACTTGTGCCGTTACTATAATTTGCACTCACATGCCAGAAATATGTCGTCGCTGATGCCAACTCGTTAGGAATTGTGTGATTCGTCGTCGTAATATTGGTCACTTGATGGACAATATTCGTGAAATCATTTGATGACGACACTTCCAGATTGTAACTGGTTGCGTTGGCTTGAACATTCCAAATTAACTGTGGTGTTCGGCTGACATTTACCTCATTGTTCGGCGGTGAATTAAGTGTTGGCGCAGGTGTTGCGTTATCCCCCTCGGTTGTAAAAGTCCATTCTTCCGACCAGGCACTTGTTCCTCCGGTATAATTGGCATTTACGCGCCAATAATACGTAGTGCCATTTTGCAGGCTAAATATCTGCTTGCTTGTCCCATTAAGACCGACATCATAAACAATCATACTGGCAAATGCATCTTCAGAAACTTGCAGAGAGTACGATAAAGCATTTGTGATTTCGTTCCACACTAATACCGGCTCGAGACCAATACCGGAAGCTCCATTGTTCGGACTGGCAAGTGTCGGCGGATTTAGTACAACACTATTTCCTGCTGTCGTAAAACTCCATGGATCAGACCAGGTGCTCATACCATCAGCATATTGAGCATATACTCTCCAATAGTATGTTGTTCCTTCGGCCAATCCATATAGTTGTTTTGATGTGCCCAGAATACCAATTTCAGTGAGTACAGTTTTACTAACATCGGAGAACGAATAATCCGATGATACATCCAGCCCATACGATGTCGCACCACTGGCAGGTTCCCATACCAATGTAGGAGAAGTGGAAACTCCGATTTGCCCATCTGCCGGTGCGCTATGTACCGGTGGGTCCAATGTCGTACTGCCACCCGTTGTAGAAAAACTCCAGGTAGTAGACCAATGCATGGTAGCGTCAATAGTTATACCGACACGCCAATAATAAGTGGTTGATTCGTTCAATGAAGAAGGAAAAGCTGATTGTCCAGGAATTGAATCGTCATCCCAAACCGGATTGGCGAACGAATTTTCACGTGCGACCTGAGCACGATATGTCGAAGCTGCGGGCCCTGTCCATTTCAACTCCACATTCGTGGATACGTCGATAGCACCATCCGTCGGTTCCATAAGATTAATTTCACTGCTTCCGCCGCCAACAGTTACTTCTTTTTCAGCAGCAAACATGGACGGCATATACGCGCCATCGATCGCCTGTACAGACCAGTAATAAGTGCCGGGATTCAATTCTGTTAAAACCCAACTCAATCTATTCGGCGCATTACCATTCCCAATAATGTACAAATTTCCCATTGATGGGTCGGCATTCGCCGATTTGATATCGACCTCGTTTGACCATGAACCGACGCGTATATTATAATTCAACGCGACTTGGGGTGTATTATCATCCGTTGCCGCATCCCACTGGAAAATAATACTGTCTGCTCTTACTGCCGACCGTAAGTTTGTCGGCTCAGATGGTGGTAAATTTGCTGTAACACCAACATTTTTGTACAAAACGGTTTGTTCCGTTCCGGCAGTTCCACTTCCGGTTACAAGCAGATCGAGCGATCCATCTCGATTATAATCGACCCAATGAACATACCCATCTTCAACACCAACCAAATCCGCCTGAATATCCGTAACGCCGGTATTTTGATTATTCTCAAAGACTGATGTAATTATTCCGGAATTATTTGATCCGGACAGTACAATATCCGCATCGCCATCATTATCAATATCGCCCCAGCATGCATAACTTTTATCCACAATCGGTAAACTGATGCTGATGTCTGTAAAAATATGATCACCGTTATTGCGGAATAATTTTGTAACACGGCCGCCATTGGCAACGCCGGCATCACCGGTAACCAACACATCCTGATCACCGTCGTTATCCAAATCACCAAATGCAATTGTCCCGTTATCTACGGGGGTAATATTGGTTTCGAGTTTGGTAAACATTCCCCATCCATCATTCCGATACATTTTCGAAACCCGTCCAGCGGGAGTAATTCCTACAACAAGTACGTCAAAATCTGCATCCTTATCATAGTCAATAAATCCCGCAAAGCCATTATCCACCCCAACAAATCCCACAGGCAGTTCTGAAAATGATTGATCTCCTTCATTGCGGTATATTCGAGTCGTAAATCCGCCTTCAGCAACGCCTGCATCGCCACATATCAAAACATCAAGCAATCCGTCATTATCAACGTCTCCCCAGGAAACACGGCCATTTTCAACACCAACAACCATGGCCTGAATATCGGAAAAAATGCCATCATCGTCGTTGCGATATATTTTTGTGACGATACCACCATCAGCAATCGACGCACGGCCAGCAATTATCAAATCGACATCGCCATCGTTATCGTAATCTCCCCAATCCACCGAGCTGTATTCAACCTGAATTAAGCCATGTGCGTCGCCCTCAAACTTGCCGCCCAAACTATTCCTGTATAGCATAGTCGATGGATTAGTGGTCACGTTACCTACAGAACCGGTAATAATCACGTCCAGATCACCATCCCGATCGAAATCTCCCCACGATGCACAGCTATTTTTAACCGGAATAAAATTTGCAGTTTCACGCACAAATTGTTGAGCCTGCGCCGATGCATAGCATCCGAACGCCGTCAACCAAATTGTCATCCATAATTTTATTTTCATTGTTCCCATACTCCTTTTTCTATTTGAAATCATCCCATCACCCTTTATGCTCAAATATTATGGCCGTCCCGGCGGAGCTGGGAAACTACCCGTTTGCGTTCCACTATCATCTTTCTTCTGATTCAATAATACATATGCGGCTGTCCCACCCGCAACCGCAACAGTAGTTGTCCCCAATAACAACCATTTTTTCCCGCCTTTTTTCTTCATTGTGATGTTGTATTTATTAACCACGCCCTTCTTGACTTCAATCGTACCCTCGCTGTCTTTATATCCATCTGCCAGTACTTTAAGCTTGTGATCGCCAGCTTCAAGTTCATCAACTTTTAACGGTGTTTTTCCAATCGGCTTGTTGTCGAGAAAAACTTTGGCCGATTCAGGATTACTGGTCAGTAACAAACTACCAATATCGCCTCCCTGTTTTCCGGCACTACCACCAGCTAACTGGTTAGCAATTTCTGACATAATTCCAATCAGTCCTTCGATTTCGCCTTTATAATCGCGCGAAAACGATTTGAGAATTGCTGATGATTCCACATCAATTGCTGCAATGTCGATGGTATACATGCTACCGATTTTACCGATTGAACCGGATACCATTTGCTTAACATTGAGGATACGGCCAACCTCTACTGCACATTCAGTGGATGTACAACCGGATTGTTGAAATCCGACCTCCTGCAAAATCGCTTCCATTTTTCCTCGATCCACGACATTAAACGCATTCGTACGTACCAATATCGACCGCAACCGATCGGTCAATGCTTTTGCTTCGGCAGCGGTGGTAGCTCCTCGCGTCTCCAAATCAAGCACAGCGACATTTTTCTTTTCATCAGCAGTGACGACTCTGATCGAAAAAACACTCATCATCAGCGCAACAATTAAAAGTACTCTGACCCACTTCATACGCAACCCCGCTTATTTATCGTTCATCTATTATTATTTCTATATTTATTAGCAATGTCGCTGTTTTCCATATTTGAATATCGTCGGATGTCGATACAAAATTTAGTAATTTTCACAATTGAATGGAAAAACGTTAATTCTGTCCCCTAATTTTCACTTGCTTCTTAGGTTGTTTCTGTCTATATTAGTCACGTTGTTGCTGAAATATTGAAATTTATAGAAGTTAACAGGGAATGGTTTTAACCGTTCAATAAATGATGGTGAGTGTACGCTTCGACACCGTTCGTGTTCCGATGCATCGGAACGGCACGCCGCTGCGGCGGATCAACATAACCAACTAATATTGAAAGGATACGAATGGTTTACGGGTTTCTTGTTCACAGTTCACCGTTAAAAATCATTACAACCTAAATTGTACGATTGGCTGTTGGCAATTAGCATTGGCTTCAAATGAACAAACGGCCGTTAGCAAATCGTCGTTTTTAAACACACCCAGGATTTTACTGCTAAACGATATTTGAGCTTGTTTTATGTAATGACATACAAATTTTCCAAACAACTTTTACAAACGAATAATTTCTCCATGTTTGAAAAACTATTTCCCAAATTACGCATCAGTCTTAAAATAAAAATCACATTCCTTTTCCTTATGCTGGTTTTGGGAATGATGGCAGCGGTGACGTACATCTTCACTATTCGGGAAATGAATCTGCGGGCAGAACAGGTCAGCTTAAGAATGGAACGCCTGGCAAATAATATCGCCACCATCCGGTCGGTCGAAACAGAAGATTGGGAAATGTATCAATCGTACATCGACAACCAAATCAGGCTGAATCCTGATATTGTTTACATTGCCATTTTCGATGACCACAATAAACTGCAAGCCAGTTCGTTAAATCTTGACTGGATCGACGTTGATAATGCTCGCCCCCTTAACTCATTCGAACAGGTAAACATTGTAACGCAACTCGATCAACGGCAAATTGCTGCGGAAAGTCAGCAAGACCTTGAAGCCAAGAGTGTAAACATATTGATTGGCGATCAAAATTTGGGAACCGTCAAGGTGGGATTTTCATTGGTGGAACTCAATGATGCGATCAGGCAAAATTTAATTTGGAATCTGGAATTGGCGGCTATCTTTACAGTCATAGCAATTATCGCTTCGTATTACACAAGTCACCGGATTGTGATACCCCTAAATCGTCTGACCAATGCAATGATGCGTATTTCACAGGGAGATTTAGACCAACAGGTCACCATTACATCGCGTGATGAAATTGGCGAAATGACCGATACGTTTAATTATATGACTCGCGGTTTGCGAGAGAAGTCGTTAATCGAAACCTTTAGTCATGAATTGGGTTTTACCATCGAATTAAAAAAAATCTGCGATTTGATGGTGCAGCGGATTGTGAATGGATTATCCAGTCGGCAGGGTTATTTGTTTATTCGACATACAACATCCAATCCCGAATCATTCCAACTTATCAGCGCGTTCCCACACTCATTTGAAAAAACATTTGCATGTAATCGTGATGAAACGCTGTGCTATTATTTAAAATCCACTGCCCGTCCGCTGCCGTTGTATCTCATGAGTAAATATTCTGATTTTGCCCAAAAGGTTCGCATATCGGCGTATGTCGATGATAATTCCCTCGTCTGCCCTATTCTCATAAAACAGGAGGTCGCAGGCATTCTCTTATTGGCGACAAACGAATCGCATACATCATTTTCTGATGAAGAAAAATCATTTTTAGCGACGTTATTGGGTCAGGGCGCATTCGCAATTGAGAGTGCTTTATTATATGAAGAATTGACCGAACAGGAACGACTCAAACGTGAGCTGGAGATTGCACGCGCTGTACAGAACCGTTTGCTTCCTCAGGATTCCCCGCACATCAGTGCGCTGGATATTTCCGGGATTTGTATTCCGGCAACGGAAATCGGAGGGGATTATTTTGATTATTTTCAACTATCCGATCACACATTAGGTATTGTCATTGCAGATGTCACTGGCAAAGGCACGTCAGCAGCGTTTTACATGGCGATGGTGAAAGGAATGATGTTGTCATTGACTCATATTTATAATTCTCCCAAAGAATTGCTGTGTGAGCTAAACCGTCGGCTCTACGGTTCGATGGATCAAAAAGTATTCGTCACAATGATTTATGCCGTACTGAACTGGAAGCGACGGACACTCGTGCTTGCCAGAGCCGGTCATAATGCATTGCTCATTAAACGCTGTCAGGATTGCGATATTGATGTGTTGATTCCCCCCGGCATTGGGTTAGGACTGGAGCAAGGAATTCTTTTTAACAAGACAATTGAGGAACAGACCGTGAAACTGAAATCGGAAGATTGCATAGTTTTTTATACCGATGGAATTTCCGAGGCAATGAACGAACATATGGATGAATTCGGAGAAGAAGAGTTGATCCGGACGATCGCAAATTCAGAACAGCGCGCTGCCGATGCAATCCAGCATGAAGTATTAAACGCTATCAGCGCATTTACAAACAATGCCCCACAACATGATGACATGACGATGATCACCGTCTCGGTAACTTAGCCGTGTTTGTTGCGTAAGACTACCATACCATGTCATTATTTTCATTGGGTTCAGGAGGCATTTCGTGTCGATTCGTAATTTAAAAAATATTGGTTTCATACTTCTTTCAATCTTTTTTCTCACAACCGCATGCAGCAAAGATAAAAGTCCCCGACGCAAAATCAAACTTGCTCCTAATGAAATCACCACCCATACAATTTCCTCAGGTGAAAACTCCACTGTCATAAAATTCGATGCCGAAGAACGTGTGAGTATTGCCGTCCTTACATTTGAAAATATGACCACTGATACAAGCTTGTCCTGGCTATGCCAGGGCATTACCGATATGCTCATTCGGGACTTATCACAATCGCGATACTTAAAAGTGATGACGATGCAGCGCATTTATGACATCCTGAAAAAAATGAGTATCGATTCGCCATGCGCCATTACATATCAGATGATGCCAACGATAAGTCGCGAAGCTGAAGTGGAAGCGATTCTTCGTGGCAGTTTCACCAATTTTAATGACTCATTGCTTATTGATGTACAATTATATAATGCCCGGAATGGCCGAATAATTCAAGAGCAACGCGTTGCCGGTATGGGACTCGCACAAATTTTCGGTATGGTGGATGAGTTGTCCCAAAAAATTAAATACAAAATGCGTATAAATTATCGCGATGTGTCAGATAACGATCTTGATCTCGTGGATATTTCCACCAATTCCTGGGAAGCCTATAAATATTACTCCGAGGGTGTCAGTTTGGCTTATAAAGCCTATTTTGGAGATGCCATCCGTAAATTTGAGCAGGCGATCCAACTGGATTCCAGTTTTGCAATGGCGCAGTACTGGGCAGGTCTCATTTACACCAAACTCGGTCAATCAAACGCCGCACAACGGGCTATTCGCAGCGCGATGGAGAACGCCGATCATACCACTGCACTAGAACGTATGAAAATTGAATGGCTCGCAGCAGCCAATCGCGGTGAATACCAGGAAGCATTCGAAAAAATGCAGGCAATTGTGGAAGCATTCCCGGATGATAAAGTCAGTCATTACCAATTAGCCGGCTACCATTATATTCGCAAAGAACTGGAACTTGCGAATAAGCAATTAGATGAGGTGCTTGCGCTTGATCCTGATTACGCGCAGGCTTACATTTTGCAAAGCGCGATTTATCGGGATAATGGCGACTATCAGAAAGCAATTGATGCACTGAAGCAATGCATTAAACTGAATCCGAAAGATGCATCTCCTTACCACAATTTAGGTGAATTATTCGAAACGATCGGAGATTACGATCAGGCGATTAAAGCGTATCAGCAGGCAATTAAACTCAAGCCGGATTTCCATTTCTCTGTACTTAATCTGGCTCATACCTATTCTACCATCGGTGATTATTCCCAGGCAGTGAAAACCTACCAACACGCGCTGGCAATTGTACCCAGTGAACAATTAAAGGCGGAAGTATATTCCGGATTAGCGCAGGTTGAAATGCTTCAGGGCAAATACAAAAACGCAACCCAGCATATCCGACGCGCCATGAAATTCCCTACCAGCGCCGGTGAAAAAGCCAGCTATCTGGCAATGCTCGCCGGAATTTATCTGAGAAATACACAGTACGATTCGACCATTGCAATCGCCAAACGTGCGCTACTCTTTCAATCCACAAACATCGCCGGCTATCATACCCTTGCCCAGGCGTACGCTGAAAGCGGTGATCTTGACAGTGCGCGTGATATAGCCCATAAAATTGATTTGTTTATCAATGATTCAAAACTGGAATTATATCGAAATATTTATTGGCGTCTATTAAGTAAAATCGCGGCTGCCGAACATAATTACCCGCAAGCCATTCAATATCTCCAGAATATTCTCGATGCCAATCCCAATGCATTTTCGGTATTAATGGACCTCGGTAAATATTATACGGCAAATAATCAACAAACACTTGCAATTGAGAGTTTTAAAAGTTATATTGATAAACACGGGAATCAGGTACCCGTATTCTACTATCTTGCGCTTGCTTATAAAAGTAACGGCCAGGATTCACTTGCATCAAAAGCTTTGGAAACGTTTCTCAATCGCTGGAAGGAAGCGGATAACGATATCCCTGAAATAGTGAAAGCCCATCAATTAAAAACTGCGTGGGAGAATGATTCATGAAAATTCGATTATTCATACTTTTGGGAATTATTCTTTTACTGATTTCAAACTGTGAGCAATCCAGCGAACGACGCAAAATAAAATTATCCCGCGAAAACACATCATCAACCCCTAATAATCAATCAATCACAACTTTACACCTTGATTCCCAGGAACGCCGGTCAATTGCTGTTATGTTTTTTAATAATGAAACCGGTGATAATAATCTGGCGTGGCTGCAAAAGGGACTCTCGGAGATGTTTATCCGGGCGCTTTCCCAATCACGATCGCTATCGGTATTGAGCAGTGATCGTTTGCTGGAAATTCTTCGTCGTCTGGAGCAGGCCGAAAATGCTTATAAGACCATTGATATGGAAATTGCAGCCGTAGTTGCCAGGGAAGCTAATGTTGAAGCGATCCTGACAGGAAATATCACCCGAAATAAAGGCGATTCACTACAAATAAATGTACAGATTCACCACCCGAGTCAGGGGCTGCTGTTAACAGAACAAAGCATTGAAGGTCCGGGACTGGAGAAAATTTTCTCGATGGTTGATGAGCTTTCGGTGGCGATTCGCCACGATTTACAATTAACCATGGATAAAGGCGATACCCAACGCAGCATTGGTGATTTATCCACCTGGTCGATTGAAGCCTGGCGCGCTTACACCACTGGTGTAGAGCTATCCGATAAAATGATGAATCAGGAAGCGGTTCAGGAATTTGAACACGCCCTGGAATTAGATTCAACGTTCATCGCCGCTCAACTTGAACTTTATCGGTCACTAACGCTTCAGGCCGAAATAACGCGCGCTGAGGCAATCTTTAATAAACTTCAAACATTGAAACAGAGAGCATCCCCGAAAGAAAAGTATCAAATTGAGTTGATTGAAGCATCGCGCAACACTGATATTAATGCTGTCCTGGAAATCAATTCCAATTGGTTAAACGAATTCCCCGATGATCGTGATGCCAATTTTACAATGGCGAGTATTTTATACAACATTCACAATTACCATCATGCAATCCCTTATTTCGAGCAGGCGCTCAAAATTGATCCTAAAAATAAAATGGGAATCAATCAATTGGGATACACGTACGCACGTATCGGGCAATATGAAAAAGCTATCAGCACATTGCAGACGTACCAAAAAATCGCCCCCAATGAACCGAATCCTTATGATAGTATGGGAGAAATTTATTGGTATTTCGGGGAATTCGCTAAAGCAGAACAACAGTATCAAAAGGCACTGCAGATAAACAATAAGTTCCATCTATCGATGGGGCATTTGGGCAATATTTATATGGATAACGGCGATATCGAGAAAGCTGCATCTGCTTTCCGGGAATATCACGATATGGTTGAATCGGACGTGCTGAAGTATCGGGCGCTATACAGCCAGGGACTCGTCGAGTGGCGTCGTGGGAATAAAAACCTGGCTATTGATCTGCTCAAACAGTCCCTGGAAGGATGTAATCCGCGATACATGGTTATTAATCAAATCAGCCAGATGTATTGTGAACGCGGTGATTCATTAGTGGGGCGTCAATTCGTTTCTGAGCAATATGACCATATATATAAAGCGTTAAATGATACCTATACGACCGATTCCGAATTAATTGATTTGGCTTTGATTTCCATTTTCTATAAAATTAAAGCGGAACGTTCTATTTCCCTGATGGAACAGCGCTTACGGCAATCCAACGTGCTGCAATCGCAAATGCGTTTAAATTTTCTGCTCAGCATTTTGTATATTCAAACCAATCAGCCGGATCGCTTAACATTTACATTAAAACCTAGCGCGGCAAAGCCGCACGTGAAACGTTCCCGCCGATGGCGGGATGAGATGTGAGACGTAAAAAATCTAATCTGAGTTTTTTAT
>JAFGDW010000159.1 GCA_016931935.1 Candidatus Zhuqueibacterota bacterium | reverse complement strand
GACGAGTACAATACAAGAGATTATATATAATCTCATTTAATTTAGAATGTTAAGACTGGACGCAGAGCGTCCGTAATCAATTCCGCCTGAGACCGGCGGAACTATGTACCTTCTTCAATATATTGGTCTTATCTTTGCTGACCAAACTGGATAACCGAATTTGACCATTGCTAATAGCCAAAGGCCAACAGCGACCAATATTATGTTCATAGTCTGAATTACTTAAATGTTCAATTTCTGGCCGTGTTCAATATAAAACAATAGTCGATTATAACATCCCCGTCCGTTTTCGAATAAACCACTCCACGCTCAATAGTACAATGACGCCGACCAGCATGTACCACTGATGCCATATTTCCCATTGCCGTGATTCGGTAACAGTCCGTCGGGACAATTGCATGACTGAATCCAGTTCTGTGATGTTATTTGTCGTGACATATGCTCCACCGCTTCGGTCAGCGATTTGTTTGAGCAGTGTTTCATTCATGCGCGTATCCGCATACTCGAGTCGGAATGGTTCTACTGAAAATTTGCCGGAATCGGTTCCTAATTCTTTATCCTGATATGTCGCCGTGCCCTCAAATGTATAATCACCACCAGCCAGCACATGGAATTCACCCTCATATGTCCCGGAGCCCGAGCCGGTCAGTACAATTTCATATTGTTCTCCATTGCCTTTTACGGTGACGCGAACATCGGCGCCATCGAGTGGGGTGTAGTCTTCATAGTACGTTTCAGCCGTAAATGTGATCTTTTCGCCATTTCGGTAGATTGGTTTGTCTGCGCGAATCCGAACCAGTTTACTATCTTCATTCGTAATTAACCAACGGACAGTATTCATCAGGAACTGGGGAAAAGCATCCGTATATTTCCCCAGACCCTGCATCAAAAAACCCCAGCGCCATATGCCATAACCGAGCATCGTAACCGTTTTACGATCGGCCATTTTCCGGGCGACCAGTAATGGAATATTATCTTGATAGTTTTGCAGTTTGGACTGTATTTTATTAACAGTCAGCAACACGTCGCTACCAGGCACGAGCGTATTGGGAATTCGTTCAAGATAGATCGGAGGCAACTCACGCCATTTTAGCTGATTTTCCGAAAGCTCGTCATCCAGTCGCATAATGGGATGTTGTTCACCGGTTGCTGTTAGTTGTAATATGACCAGGCGCTCCGATAATGTCCTATCCTGAATGGAAACCGGTAAATATCCTTCAAGTGGTTTTAATCCCGGCCAATAGAGTGATGGCCCGGAGATGAGAAATAATGGTTTATTCTGTGATCGAATAACATCATTTAGAACGCTGAGTGCCTGTGGTGGCGTATCCCGACGTGGGAAATCGATCCAGATGAAACAATCCACATTTTTAAAAGATGCAGGATTCGATGGAAATTTGCCTTCATAAAATTCGGCGCTGCTTTTTTGTACCCAATGAGCGACATTGACATTTGCATCTCCGGACAGCGCGTTTTTTATAAATTCATAATCATAACCCGGTCCGCCAGCCATAATCATTATTTGCATTTTACTTTTCAGAACATTTACATAAAATTCTTTAATATTGTTGGCAGTCGTCAGTTCTCCGGCAAGTGCGGGAATGGAGATACTGTATTTCATATCTCCGGGTTCTTTTGGGGTATATTGCAGACGAACTCTGGATTCCATGCTATTGTCGCCTAATTCGACATGTTTGGAATCGAGTACTTGCGTTCCTTGTTTTAACTCAACGGTTATTTTTTTACCAGCATATCCATAGGCTCGGACGGTCACTTCTACCGGGACCGTGGTGTTAGCATAGGCAATCTGATTAGTGGCAATTTTGGCAATTAATGCATCCTGTTGTTCATAAGGATCACCCACTGCAACCGTGTAAATTGGCGCCGGGTAGGTACTCGCTCTGTAGATGGGATTTTCACCCAGATTGTAGTTACCATCCGAAATAAGCACCACGCCGGCAAGATAGTGTGCGCTCATTCGCTCAGTTAATCTGGTCAGTGCACCGGTGATATCGGTACCGTCATGGTTGAATTGTAATGAATCGATCGATGCGGTATTAAGCTGGTCAGAAAATTGAAAGGATTCAATATCGACATCCTGTTTGGAAAGGAAAGTATTAACATCGGTGAACGCCTGTTCTGCCTGGATTTCGCGATCACCACCCTTATCTTTCAAACCCATACTGGCTGAGGTATCCATCAACAACGCAACAATCGGTTGTTCGGTACGTTGCCATGTCAAACTAATCAATGGTTCAAACAGCATGATAATCACCAACACAACCGCGATGGATCTAAGCGTCAGCAAAAAACGTCGTAATCCTTTGGAGACCGGCGGATTAGTTGTGCGATAACTCCACACACTAAATCCGATGCTCGCCAGTACGATAGCGATGAACAGCAGCGCACTCCCAACAAGATGTATCCCAAATCCTGAAAACATAGTCCGTTCCTGGATGAATAGTCTTTGTAAATTATGAAAATATACGAATAAAACAGGCAGAATCAAAGAGGTTTTTTTGAAAGATTTGGTTGCGAATTGGCCTGTCAATCAATTAAATTGGCACTTTACTTTTGTTCATTATACATTTATATTAATCTACACGAAAATAGTGCACATAAACTTGAAGGTGAAGTGATATGTTAAAAAATATTACGCTTAGTGCTGAAGAGGAGCTTATTAAAAAAGCTCGGGATAAAGCTCAAAAAGAAAATACCACACTTAATGCAAATTTTAGAAAGTGGTTACAAAAATATATTATTTCGGATAAAGACTATTTTGACTATCGTGAATTTAAAAAATCATTTGGAAATGTAAATGCGGGTCGATAATTTACGAGAGAAGAACTCAATAAAAGATAAATTTTTTTAGACACAAATATATTTATCTACTCTTTTGATAATAGATATCTTCAAAAACAAAGTATTGCTGATAATTTAATCCAGGAGGCAATTTCATCGTCAAATGGTTGTATTAGTTACCAAGTTATACAAGAATTTTTAAATGTTGCATTGAAAAAATTCGAAAAACCTTTTACGACAGGTGAATTAAATAACTTATTGAGTAAATTATTTGAACCACTTTGTGAAATTTTTTCAACTATTGATTTATATAGGACGGCATTGGATATTAAAGATATTTGGCATTATTCATTTTATAATTCACTTATAATTGTATCGGCTTTTATGTTGAATTGTAAAACTTTATATTCAGAAGATATGCAGCACTAGCAGAAAATTGATAGGCTGACTATTATAAATCCATTCGCTGGCGATTAATTAAAAATTTCACCCAACCTTCCTGTAACAACACGTCAAATCGACATCAGACTGCGCATTTCGCTTTACATGATTTTTAGCCAATGGACACCCCTCACAACCGCTTTCCCCATGACTGGAAACCGTCTCTTTTTTAAGAAAGCGATAAGCATAAATTCCTGCTGCTACCACAATGCCAAATACAATTATGAGTTGAATATCCATTTAACCTCCAATTCCCAGCAGCCGGGTTCCCTGAAAGACAATCACTGCTAGTAACCAGGCGAAAAACAGAGTATAACCTGCCAAAAATAGTGGGTATCTCCATTTTCCCAATTCCTTCTTTACGACGGCCAGTGTCGCCAGACAGGGCACGTAAATCAGTACGAAAATCATTAAGGCAAGCATATTGCCCGGATGGTAGTGGGGATCGTTACTGAGTTTTTGCTTTAATGGTGAAGCAATGTGTTCCCCTGCAATATCAGCTTCCAGATCGGATTCACCTATTCCGTAAACTATTCCCATCGTGGAAATAATCACCTCTTTGGCGGCAAATCCCGCCATTAGCGCAATATCGAGTCGCCAATCGAAACCACATGGCTTAAACATCGGTTCAATGAATCGGCCAAGCCGACCACCAACACTATGCTCCAGTTCATCCCGTGCAAGTTGGTTTTGTATTATTGATACTTGCTGCAGATATTGTTCAGTCACTAATTGACGCTCGTTTTCCGAAGTTAGGGTTGCCAAGTGTTCCGTATACGCAGTAGTCAACACACCCATTTTATTTTGGTACGATTGCACGGTTTCCTGCGAACGTGGGAAATACAGAATAAACCAAATAATGATAGACGCAGCCAGTATGAACGTCCCGGCTTTTTTCACATACGACCAACTTTTTTCCCACATATGAGTGAATATCCCGCGCAGGGTCGGCATTCGATAGGGAGGAAGTTCCATCACAAATGGCGATGCTTCGCCTTTATAAATTGTGTTACGGAATAGCTTTGCGATAAGTAACGAAACCAGCCATCCAATAATCCAGATACTCCAAAAGACTGTGCCGGCATATTTTGGAAAGAATGCCGCCGTTAGCATGGCGATGACCGGTGTTTTCGCGCTACACATCATGAGTGGTGCGATCATTATTGTCAGCACACGGTCTTTGGGATTTACCAGCGTTCGCGCACTCATGACGCCGGGGACTGCACAGCCGGTGGAAACCATCATCGGGATAAAACTGCGGCCATGAAGACCGAACAGGTGCATGAATTTATCCATCACGAACGCTGCGCGAGCCAGGTAGCCTGTATCTTCAAGAAACGAAAGACCCAGGAATAATAAAACGACAATCGGGAAGAACACCAGTACACCGCCAACACCGCCGATAATTCCTTCGACAATTAAATCTTTAATGATACCATTTGGCAGAATGGATTGTACTACCGTTTGTATCCAGCCAAACAAATGATCGATATAATCTGAAAGCGGCCGTCCGAGTTTAAATGTAAGCTGGTAAATCATAAACATAATACCAACAAAAATTCCCAGTCCACAATATTTATTTAGGACAATTCGATCGATCATTTCTGTATAATCCGAACGATTCGGAGATTCCTCGGTTTGAACGACTTCGCGACAGGCGCCATGAATATAAGCATAGCGTTGTTCACCGACGACAATTTCACTGTCTTCGCCAAAATGTTTGCGAATCCACTCTCGGCTGTCATGGGCAGTTGCCAGCACGGATTCGCTCGAAACATGTTGTTTTTGAATTTTGGTAACCGCGTCGGAATCATTTTCCAATAGTTTGATGGCAATCCAGTGTGGCGGAAAATTGTCAACAAAGGTTGGGTCGGATTGAAGCGATTGGATGATGCGATTATGCTGAGTTTCCAGTTCCACGCCATAATTTAAATGACGGACATTCGAAGGGATACGACCCTGGGCGACTGCCAGTGTTTTTCCTAACAATTCCTGCATACCGATTCCACGGGAACCGATGGTTTTAACAAAGGGAATACCCAGGATGATACCAAGCTGTTTTTCATCAATAGAAATACCGTTTCGCCTGGCTTCATCGCTCATGTTGAGTACGCCGACGATTGGCATTCCCAATTCCTGAAATTGCAGGCAAAGGTACAGGTTGCGCTCCAGATTTGTGGAATCCAGCACATCGATGATTACATCAGGTTTTTCACGCAGCACAAAATCGCGCGCGACCATTTCCTCAATTGAAAAGGCGGATAAACTGTAGGTGCCGGGCAGATCGACGAATTCGAGCGTATAACCATCATAATCAATCCGGCCAATTTTTTGCTCAACGGTGACACCGGGGTAGTTACCCACATGTTGGGATTGGCCGGTTAACGCGTTAAAAATGGAAGTTTTTCCAGCGTTAGGATTTCCAGCAATAGCGATACGAATAATGTCATCGGGTGCATGTTTTATTCTACTTCTGCGGTGACGCCATTTCATCCTTGCACCCGGGCGGGCACTCATCATAACGCCTGGTCCTCAATTACAATCTGTTTTGCTTCCGCACGACGAACAGATACCTTATATCCTTTTAACTGTAATTCTATCGGATCTCTCAATAAAGCTTCACGCAACACTTTCCCCTGCGCTCCCCTGATGAAACCCATATCAATCAAGCGGCGGCGAATTTCACCGGTCGCCAAGACACTTTTAATAACAAACTGCCCCCCGTCCTTAACATCACTCAACGTCATATGAATCCTTCTCCTTTTCCGTCTTCGGATCATGTATGTTTCCAGCGGGAAATTACATCAGCTTCGGTTTTCAAAAACGACATAAAATCGGCCAGCGAGCTTAGCACATCTTTATTAATATGATGTTCGATCGTGCATGCATTATCTTCGGCAATTTCGGGATCAACATTTAAAATATCAACAAAAAAATCACGAATTAGTTGATGCGTTTCTTCCAATGTTTCGGCCACGGCACGGCCTTTAGCTGTTAACATTACCAATCCATATGTTTCATGATTGATAAGCTCTTTTTGTTTCAATTGTGTCAGCACCGTGGAAACGCTGGATTTTGTGACTCCCCGTCGTTCTGCAATGTCCTTGACACGGGCGACATGTCGATCTTTTTGAATTTCGTAAATGATCTCAATGTACTCTTGTGTCGTTGGATCGAAATCAACTATCATGATGGCTCCATTAAATTGTTCGGTCTCTCGAACTTTGTTAAAAGTACCAAATAAAAATGATAAAAGCAATTGGAATTTTTTTAACAATTATAAAAAAATCCCACGCGATTTGAATGTGCGTGGGATTTGTTTTTAGGAAAGTTAAACACTATTTGACTGAGCATTATTTTTGTATTCGCAATCGGCGAATCTCCCAAAAAGCGATCCCTGCAGCGACTGATGCATTTAATGAATTTATTCTCCCGTGCATCGGGATGTTGACCAGAAAATCACATTTTTCACGAACGAGCCGGCGTATGCCAGCGCCTTCACTGCCGATTACCAGTCCAAGCGGAAGCGTGCGATCGATTGAAGCAATCGCTTGATTCCCGGCTTGATCCAATCCGGCAATCCAAAGTCCCTGGTCTTTTAATTCATCCAGGGTACGTGCGAGGTTCTGCACGCGAGCCACCGGTACATGTGCTGTAGCACCGGCGGATGTTTTTACGACGGTCTGAGATAACCCGGCAGAACGATCTTTTGGGATGACAATACCGTGTACGCCCATAGCATCGGCGGAGCGGATGATCGCACCAAGATTATGCGGATCCTGAATTTCATCAAGGAGAGCGATAAACGCCGGTTCATTTTTTGACGATGAAATGCTGAGTATATCATTAATGCTGGCGTATGTTACAGCGCCGATCGCTGCAACAATCCCTTGATGGCCATCGTTACCGATAAGATCGTTTAACTGGCGGCGATCGAGCTCACGCACAGGAATGTGCTGCAACCGTGCCTGTTCGATGATTAGTTGAAATGCATGCCGCGAACCGTTGGCGATAAAAAGCTTCAATATCGGTTGCGCTGCTGCCAATGCTTCTCGCACCACATTTTTTCCGCCGATGTAATTTGACGATGAGTCGGTTTTTTCAGGTTTTGGTTTCATACGGGTTCTCAAATTGAAACATACAAAGCCGGCGTATTCGGTAAATTGTTAAATCGATACAGCATTATTCGGTAAAGTAATAGCGTTTAATACAAAATTAAATTGAAGTTAGGATAATTATGCTACATGGCACATAACTTGATTAGCTATACAGTGACATTGTTTTTCATGCGCAGCCTTCTCTATCCCTCGGAGACAAACTTGTGAATTGCTTGTATGGAGGGAGTGGATGATGCTGTTCGGTATCCCCCATTATCGGATGGCATCTCCACACTTAATTTGAAAATCTCAGCAATATCGACCCATATATTGTCGCCCTGCTCAACCCCTGCAAGTGCTGTTTGCAGGGGTATTTTTTTTAGGAATTAGTTAACTCTACAATCACAAACTCTTTTACTCTTTTCCCCAAAATTTTTTCAATCGGTCCCGCAGGTCAGTTAATTCAGCAATACGTCGTTTGGCATCTTTGGCGAATGGGCTATCCGGCTCTTTTTCGAGTAGCGTTTCATATTCATGAATTGCGTTTTCAAATTCGCGCTTATCTTTTTTTTCGTAGGCAAGTCCCATATAGTAGTGAGGTTCGCCAGATTCGGGATGCATGGCCATCGCCTTGCCGAAATGTTCAATCGCGTCCCATAGTTCGGATTTGCCGCCCTTGTTGTAGAGAATGGCGCCATTCGCCATCGCTACGTAGTAATTGGCATCCTTGTGATCTGCTTTGGCCTGGAGCGCTTCCTCCGCGATTTTTATTGTTCGCTGATAACGATACGCGTCAAAATCAGCTTTGGCAATTGCTGTGAGTGAATCCGCCCTGGCGGTTTGTTTTTCAATATCTGCCAATTTGGTTCTGATATCATCGCGTTTTTTATCTTGTTTTAATAGTCGACGGTATTGTTTCTCGGCTTGTGTTAAAAATCCCAATGACACATAAAAATCACCCAACTTTTGAACACTCGTTTTATTCGTCGTATCCAGTTCGACCACGGACGTCAATTGCCCGAGCGCGGCGTTGTCCGAGTTATCTGCAATCAGGCTGTCGCTATATTGAAGTTTTGCATCGATTAATCGAGCGCGGATTTTTCCTGTGCTGTAACTTGTCGCATTTATTTTATAAGCATGCGTCAATGTATTTACTGCTTCCCGTGGCTTTCCCTGCATTTGATAGCACTTGGCCAGCAACAGGTTTGCGTTTACGTCGGTGGAATCGGTGGTGAGAATTTGCTGGCACTCTTTAATTGCCGCATCGTAATCTCTGGATTTGTAGAATTTGGTAGCGTTATTTGAAGGGGCACAACTTGCAAAAACAATAAGTAGTAATCCGATAATGAAACGTCGCATCCATTTTCTCCTGTTGGTTTGGTCGGTAATTGATTCAAAAATTATACTGAGATTAAATCGACGGGACATAGCATGCGGCCGATGAATCGAGAAAAAGCGATAAACTGATTTCAAAATAAATTTGTATATGTGAGAAAATTTAATACGTTATAAAATCAAGTTAACGTAATTTTAATTTCTCGCGTGTATATTCCAACAAACCGCCTGCATCCCGGATTGCCAGGATTTCATCAGGCAAAGTTGGAAACGAAAATTTTTGGTTTCCGACGGATATCGTGCCCGCTTCCAATTGAAGTGTAACATTATCTTCGGGTTGGTACGCCATGACTGCATCCGGGCACTCAATCAGGAGTAGACCCTGATTAATCGCAGCACGATAAAAAATCCGGGCAAAGCTAATGGCAATCACCGCTTCGATACCGGCACCACGCAATCCTAACGCCGGCTGCTCGCGCGAACTACCGCACCCAAAATTTTTTCCAGCGAAAATAATGTCACCAGTTTGTACACCTGCGGCGAATTCCGGATCCAGGTCTTCAAACAAATGCGGTTTAATTTCATTGAGTGTACTGCACGTATATGTGTACTTACCGGGAAACAGCATATCGGTATTGATATCATCCCCATAACGCCAGATATTCATATAACGTCTCCTAAAACTTCATTGAAAGGTATTTGTTCCCTGTTTCCAGGAGTTTTATTTCACGGATCGTGGATCGGTTATTTTTCCGGTAATTGCCGATGCGGCAACAGTAGCCGGACTGGCAAGATAAATTTCAGCGTCTTTACAGCCCATTCGGCCCCTAAAATTACGATTGGAGGTGCTGAGACAGCGTTCTCCCGGTGCAAGAATTCCCATATGGGCGCCGAGGCAGGGACCGCACCCCGGAGGTAAAATCATAGCACCTGCTTCACTGAGCGTTTGAATATAGCCAGCTTGCATGGCAGCATTAAGCACTGCACGGGAAGCCGGAATGACAAGTAAACGAACATGGGGCGATACTGTTTTTCCGGCAATTATTTTTGCCGCCAGTTGAATATCCGATAACCGTCCGTTAGTACACGTTCCGAGCACGCACTGATCGATTTCAGTTCCGGCAACAGCTTTAACAGGTGCCACATTATCGACGGTATGTGGTTTGGCAACCACAGGAGTAAGCGAAGCCAAATCGTACTCAAGATGTTGCTGATAGGTAGCGCCATTATCGGCCCAAAACGTTGAATATTGTTCTTTGCGAACACCAATAGAAGCCAGGTATTTTTCCGCTAATATATCAATTGGGAAGGCGGCATTTTTTGCACCCATTTCAATAGCCATGTTGGCAATCGTGAAACGGTCCTCAATCGGAAGCACGTGAATATCACCATGGAATTCCACTGAACAGTAATTGGCGCCGTCTGCACGGAGATCGCCGATAATTGTCAGAATTAAATCTTTGGCGGTGACGCCTGGTTGAAATTTATTCTTCAATGTTATATGAATCGATTGTGGTACCTTCAGCCAGGTTTCACCAGTGAGTAATAGCGCAGCGGCTTCGGTTCGGTCGATTCCCGTGGCGAACACGCCCAGCGCGCCATACGTACAGGTATGCGAATCACTTCCCAGCACGATCGTGCCGGGTAATGCCAATCCTTGTTCCATCACTACCTGATGGCAGATACCAACGCCGGCATCGAAGAAATGACGGACTTTATATTTTTTAACAAAAGCTCTGATTTTCTGATGGTTGGTCGCTGTTTTCTCATCAACTGCCGGCACCACATGATCGAGCACAATAATTGGCAGTTTTGAATCAATCAGTCCATAACGGGCAAGATCGTCGTTGATTTTTCCGATAATGGCAGCGGCGTTGTCGTGCATCATCAAATGAGCTGGTTTAACGGTGACAATTTGTCCTGGCACAACGTGCTCCAGTTCAGCATGATGGGCAAGTATTTTTTCAGCAAATGTACGGGGCATAAAGTAACCTCACAACGAAAACTTCGGAAATTTGAATCTGACCTTTTTAATAATTTAAAATGTGCAGAGTTTTCAGGGCAACGGATGAATGGACTTTAATGTTTATTGATTTTCCATTGAATCCAATACCGCTCGCTGTAACTTTTTAACTTTCTCGAAAATTTCTTTTAGCTTATTCTGTATGTCATCTGTCAAAGGGATAGTGGAAATATAGTTGCAATATCGTAAGGCTGAATCATTATCATTGAGGTGATAATAACAGTCGGCGATTTTGTAATAACAAATAATTTCATTGTAATGATTATTAATGGATTCCTGTGATAAGGATTCCAGTATTTGTTCATACATTATTAATGCCTCATTATATTGCTGAAGATTGAAATAACATTTTGCGGTTCCCCACATAAAAAATCGGCTGTGCGGATATTTGGCCAATCCGATTTTTGCCCAGGATAATGCTTCGGATACCTGGCCATCATCAATTAAAATCCAGGTCAGTTCATTGATTGCCGCGTATCGTGTATAACGTCCTTTGGATGCAGCCTGTTTAACCATCTCAGTTCCTTGTTTCCGTTCATCCTTAATCAACGGAAGCCAATTGATATAACGGGTCATTTTACTCCGCCAGTATTTGTACGAGCCGAGTCCGAAATAGACATCGTAAATGGTCGAATCGATTTCAATCGCCTTTTTCAAGGCCTTGATTCCCGCCAGGCCGTGTTTCGCAGCCGTGACGTACGATCCGGCGCGTCCCTCATAAAAGGCTCGATAACTATAGGCGCTGCCAAGATAGAAATACGACCAGGGATTTTCCGGTTGCTGTTGTTTCAGTTGTTTAGCCTTAGCTTCTGTCTGATCTAACAGTTTATAAAATTCTGCTTCCCACTCCATGCTTTCAAAGTCCATCATTTTCGATTGGATGACAGCAGCTTTGAAAAAATATGCTCGGGGATTCAACGGTTCACTGGAAATGAGTGATGTGAAAACATCCTCGGCTTCACTGTAATTTTGTAAGATGGATTGTTCAATTCCATGACAAATCAAACTATCAATTGAGACAGCAGATGTAATGGCTGGGAAAATGACGATGATCAATCCTGATACAAACAAATTTATGATGTGTTTCATTCCGGCTCCGGAGTCAGTCGATCTACTTTGTTTTGTGAATTATCCAGTGCGATGATCGAAATTGGCAAAAAGATCGTGCCGGTGATAACAGGGACGTCCATTTGGAAAATGTGCATACCATCCTCACTGATTTCCCCCACCCACTGTCCTGTCATTCATCGTTGAACATGAATGATGATCGGGCATAATGTAACCGAATATAATCAAATTGCCGGAATTTGTCAAGCGAATTAAGGAAGCGTCATATTGCAGAAAGTACTTACTATATTGCGTTAAATATAGAGCGGGGGTGAAAAGAAAAAGCCGCCGGATGTGATTGCCAGCGGCTTTTTAAAGTATTAGCGCACAAGCACCATACGCTTAAATTCAAGATGTGTACCAGCTTTCAGACAATAGAGGTAAATTCCACTGGCCACATTATTTCCTGCAGTATCTTTGCCATTCCAGACAACCTGGTGTTGTCCGGCTGGCTGGACAGCGTTCACAAGCGTACAGACTTCCTGTCCAAGCATGTCGTAAACTTTTATCGTCACCGGTGCTTGTTGCGGAACTTGATAGCGGATAGCGGTTTCCGGATTAAATGGATTGGGGTAGTTTTGTCCCAACACAAATTGGTCTGGTCGCATCGCCGAATTTTCCGGAGTGAGTTCGGTAATTGGAAATTCTTCCAGATTGAGATCGACATTAACAATTAAATTTCCGCTTGGTATTTCAACAAGCGAATCCGTGAAGCCAACAGGTTCATCAAAATCAAAGGCGCCATTACCATTCACGTCCATAAATGCCGCTGTCAGATAACGGCCCATGCGTAAATTGGAAATAGTGAAATTCATGTCGTCGGTCAGTGTCACGGACTTATACGGGGACAATGAAATTCCCAGACTGAACACATGAACGTCGCCACTCACGCCGTCAGGAACATTGACAGTTCCGGTGATTGAACTGGTTGCTGTGGTGCTGTCCTGAAGAATGAAATCAATTCCGGTGACGGTATCATGTTCGGTAACATGAACAAACTCTTTTGTATAAAAACCAAGCGGCATATCCGCACTAATTTTTGCATCGGCACTAAAGGGAAGAATGCCGCCGATAACCGCATAGTAACCGGCATCAAGATTGGGGATTGTGTACGGCTGGCTAAATGCGGGCGCTAATCCGAACCAGGACGGTGAAAGTCCGACAGCTACAACAATTGGTAGACCGGTTTGCTTACCAGCATACGTCATTTTCCCGGAAATTCCGGAATCGCCTGTTGGGGCTAATGTTAAGTTTTGTGTGGCCGATTGTCCAGCTTCAATTTTAATGGGAGTTGCAATAAATTCGTAGGGTTCGCCCTCAACTATTCCCAATTCATCCAGGTTGATTTCCATTGGAGTAAACGATCTATCGTGACTGGAATCGAGAAATGCAAACATGTAGTAGTCGCCATCGGCCAGATTATCGGCTGTAAAAGTAGTTTGTGGAGAAATTACCTTTGTAACTGTCACCGGTGTTGTTGACAATCCGACTGTATAGATGAAAATTGTATCATTATCTATTGGCGTGTAGGTAATTTCACCGCTGATGGAACCCGAGAAATTTGCAGCATCGTAGAGTTGAATCTCGTCAATAGTAACTTCCTGTTCATCTTCCACCGAAATTTTTTCGGGGTAGAAACCGATTGGTTCTCCAAGATCGGGCTGCTTGTTTTCATTGACATCAAGATAGGCAGCCAGGATGTAGTCACCGGCTGCTAAACCGGAAGCGGTGAAACTGCCACCCGGTGCATCAACTTTAATTTGATTAAAAGGGGTGCTTGTTGCTCCAACAACAAACAAGTTGATTTTTCCGCTCAGGGAGCCTGAATAACTAATCGTTCCCGTTATCGATGCCGAACCACGTGGAAGCGGTTTGATGTAAATTTGAACATCTTCAACTGTCTCACCTTCCTTGACCTCCAACGAACCGTTGTAGGCTCCCATTGGCTCGGATAGTGCGGGTAAACCATCGCCGTTCACATCGAGAAAAGCGGCGATGAGGTAGGTCCCCGGAGTTACGTCTGTTAGTTCGAATGGACCAGGGCCGGTTTCCAGTGTGTCGAGCGAAAACAGTTTTTCAAAATCAAGCTGTAAATTAATTGTAGCTATAACAACAGGTCCCGTTGCCAAGCCCGAGTAGTGTATTTCCCCCATAATTGCGCCATTGGCCAATAAAGATGCGGGACTCGCTGCCAGCAGAAGGATCACACATAGCCACAGAATGACTTGTGATCGTTTCATGTTAACCTCCATGTATGTTTATTTAGTGTGCACAGGATAATTGTTTAAAAAATTTCTTCGGGTACATACGACTATACATAATTCATGTTACAGCATTGTGGAAAAATTAACAAAAAATATGCCAATTGTGAAAATTTGTTCACGGGTGATAACCTTGTTGGACAGCTTTCACAAGTGGCATTATAATCCTGGGAATCAGTGTCAAAAATCTCAGACTATGATCAATAAAATATTTTCATTAATATTTAATCCTATAAGAACAAATTACATAATTCAGTATGCATCTATTTCACACACATAAACAATATGAGAAAACCGGAATGATACCGGGGATGAATAAGTACTTATTTTTTATCCGAGATCCTTCTCCTGAATCAAATCAACGAGAGTAGCGCCCCATCCACCAATTTCCGGCGGAGCATCATAGAACGTTTCGACTTCAGCAGATTGTTCAAGCACTTTTCGGACAATCCATTTAAGTTTGCTTTTGCCTTTGCCATGGATAATGCGCAGATGCGTCAAATTTAATTCTCTGGCATTGCGGATGAATTCCTCGACCATTTCGGGCGCCTGTTCCGGGAAAAATCCGTGTAAATCAAGTACATCGGTTACGATGTAGAATTCGGGAATATCATCGGGATCGGGTGTTTGTTTCTCTTCAGGCATGTCATAACATATCAAAAATAACTAGCGTTGTCAAGCAGATATTGACAGTGAATAATAAAATTGTGCTTGATTATTCATCAAAATAGCGTTATCTTAGGTTCCTACAAGATGATTGGGAAACAGGGAATTTTTCAGGTAATATTAGATGCCTGGGAGAGCAGTTTGAGGAGATGCAATCGGTGTTAATCGGCTTGACCATTGACAGATTTCGAGGAATTGCGCCATCCACATTATTGAAACTGGCGCGTTTAGTGGGCGTTAATTTTGTTGAGATTACTCATTCCGTTTTCGATGATCTGCCTGCGGTTTTGGCTGAATTGGGTCCAATTAAATGCGGATTTCATCTACCAAATTATGGCGATCACGGCATTGATTTTTCTCATGAATCGTTTAAAAACGAGATCAATCAGCTTATTGAGAATGTAAATAACTACCACCAACATCTACACGTCCAATATTGTCTTGCCCATCCGCCTGAAGGACATCCTACCCTGAGTAAAGCCAAAAATGCAAATTCATACCTGTTTGATAATCTTCGCAAACTAAGGCCACCTGTAATTATTGAAAATATTCAATCCATGTCGTTTGAAGAATTTCAGGCATTTTTTGAGATGGCGAAGGATGAACTTGGTGATAAATTGATTGGTCAATGCTATGATCCGGCACATTATTTCGTGGGTGGTGAAGATCCGTTAGCAGTACTGGACAGAATGAAATTTCCGATTGCCACAGTTCATTTGTCCGATTGCCGGGCTGATAAGGATTCACATCTACCGTTCAATATGGGAGGTGTACTTCCGGTAAATGCGATTATTAACAAATTATACCATATGAAATATCGGAATTCCATTAACCTTGAACTGTTGCCCAGATCGCTGGATGAACTGGATTCGATTGTCGCCAGCTACTTGACTGTCGTGAGACGCTTTCATCCGGTTCGCTATTTGATAACACGCGCCCGGATGTCAATGCTCTTGCCGTTGTTACAACGTAAGTTACGGACGTACGGAAAACAGCAGGGTGCCCTAAATGCAGACTGATTTACGAATTAGAAATGATACGAAAAAAAGCCAGGAGTTTTTCACTTACGCCTGGCTTTTTTGTTGGACAATTTTGTATGATCTGTGTTTTAAATTATTGAACTAGAACTTTGCTTTGGATAGTCAATTACTTGAATCGTACGACAGTCATGTCTGACGTACACCTTCGACCTTTTTGCTGGAATTCTCGAAATAAATATTAAACCGTCTCAATACTTCCTTACGTTTCTGAAGGATGTCCGCCTTATTTTCACCGATTATGATAAAAACATAAGCTGTTCCGTCGATTTGAAATTGCAATTTGCCGGGAACAAATACGTTCTGTTTTACTTTTCCATGGAACGTTGTTGATTTGGCTGTCTGTTCGTGATAATCCGAAATCGGGTATGTGCAAATTGCTGTTAGTTTGGGTATTTCACTTTGACTTGCTTTTTGCATCCGCGCCTGGGTTGACAGATAAAGAATATTGTCCTCTTCGGACCACACCTGGCGCAATTCGTCCTTATCCTCTGATCGCGCAATGATCGGCGTAAATGCAATCGGATGTTTTTCAGACGCAGTTAGTTTAATTGTTAATACCGGAATTGAATCCAGCAGGCAAATTTCTTCATCCAGTTTTGGTTTTGCATATTTCCGAATTAATTTCGTCGGAAATAAATGGGCTTCTGCATCTTCGCGTGATAACAATGCACCATCGACGTCAAGAATGTAATCTTCAAGATATTCTTCGGTTTTAACACTAAGTCCCTGCATCACCGATGTATTTGTTCCCCCGGTTTCAGCAAAGAAAAATGCAGCTCCGGAATTGGTCAACATATAGCTGCGACTTTGCGCTTGCGGAATAATGACTTCATTATCCGTATCCTGCGTATGAGCAGGCGTGCTTCCAAGCCACAATCCCGTAAGAAGCAATGCAATTGCTGAACGTGTAACTTGATACTGCTTCACTTTAAATTCCCTCCAAAAAAAAGTCTGTCTCCTATTCAGACATGTGAAAAATATATGCAGTCTCTCCCTCTAATTTCAACTTGGCTCGATTCGCTGGATCGAGTGTTACGGGCTGAATCGAGTTGGTAATTAATTCTTCCAAATGTAGTGAGCGTGCTGATGTAATATCCTTTAGTATGGCCTGGCATTCAATCGTTTCTGGCGAAAAATTCAGTAGAACCAGAATCGTATGCGTTTCATCCCGTCGAATGTAAGCTAATACATCATTCGGATGATTGGTTGGTACATATTGCATCGGACTACGCCGAATTGCCGGGTATTCTCGCCGGATTGTAATGAGTGTCCGGTAATATTCCAATAATTTCGTGTGGGATTCATCCCAATTCATTTTTGCCAGCGATCCGAATACGCCATGCTCCTGCCCGTAAAATAACATCGGCGTTCCCGGTGTGGTCAGCAATAATGCAGCCGCCACCTGGGTTTTCATAATACCATGCTGTTGAATAAATCGCTCCATCTGGTGATTTTCCAAATATCGGAGCATAAGTGCATGGGGCGGATAATTGGTTTCTGTTTTACGCAACGCGCGTTCAATCGCCGATACCGGCTTTCGTTGATTCATCACATCGATCAGACTATTGTAAAAATCTGTATCAAATGACATGTCAAATTCGTCATTGTGATAATCCGGCGAACGCGATAATGCTTCGTTTAACAATACACAATCCGGAGATAGTTCTTTGATCTGATGCCGAAATCGTTTCCAAAACTCATGTGGAACTCCCCGGGCATTGCTACACCGAAAACCATCAATTCCTTGTTGCACCCAAAATCTGGCGATATCCACCAAATATTTTTGTACCTGTGGATTTTCAAAATTCAGGTTCGGGAATCGGTCCCAATCATTGGAAAATTCATACGCATAGAGTAACGGCTGCGCTGATGCTTCATACCACCGGTAAAAATCACGATACGCCCCGAATGCATTTTGAAATGCAGATACAAAATAAGGATGCTGATCGGATGTGTAAGCAAACGTCACGTCCAGAATAACACGAATTCCCATGTGATGGGCGGCATCCACCAACGCTTTAAAGTCATCGATCGTGCCGTATTCGTCGGCGACCCTGAAAAAATCACTGGCGCCGAATTTAAGCTCGGTCGGACTTTCCCATATCGGTAACAGTGAAATACAGTTGACACCCAGTTTTTTTAAATAAGGTAGTTTACCAATTATTCCCCTTAACGAGCCATCGGGTGAAAAAGCCTTGACATAAATATCATAAATAATTGCATCCGCAGCCCAGTCGGGGGAGTCACTAAAATTGAAAATCTCGACTTTCCGTCCTTTTACTTTCAAACTGATCGTTTTGCGCGAACTGCTGCCGAACTTGTCGCTGGCAACGACATAAAAATAGTATGTTCCGGATTTTTGGGGAATCTCAATGCGTAATCGAGATGTTCCTTCCATCTTTACTTTTTGCGGATTATTGATATCCTGATACCAGAAAATAATCAGGTCTTCGCCGGTTTTGCTGTTAGTCTTCGACGCATCTAGCACAACTGCGCCAGGTTGGAACAGACCTTTTACATGAATAACAGGCGCGAGATTGAGCGTTACGGATTTTACGGAGTTAAATGCATTCCAACCATCCGGGACCTGTTGTGGATTTGCCGGATCGGCAATCCAGTACTGACCATTCACCACAAATTTATATTCGTATTCGCCCGGATTCAAATCCACCCATGCTGTCCTGATGCCATCATGGTCGTAATCAGTCATTTTAACAGCAGATGATGCCCAGTTATTAAACTCACCGGCCAGGTATGCGGAGTCGATTGACGTTTCATAAATTCGCCGAAATGCAGAATCCGCAAGTTGGAATTCGGTCGGATACGTACGTTTAACAAATGCGTGTACATCAACAGAATCGGTTTGGCTATCAGTGGTTCCATCGTTGACTTTCAGGCTGACTACATAGCGACCGGGCGTGTCGGGTTTTAAACGGGGAACCGGATTTCCGCGATCCTGTAATTTTACCTTGCTGTCTTTCGGTTGTTTTGTCAAGCGCCATTCAAATTTGCGAATTTCATCCATATCCGGGTCATATATCAAACTGGTGTTTAGATGAACTTCGTCATCTGTTCCGGAAATAATGCTATAACCGGCATCCACAACTGGTGCGGAGTTACCCGATTTGATATGAATGAATGATTCCAGTGAAATGGCTGTATTGCCGTTTTTATCCGCCGATTCCACCCGTATCGCATAATCTCCTGGCTCCAAACGGGGAGACCACGCACGAACTTGTCGTTTGGGTGCAAAAAATTCAAATGGAACCGCTTTGTTGTCCACTAACACACAAGTTTTGGTTTCATCCAGGCCATACCGACCGAGGCCATCCCAATACTCTGCCTCAATTCGAAACGGGACTGCTGAAATAGTACTTCCGGTTTCAGGCGTCAGATTTTTGAGCACAGGCGCCATTTGCGTTTGTACATAAAGTATTGAATTACTATTTTCGCCACCCCAAACAGGATTGGCCGGATCCTTTATACGATTCAACCCATTTATTATGAATCGATACTCATATGAGCCGGGCGCTAGCATTAAATCAATTGTCCACAATTTTGTCGCTGTTTCATAACGGAGCGGGTGTGTCGTTGCCGACCAGTTGTTGAAATCGCCAATAATGTACACGGATTGCGTTCCTGCGGGTGCAGATAATGCACATTTTACGGGAACTTCCTGTTGCGCAAACGATGTTTGAGCGAATACGATTATTACAAAGAACAGTAGCCGTAGTCCCATCATCGCCACCACCTGTTATTTTTAGTTAGGACATTGTTATTTTAGCAAATACTATGCCGTTGGAAATAATTGATTTGGTTGTTTTTGAAACATTGTGATGGATTATGTTAAGCTTATATTGATGTTATTTCTAAAATATTTGAGTGTGTATCAAATTGGGGGCATGATCCCCTAATCGTCCGATTACATGAATTGTGACTAACCACGTCCTTCAGGGCGTGGTGGAAACAAGCAAAAAGTAGCCGGACTTTAGCCCTTTAATTATATTAGGTTAGTGGCTAAAGCCAAAAAATTGTTTTATATTTCACCGCCATTATTTCAGCTAGTTCACGAAAGCCAAATTACAATAATCGTACATTTCCCTTGCAATTCTATTAAATTTTGTTAAATTATTGAAAATAGTTTCGGCGTTGGGAGGTTTGAACATGAATCGGACATGTTTTTTGCTTTGTTTATTCACGCTTTTAATGTCTGTTTGTTCCGGTGAAAATGATGTACGATCGATAACGCCTGTGGTGAAACCGGGGATTGATGTGTTGTTGGAACGAAATTTTGATTTGGTGAACGGAAAGCATATTGGATTAATAACAAATGCAACTGGCATAACACGTGATTTTCGTTCAACGATTGATGTGCTTTATGAAACACCGAATGTCCAATTAACGGCACTGTTTGGTCCGGAACATGGCGTGCGCGGCGATATTGAAGCTGGTCAGCTTGTTCCACGTTATACGGATGAACGTACCGATGTAACTGTATTCAGTCTGTACGGGAAAACGCGTAAACCAACACCGGACATGCTATCCGATGTCGATGTTTTGATATATGATATTCAGGATATTGGCTCACGGGCATATACATTTATTTACACGATGGCGCTGGGCATGCAGGCGGCTCAGGAAAAAGGCATTCCGTTTATCGTGCTGGATCGTCCAAATCCACTCGGAGGTATTCGGGTTGAAGGTAATGTGCTCGATCCGGCCTTCAGCTCGTTTATCGGATTGTATCCAATCCCGTATATTTATGGGATGACTGTGGGCGAATTGGCACAATTATTTAATCATGAATTTGGAATAAATTGTGAACTGCATGTTGTTCCGATGGCAGGCTGGCGTCGTGACATGCTTTTTGAAGATACCGGACTTATCTGGGTGCCGACTTCACCGCACGTACCGCATGCATCGGTGGCATTTTTTGTAGCTACAACCGGATGTCTTGGCGAACTGCATACTGTATCCGAAGGCGTTGGATACACGTCTCCATTTGAGATTATCGGAGCGCCGTGGATCAATTCGAGACAGTTAGCTGATAACTTAAATGCACGTCAATTGCCAGGCGTTTATTTTCGCCCAATGTCGTTTCGTCCGTATTATCTGACGTGGGCGGATCAACAATGCAAAGGCGTGCAAATTCATATTGCTGATTACAATACGTTTCAACCGGCAGCGACGCAAATTCATATTCTGGATGCGATCCAACATTTATACCCTGAGCGGAAAATTCTACAAACGGATCGTACAAGCATGTTCGACAAAGCTAATGGAACGGATCGTATACGGCTGGAGTTGGAGAAGGGTACACCCGCAACTGAAATTATTCAATCGTGGCAGCCGGCATTGCAGCACTTTTTAACAATTCGAAAAAAATATTTGCTTTATGATTAGGGAAACACAATTCAGGCAACGACAACTGGTACGGGATACAGGTCCGATTCTCCCTCAAAAAATCCGCTCCATCCTTGTATTTGAACTGCACAGTATTGGTGGATCACTTTTAGTGTCACCGGTGCTGCGTCATCTCAAAGCGAAATTCCCGAAGAGTCGATTGACAGTCGTTACATATCCACAAAGCGTTCCGTTATTTTCGGGCAATCCATATGTGGATGAGGTAATTGAGTATCGAAATGGCTGGGGAAGCCTGCCCGCATTATGGCGAATTCTGTGGCGACGATACGATGTTGTACTGGATTATCTGTGTAACGCGCGATCGTTGATCGTCGCATTATGCGCGACGGCGCGGTACCGGATCGGCATGGATACGAATTTCCGGAACATATTTTATACACATGTGGCATCCCGCAGTGGTGAACCGTATGTAGCGGCGTTTAATTTGCGTTATTTGCATGCGTTCGATCTGTTCCCTACGGATACGGCGCTCGATTTTTTCAGGCCTGAACAGTCGACATCAGCCATGAATGCTTTCCTGGCAAATCTTCCAGCACGAAAATACATCATTGGCATTAGTCCGACGGGGAATTGGTACACAAAAAAATGGCCGGAAGAACGGTTTGCTGCATTATGTGATTTGTTGAATGCGAAGTACAGTTGTCACCTGATTTTAATTTGGGGGCCTGGCGAAAAAGCAGTCGTTCAAAAAGTGAAATCGTTATGCAAAACCGATGTGCTAATTGCTCCGCCGACAAGTTTGTTTGAGCTGTCGGCGCTTATTAACCGGATGGATTTGTTAATCACCAACGATTCTGCAAACAAACATATTGCGGTCTCGCAAAAAACGCCAACAATTACAATTTATGGTTCAACAAAGCCATCATCATGGGAACCGTTGGACCGCGCCTGGCATAGACATATCCAGCGTACTGATATTCAGTGTGTTCCCTGCGATAAAACAACGTGTGCTTTTAACCTGGAATGTTTAAACGAAATTCATGCGGAAAACGTGCTGCCCCTGGTGGAACATTTGTTTGGCATGCTGAGGTAGGTTGATGACAAGTAGTTTTGGGATTTGGTTTTGTACCCAGAAACTCGTTTTGTCATTTAAAAATTATCTGTACAACTTTTATTTTAATTTGAATCGATCCAACTACGCGCGCTCGGCTGTCAGTTTCACAATATGAATAATTGTCTCCACGGCTTTTTTCATATCCTGCACGGAAATCCACTCAATTTTAGAATGAAAATTATGACCGCCCGTAAAAATGTTCGGTGTCGGCAATCCTTCGAACGATAATCGTGCGCCATCCGTGCCGCCGCGAATCATGTGCAGTACCGGCTTCAAGCCCGCTCGACGAACAGCCTCCAAAGCATTCTCCACAACATGCGGGGCATGATCCAGCTTATATTTCATATTACGATACGATTCTTCAACTTCAAAATCCATGGTTGCGCCAGGGTATTTTTCGAGCACATTATTGGCAATCGTGCGCAGCGTTTGTTCAAGCCTTTCCAAACCTTCTACCCGGAAATCGCGAATCAGAAACTTAACCGATGTATTTTCTACACCGCCCGCAATGGAGTTCGGATGAATATAACCTTCTCGTGACTCAGTCGTTTCCGGCGACAACTTATCTTTGGGAAGCTGATCGATAATTTCTGCCATAATTTTAATTGCATTAATCATTTTATCTTTGGCGTAACCGGGATGGACATTGTTTCCATGAATTCGTAACGTCACACTATCCGCACTAAACGTTTCATTCTCCACATAGCCTGCACTCTCACCATCAATGGTATATGCAAATTCAGCGCCGAATTTTTTCGTATCAAAATATTTGGTTCCTTCACCAATCTCTTCATCGGGAGTAATAGCTATGCAGATTTTTCCGTGTTCTTCATCCGGATGTTCGATAAAATAATGAACCGCATCGAAAATTTCGGCAATACCGGCTTTATTATCAGCGCCCAACAGCGTAGTGCCATCTGATGTGATAATGTCGTTGCCCTTTTGTTCGGCAAGCGCCGGATTGTCTGTTTCGCGCAGCACCTGTGATAAATCTCCAGGCAACACAATATCGCCACCCATGTAATTTTTATGGACAATCGGCTTCACGTCTTTGCCGGAAACATCTGGCGATGTATCCATATGGGCGATCAATCCAATTGCGGGGACAGGCTTCTTTGTATTTGCGGGGAGCGTAGCCATGACATATCCATACTTATCCATTGCTGCATTTTTCAGCCCCATGGCTTTTAATTCTTCGACCAACACTGCGCCGAGAATTTTTTGTTTATCGGTACTTGGGTAGGAGTCACTTCCTTCACGAGATTGCGTGTCGTAGGTCACATATTTTAAAAATCGATCAACAACGGTATGGTTTATGGCATTTGATAGCATGGCATGTACCTCCCTTGATTCGACGTCGTTAGTTAGATAGAAATAACACTTTTTTAATCAAAAAGTCAAGGAAATAATCGTAAGCGGCAAGTTCTATTTCAATTATTGCGTCCTAAAAATAACTTGCTTCTCTGGGAAAAACTTTTTAATTTGAAAGGAATTTGAGTAACATAGATGGATGATGTTAAATATACTGCTTCCGAAGTGATTTTGAGACTGTCCATAATTTCTTCTCCTTTTGAAGGCGGAGACTAATATGTGGTTTATTATAAAAGAATTTCAAAACAATTTTGGTACAAGTATATCAATGTTTGATAAACGTGCTACGCACTTTCGAAGTGCGTAGCACGTTGGTGCCAACACAAAATCAGAATTAAAACAACCGAGAAGGAGAACACAATGCTCAATTACATCTGGCTGGGCATGATGGCAATCGCTGTTGTGGTCGGTGCGATAAACGGGAAATTACCGGAAGTGACAAAAGCAGCTTTTGATTATGCGAAGACATCGGTTGATATCGCTTTGGGACTGATCGGTATCATGGCGTTGTGGCTCGGAATTATGAAGATTGCCGATGAAGCCGGATTGGTCCGAATATTGGCACGTTTAATCCGCCCGATAAGCAAACGATTGTTTCCGGACATTCCATCGGAACACCCGGCGATTGGTGCAATGGTGTTGAATATCGCGGCTAACTGGCTTGGACTTTCAAATGCGGCCACTCCATTTGGATTGAAAGCGATGGAAGAATTACAAAAACTCAATAAGCATAAAGACACAGCTTCAAATGCTATGGCTACGTTTTTGGCGTTGAATACCGGGAGCATCACGCTTATTCCGGCGACAATTATCGGCGTCCGGGTATCGTTAAATTCGTCAAACCCGGCTGAAATTATCGGGACGACTATTTTTGCATCCACATGTGCGACGATTTTTGCAGTTACCGGCACGAAGCTGTTGCAGCGCTTGCCGGCATTTCGTCTTCCCGATGATACAGAATCAACAACTAAAGATGGGGAGGATGCATAATGCTGGTAATTTTTGAAAAAATAGTGACCATCATCTCTGTCTGGGCAATTCCGGTATTGTTGTTTGTGATTCCGGTGCTGGCATTTATTCGAAAAGTAAAAGTCTATGAGGTATTTATTGATGGGGCTAAGGAAGGATTTGAAGTTGCAGTGAAAATTATTCCCTATCTGGTAGCGATTCTGGTTGCAATTGGGATGTTGCGCGCCTCGGGCGCAATTGATATATTTGTGAAGTTGTTATCTCCGCTAACCAATTTAATTGGCCTGCCAGCCGAGGCTCTTCCCGCAGCGCTGATGCGACCGCTTTCCGGTAGTGGAACGCTGGGGATTGCTACCGAGCTCATGGTTGCCCATGGCCCGGATTCGTTTATTGGCAAACTGGTTTCCACTTTTTACGGTTCAACGGAAACCACTTTTTATGTGGTTGCGGTATATTTTGGCGCTGTCGGTGTGAGGAAAACACGCCATGCCGTTCCCGGTGGACTCATTGGTGACCTGGCCGGTTTACTGGCGGCATTGTTTATTTGTCGGTTGATGTTCGCGTAGTGGTTTAGTTTATACAGCTTCCGAAGTGGTTTTGAGATTGTCCATAATTTCTCATCCATTCAAAGGAGGAGACTAAGAGGAGGTACTTAACGAGAAGAATCTCAAAACCACTTTGATACAAGTATATTATTTGCTTGTCCCTTGAAATTTAAAACAACCGACGACATGGTCATCAACCATACCAATTGCTTGCATAAATGCGTAACAGATCGTTGTGCCAACGAATTTGAAACCGCGTTTTTTCATATCTTTTGACATGGAGTCTGATTCCGGTGTTGATGTTGGCATGCTATCGCGCGTCACACCAACAGGATTGCGCATTGTTTGGTAGTTGGTGAACTGCCAGATGTATTTATCAAATGAGCCGAATTCCTGCTGCACATCAAGGAAACACCGGGCGTTGCTGATTGCGGCATTTATTTTAAGCTTGTTGCGGATAATGCCGGCATCCTGCAATAGCCGAGCCCGATCGGCATTGCTATAATTAGCGATTTTTTCAGCATCCCAGTTGTCAAACGCTCGACGGAAATTTAGCCGCTTATGAAGAATGGTGCGCCACGACAAGCCGGCCTGGAAAGCATCGAGAATCAGGTATTCGAATAATTTGCGATCTTCATGCACAGGATCGCCCCATTCGTGGTCGTGATAGGCAATCATCTGCGGATCATCTCCGGTCCAGAAACAGCGGGGAGTGTTATTGGTCATTTCGATTTTTCCTCGATTTGTTTTGTATAAAGCAATTTCGGAATTATTGATAATATAGCATCTGAGATTTTTGAATGCAATAAAAATTGTATCTATTTGCGGGTCTTTGAAAAGCGAAGGTGCTACGCACTTTTTTTGATAAAATCCTGCTTAATTATAAAAGCTGAGTATTTGAATAGGGCAGAAGTGCGTAGCACGTTTAAACTATGAACGGTAATAAATATTGCATACACGCGTATTATGATTGTATGATCGATGATCAATTGTGAATCGTGAAAAAACATTTTATTAAACGAATAGCACTATGCGAGTAGACATTATTGATATCAGTCTGATAGTCCTTCTTTTCCAATTTCTAACGCTTGTTCCGTTCCTGCTGTTTCAAAAAGGGCAGAACAAAGCGAACAAATTTCTTGCACTTTTTTTGTTGGCCAAAGTATTCTGCATTTCCAACTTTCTTGCATTTCGAATGAAAGAAACATTCCTTGTCTATTTTCCACATTTGTTTTATTTTGGCGGTTCGTTCACCATTTTATGGGGACCGTTGTTGTATTTCTATACTAAATCACTTTCCTACAAAGATTTTCGTTTGCAGAAGCGTGATGTCGTTCATTTTTTACCGTTTGCTATACACTTCATTTTTTATACATTTCTTTTTCATTTACACAATGCTGATGCCAAGCGAGCCATCATCAGTCAGGGTGGTCTGCTCAACCCGGAGCTGAACAGTATTATTAGCGGTTTAATTAATGTAATAATTCTCTGTTATACGATTGCATCATTCAGGGCGCTCTGGCGATACCGTTATCAATTAAAAACGGAGTTTTCAAATCTGGATTCGATTAAGCTGTCATGGATGACATTCGTCTTATCAGGATTTACAGTGAAGTGGTTGTTTGATGTTTGGTATCTTACAGAATATTATGTGACGAAGACATTACCAATTGTACCGTTGGCTATTTCACGAATTATACTGTTTCTCTTTATTAATATAATGATTTTCAAGGGCCTGCGGCAGCCATCGATTTTTTCTGGTGTGGAATCGGACTATAGGGAAAAGAAATTGTCACTTTCAAAAGATAAAACGGAAAAATACGCCAGGGAATTAAAATCGTACATGGAAGTCCACAAACCGTATCTCGATCCGGAAATTACGCTTGTTCAACTCGCATCCCAGGTTGGTATTCCGCATCGTTCATTGTCTGAGGTGATTCATCAATCGTTTGGCCAAAATTTTTATGATTTTATCAATGAGCACCGGATTAAAGAATCGAAACGGCTGCTTTCTAATCGATCTGTGACCGTGTTGGAAATTTTATATGAAGTCGGTTACAATAGCAAATCATCCTTTAACACAGCATTTAAAAAATACGTTGGCATGACGCCCTCCCAATACAAACACTCCAGTACACTTCAAAATATAAGTTCAGTCTAAAATTAAAAAAAGCGTTCGATTAATTACGTTCCGTAGTTAGAAAGACGATTTTTTAGCCTCCAATTTGTATCTTGATGTCAGTTATTTTAGTTTATTTCATTTACTCATTTTTAAATTGGAGGACATTATGGAAAAATCAACTCGAACAAAAGCAGTATGCATGATTGCATTTTTGTATTTCATTTTATCAGGTACATTCCCACTTCGCGCACAATCGGATGCGCCATTGGAAGATCCGATAAAGAAGGCTGTGTTGTGGACGTTCCATACTGGTGCGGCTGTCTACAATGCCGCGCTCGTGAGTGATAATGTTGTTTACATCGGAAGTCAGGATAAAAATTTCTATGCATTAAACGCGAAAACAGGTGAAGAATTGTGGCATTACGAAACCGATGAACAAATTCGGACAACTGCAACGCTTGATAAGGATGTTGTTTGTTTTGCCAGCGGAAACCAGCTATACGGCTTAAATCGGTCCGGTGAATTACTTTGGAAAACACCGCTGGCGCCGGGCGCTGCGCAAAATGATTACGATGCATGGGATTTCATTAACTCATCACCGCGTATTGTCGATGGTGTTGCTTACGTTGGATCGGAGCAGGGAATGGTGTTTGGTGTAAATAGTCAAACCGGCGAACAAGTTCTGCAAATCCAAACATCACATCTGGAGGCTGGGATTCATACCAAACCGCTGGTGCATAATAATTTGATTTTTTTCGGGGACTGGCAAGGATTTTTCTATGCGTACGACCGGACCAACGGAGAGTTAAAATGGATGTACGACACCAATCCGGAACGATTATGGAATGGCACGCCCTCTATTGAAACGGAACCGACAATTATCAATAATACGGTATTATTTGCCGGACGAAGCTGTATTTTGTATGCACTTGATCTCGAAACCGGAACCAAAGTATGGGCTTATGAAGATCCGAACGATATGTGGCTGCTCGGTGGCATCGCGCTTGATGATACGATGATGTGTCTCGGAAGCTCTAATCAGCGTTTGCTTCATCGTCTGAATGCCCTGACCGGTGAACTGAAATGGCGAAGCTATCTCGAGGACGGGCGAATTTTCGGAATCCCGCTGGTTTATGGAGATTATATTTATGTAGGAAGTGGTTTTGATTTGCCACGAAGTGGCTCATTCTGGATGGTTGACAAGGAGACTGGTACACCTGTAAATAGGCTTAATTTAAACTACCAGGTACAGTCCTCGCCGATTATTGTGGATGGAGTAATTTATTTCGGTTGTGAAAATGGGAATATTTATGCGATTGATGAAGCTGCTATGCATAATACACCACGCCCAAATATTGAATTCGATAAGGATGATATAGATATTGGTGATTTGCAACAGAATGAGACTGATTTTAATATCTCGTTTCCAGTCTACAATACCGGAGAATATCCTGATTCGGTTTCGCTTTCCTGGTCGGGCAGTCGCCGAATAGCATTTCGTATTCCCAATAGTGCAATTAATTTGGAGCCTCAGGAATATTTTTTAGATGTGAATGATTCTCTGACTGTTTCCATTTCAATCGATGTTTCCCAATTAAATTTGGGTGAAAACTATTTTGATATCGAAGTTGTGTCCAAATATAGCTTTCCGATAGCAAAACAGGTTCGACACTTTGTCTATAACGTGATTGCACCGTCCGCACTATCCAATCGCCAAAAACAATTGCCTGATCAGTTTACTTTAAGCCAGAATTATCCGAATCCATTTAATCCGGCAACATCAATTGATTTTCAAATTCCGTTTGATTCGGATGTGAATCTTAAAGTTTATAATCTGCGTGGCGAAGAATTGGTGACACTGGTAAATGAAGTCAAAAAAAAAGGAAATTATAATGTGATGTGGCAGGCAGATCAATTTAATTCCGGAATGTATGTTTACAGATTATTGGCCGGACAATTTTGTGAGACACGTAAAATGATGTTGGTGAAATAGCACGCGCAAAACAAACCAGGTATCCTGCAGATACCTGGTTTGTTACGTTGGATTATTATGTCAGTAATCCTCCGCGTTGATAGATCATCAATTGTACATCATAAAATGGCTGACCCTGAAACGTCTCACCCGTATCCATATTTTTAATTTCACCGGTTATCAGATCAACCTGAATTGTCTGACCATTTTGAATACCAGATTGAATTAAATTGGCTGTCATGATTGGCAGACCGGCATTGATGGCGTTCCGTTCGTAAATGGCGCCAAACGATTGGCCTATGATGAGCGGAATTTCTAGGCTTTTAAAGCAATCCACCGCTTGTTGGCGCGAGCTACCGGCGCCAAAGTTTTTTGCAGTAATAATAATATCACCTGGTTTGGCCCGCTTTGCAAAATCTTTCCAGCCATCAAGATTATCAAACGTGTATTGCCCCATTTGGGCGATATCGGTGATCGCCAAATAGCGGTTGTGGTAAATCATGTCCGTATCAATATTGTCTTGCGGGATTACCCATACGCGACCTGTTATTTGTGTCGGCTTTTCGGATGTACTTGAAGTTGTGTCCGTTGGGACCCCAGTTTGTTTGCCAGCAGATAGTGATGATGTGAATACTGCCGGCGTGGCTGGAATATTGTCCATAGTTGTAATCACACCAGCAATTGCTGAAGCGGCCGCAACTTCAGGAGACGCCAAATACACATTACCCTGTCCCTGTTTGCCGGAGAAATTTCGATTACCGGTACTAATCGTTACTTCACCAGGGCCATTTTGTCCGATTTGACCATTGGCGCAGCCGGCGCAACCGGCATTGCCGACAAGCGCGCCTGCCTGCTTAAAAATGTGGATGATGCCTTCATCGAGACACTGTTGCCATACTGTATCCGTTGCTGGTACGATTTTTAGCACCACGCCGGGTGCAACAGTTTGATTTTCGAGAATTAGCGCTGCTGCTTTCATATCTTCAAATCGTCCATTTGTGCATGAGCCAATGAAAACAGAATCAACTTTTGTTCCGGCGACATCGGTGACGGGCACGACATCGTCCGGGTGTCCGGGGCGAGCGATTAGTGGTTCCAGATCAGTAATATCGACAACCAGTTCATTCGAATATTGTGCATTGGTATCAGCGTGGACGAATTTTACGAAATGGCCTCTGGCCTGGCTGCAAAATTCTACGACATGCCGGTTTGGAGGAAATATTAGAATGATACCTCCCATTTCCGTATTCATCGAGGCAATCGTTATGCGCTCGGCAAGTGTGAGTGAATCGACAATATCGCCATAAACTTCCGCAGCAACGCCAAGTAGCCCGTTAGCACCCGTGGTTTGTAAAATAGCAAGCGCAATATCTTTGGCAGTCGCTGACGGACCGGGCATTCCCTTTAAAATCAATTTTACAGTCGGCGGTACTTTGAACCACACCGAACCGTGCGCCCATGCTGCGGCAATATCCTGATCGCCCATGCCCTGGCCAAACGCACCGATGGCGCCCATAATATTGGCATGTGAATCCGTCGAAACAAACGTCGAACCCGGCACAACCAATCCTTGTTCGATGGCAATGTGCGTCCCAATGCCACTATTAATATCATAAACTGAAATTCCCTGTTCTCGGGCGAACATCCGGCAGATGTGCTGATTCATGGCATATTTCTGGTCGGAACCACCGGGATTGCAATCAAATGTAAAATATGTTTTCAAGGGATCAGCTATTCCCAAACCGTGTTGCTGAATATTTTTCACAACATTGGTGCCGCCAAAATCGCGGGCGACTCGGGCGTCGATTGTTACATCAACAATATCGCCGGGATGAACAGCGTGCCCGCAGTGCGCTTCAATTATTTTTTCAATGATGGTTCTGCCCATATGGTTTGCTCCTAGTGAGTAGTAAAATTACGCCGAAGGCGTTAGATATCATGGTCCAGGGTACCGTTTTATCAGGTACCCTGGGACTAAAATATCAAAAAGTGCCAAATCCCAAAGGGGTTTCAGATAAATATTCGGTCAACAATAATCATCACTATATTATGTTGAACTCTTTCAGAGTTCAATTTTTTCTTTATTTTTACCCAGGATATCGCTCCGCGAAACCCTGGGCTACGATGTTTCACACATTCGTTGTAATAGGATGTTTTTATTTTTTTATCAGTCTTAGGTTGATGCTTACTGATAGCCTTTACTGGAACGTTCATTCCGTTTTGCAGAATTAATGAAATAACCGGAGCATTAGTAACTGAGAAATTATTGTCTGACATTTTTTGGCAGAAAATGTTAAAACATATTTTAGACAGGATTTCACGGACCTTTGGCAGGATTTGTATAATCTCTTCCTCT
>JAFGDW010000158.1 GCA_016931935.1 Candidatus Zhuqueibacterota bacterium | reverse complement strand
TAATCGTAGAGCCATCTTTTTTTATAATTTCGAATTCTTGATTGTTTACCTGTCCTTCAGTTATAAACAGTGGAAAATGCTCTTTAAAAAGCAATTTTGATGACGGCGTCAGAAAATCACCAAACCATTTGCCCAAAACTTTTTCATGTGAATAACCAAGTGCATCTACCCAGGTTTGGTTGATATCGATTATTTCCCCGGCCTCATTGAGTGACTGGTAGGCAAGCGGTGCATTTTCATACAGCAATCGAAAACGGTGTTCGCTTTCCTCCAATTGATTTTCCATGGTTATTCGGGTAATGATTTCGCCGACATGCAACGCAATCGCCTCAACCATATTTCTGGCAAACACCGGAAACTCATCGCACGTATGTGAACCCAGATGGATAGCGGCAATCACTTTGTCACTATGCTTGATGGGGATTAACGCAAATGTGCGTAGGCCTTCTTTTTGCTTTGCTGATTTCCAAACATTCAGTACATCTGTATGTTGTACGTATACTGGTTTTCCCTTTAGGAGTGTTTTGGTTTGAGATGCGGTTTTTGTTAACGAATTATTCAATCCCAAAAATTCAGGAGTCAAGCCTTTATGAGATATCAAATCTAAATCCCCGGAAAGATTGTCAACAAGATAGACAGCTCCACAATCTATTCCGTCAATTTCCATCGCTGCTTTGAGCAGGCTATCAAATGCATGGACAAGATTAGTTGTAGAACTAAGCGAAAACGACAGCCTGTTTTGGATGAATAATATATTTTCTGCCTGTTTACGTTCGGTAATATCGATAATTGTTGTACGGCACGACCGGGAAGGAATGTCTTTATTTCGGACTTGAATGCTTTCAAGACCAGCGTAAAAAATAGTACCATCATTTTTTTTGAGACGTATTTCACAGGATTGCGGTGAGTATGTTTCAAATACTTTTGCCAGGTGCCAGTAAAATAAATCCTTATCTTCACTGACAATGTTCGAATAGAAACTTTTATTAATAAGAGTTTTCCGTTCACAGCCGAGTTGCTTGCAGGCGGTCAGATTTAGCGATAGAATTTTCCCGCTGTCATTATACATACAATATCCCACCGGGGCGAAATCATACAGGTCGGAATATTCCTTGTGGGATTTTTCAAGCTGTAGTTGAGCGGCTCTTAACTCTTCGTTTTGCATCTCCAACTCAATTTGATGGACCTGAAGTTCATGTAGAAGGCCCTTTACTTCCGAACTAAACGACTCCGGCATTTTGTTTAATTCCGCTATAACAGAATCCAGTTGCAGTTCTGCTCGCTCCCGGAGAGCGATGTCTTCGTGCTGAATGGCGCTTTTTCTGTTCATAAAAAACTACTTTCTTTGTTCGAAATTAGTTATGCTCATTTTGGATGCTGCGAAGCAGAACGAAATACACCAGGCGTATTTCGCTCAATATTGTACCATATCAAGATCCCGTTCAGTGGTCGAAATAGAAGTCATATTTCCGCTCGAATCCGTTAGTTTCGTGATTGTAATCCATGTATTAAGTTCCCGTCCCGTTTTTGTCAATCGCTTTGTTTTAAATGGTTTGACGGTTGTTCCGGTTTTAATTTTTTCAATAGTATCAGCTATTTCCTGCTTTTTGTAAAGCGGTGCTAAATCAGCAATGTTCAGCCTCAATGCTTCTTCTTCGGAGTACCCATACATTTTTTTTGCACATTCATTCCATGAAGTAATCATTCCATCAAGCGAAAAAATAATAATGGCATCATTAAAATTACCGACGATTGTAGCCAGGCGGAGTGAATGTTCCTCTGCCTGTTTAATTTTCGTTACATCCACAAACGTAATAACAACTCCATCAATTACATTTTCAGTTGTCCGATAGGGGGCGAGCCGCATAGAGTACCAGGTATTGTCGGTATTTTGAATTTCGACTTCTTTGCGTTCCAACGTGCGCAATACATTTTGGGAATCATCATAAAAATTGTTATAATTTAAATTCGATGTAATGTCACTTATCGGTCGGTCAATATCCGATTGAATCAGGTTGAAGATTCTGGTCATTGTTGGGGTAAACCGTTTGATCCGAAGTTTGGTATCGAGAAAAATAGTAGCGATTTCCGTGCTGGCGAGCAGGTTGTTGATGTCGTTATTCGCCCGTGATAATTCATCAACTTTGTTTTGAAGCTCGGCGTTTATCGTTACCAATTCCTCATTGGTCGATTGCAGCTCTTCTTTCGACGTCTCCAGCTCTTCATTTGTGCTTTGCAATTCCTCGTTGGTCGATTGTAATTCCTCATTGGTGGATTTTAATTCTTCATTGGATGTTTCCAGTTCTTCAATGGTTGCTTGAAGAAACTCTTTCGTGGAATTCAATTCCAGTTCCAAAGCTGCGACTCGTTGGTTATCATCTTGTGCTTGCGGTACTGTTGTGGCTTTTTTATTCATTTTATTTTGCATGTTTTTTTCACTAAATATAACAATGAATATTCCTTTGTTTGCTGTTGATTCATTCATGGGTCTGACGATAATGTCAAACGCATGAAAGGAACCATGATATTCGATGATCACATTTTTATGAATGACAGACGATCGATTTTTAATCGCCTTGTGCAATGTCGTACTCAGTTTGATGACAATTTCAGGGCGCGCCAGTTTTAAAATATTAAAACTGGGTTCGCCAATCGGAGGGTTTAAATATTTCTCAGTTGCACCGCTAAAATACAGAATTTCCAATTTATCATTTATCAGGACATGGGACGGGCTGTATTCTTCGATGATTAGTTTTTGAGCTAACTCACGAATATTCGTTTCTCCAAACATTTTTCTTTCCATAACTTGTGGGTACACCGCAGAACGGTCGTAAGCCGGAATTGCCGGATACTCACCATCATGTTCTATCACAATGCCTTTGCTTTTAAATATTTTCCACTTAGTGTTAACTGGCGAAAAAAGATCAGTGAATTTTCCAATACTTTCGGAAGACCCAAGAAACAATATTCCGTTTGGCTGTAACGTGTAATGAAAAAGTGGCAACAGTTTCTTTTGCAGCACTTGATCCAAATAGATGAGCAGGTTACGACAACTGATAAAATGTAATTTGGAAAATGGAGGATCTTTAATTAAATTTTGCGTTGCAAACACCACCATTTCCCGAACTTGCTTTTTGATTTTATAGACATCATCTTCTTTAATAAAAAAGCGTGAGAGCCGTTCCGGTGACACATCCGCAGCAACGGCCTCGGGATAGATGCCTGCTCGCGCAGTGTTAATCGCATCATCATCGATATCGGTGGCAAAAATCTGGACATTGATATGGGTTTTGAGCGTATCCATGGTCTCCATGAATAGCATTGCAATTGAATAGGCTTCTTCACCGGTTGCGCAGCCGGGAATCCAGCAGCGTATTGATGAATTTCCGGATATTTTATTTATCAGCTCGGGAAATACCTTTTCTTTCAGTATTTCAAAAGCCTCCGGATCGCGAAAGAAATTTGTTACAGTAATGAGCAAGTCCTTAAATAGTGCTTCCACCTCGACCGGGGTTTGTTGGATGTAACGGACATAATCGCCAATATGGTTAATTTGATGGACTGCCATGCGCCGTTCAATTCGGCGACGAGTTGTATTTTGTTTGTAATTGGAAAAGTCGTTTCCTGTATGTGAACGGATAAGTGCATAAATTTTTTGAAGATAATTCTGAACCTGTTGGCTTGAACTTAGCGCTGTATCATCGTCATTGTTAAAGGGATGCTTTAGATAATTAATAAGTTCTTCCGGCATTTTTTCCACCGGCAGAATATAGTCTACCAGACCAGTATCGATAGCGCTGCGTGGCATGCCGTTATATTTAGCTTGTTGTTCATCCTGAACCATTGTCATCCCACCGGCCCCTTTAATTGCTTTTATTCCAAGCGTGCCGTCCGAACCGGTTCCGGAAAGGATAATACCAATCGCATTCTCTGCTTGATCCTGAGAAAGCGAACGGAAAAAATAATCGATCGGTAAATTGAGAGCATGCGATTTTTCGGGTTCTAATAATTGAAGCCTGCGATTTATGATGACGATATTTTTATCAGGTTTGTTTAGGTAAATACAGTTTGGTTCAACCATTATGCCATCTTCGGCTTCCAGAATTTTCATGGTCGTATATTTGCCTAACAGCGATGCCATCAGGCTTTTATGTTTGGAATCCAAATGCTGAATTATCACAAAAGCAACATTGCTATTTGGCGGCATATGAGAAAAGAATATCTCAAACGCTTCCAGCCCGCCCGCTGAAGCGCCAATTCCTGCAATAGCAAAACTTTTCAATTGACTGGCTGCTTTCGTTTTTTGGGGAGCGGGATTCTTTTTATGCATTAATTTTATCTCCGTTTAGATAAAGCATGGAATACGATTAGGAAGAATTGGCATGAATTTAAAAGTTCAGTAGTTCTGAACTTGAGAATGTGATCGGTATAATAGGAGGTGAGAAAAAAGAACGATTGCCAAATGACGAAATATATACGTCGTGCTTAATATAATTTACTTCTACGAGAATTACAAGGGAAAAATGATTTGTCATGTTAAAGGAAAGGTTGCTTGCTGATATAGCAATTTGGATGAATAAATGTCAATGGAGAGAAGGAAATTGTACAGTCGATTTTTTTATAATTCATAATGATTATCTACATATCTCGGCCACTTTCAAGAATTTACTCCAGTCCAAATAAAAGGTAGAGTTGGAAAGGATGCTGTCGGCCATCTTTGAGATGGACTACAACTAATTCTAAAAATTCAAAACATATTAATTGATTAGTTGAGCAAAGTACATAATCATCTAAAATAATAAAAGCATAATTTTCTGGATAACAACCAGTAGTGCATCGTACGTCATCCGGTACAACAGATGCGTATAATAACGCACTCTCATTTGTAAGGATAGTTTCGGTAATAAAAAAGCCACATCCGTTACCGGGCCGGATGTGGCTTTCCCAGAATTGTTATAGAGGAGTTTTTTAACGACATCCCTGAGCCTTTGTGATTGTGGCAAAGGCTCAGGAACGTACAATGGGGAAATACTGTAATGTCTTGACAGTTTCATATTACTATATTTTAACAACAAAAACAATGACCCTTTTGGGGGATATTCGTCATATTTGATTGCTTTATTGAAATTATCCAATAAATTATGAAAAATAAAATATGCGTATTCGTTCAATAAAATGCTAGCCGTAATCGTAAAAATGGTCAGAATAAAAAGGGGCAATTATCTGCGCATAATTACCCCTTCTAGAAATGCTAAACAAAACGCAATTTGTTTTACCAGTCCATATTTTCACCAAAATCATCAAAAATTTTCGATGCAAGATTATATGCATCCGAAATTTTTATTGCTGCCGGCTGAGAACTGTCAGTTAAATAAAATCCTGAAAATACAACCTGTGTATCACCGGGATTGGTTGCACCCGCCGGATACCTTACGGAAACGGATTGACCGTCGAAATCCGGGACAGGGGAATTAAATAGGTAGATTGCTTCCGCATCAGCCGTTGGATCGCATTGATCACACCAGGCAAATGTTGCATTACCATCAACAATAAAATCAGGGTATCCAAGCTCGCCCTGGCCACCCTGGAAATTTGCATCATCTTCATTTGATGACGAAATATGTAAAACATCGTGTACAAAGCTGCCAGCGGAGTATGTTGCCGGTGGCCATGTGTCATTTCCAAAGCTGTAAAGAATGTCAGCGCCACATATCCAAATATGGCCGCCGTTATTGAGAAATGTCGTGATAGTGTGTGCGACGGTCCCGCTAACTATTGGCCCGTCACCGGTTGCTGTCGTATCGCCACTGGCCTCAGCACCAGTAAGCACACTTTTACCCGTACCGCCGCTCCAAACGATAGTTGAATATTGGCCGGAGTTTATTTTCGACACAAGCTCGCCTGCCTGATTATTTGAAGAAAGCAAATATTGTTCACAGGCAAAATCGCGCAGGCAATTTTTTTTCCAGTACACTATATCCTCAGATGAATTGGCCTGATCGACAATGAAAAGGACATCGGGTGTTTTTATTTCAAAATGGAGTTGTTTCGTTGTACTTTCCTGGCCGGTATTATCCCGGACTTTTACTTCAAATGTGTATTTGGCGTTGGGGAGGGATGAATAGGCAATGTTCGTTTGTGCATGCGCCCAATCTGACCAGGCAGCTTCAGCAGTACTTGTATTTAAACGGAACGAATAAGTGATGACCTGACGGCCTTCCTGTGCACTACCAATCCAGCTAATAAAAATATCAGCCCCGGTTGCAGCAAATGACTTTTCTCTGGGGCCGGCTGTAATTTCGATTGCTGGCGGCATTTGACTGGCTGTTCCTACTGTAAAAGTTCGTACTGCCGGCGATGAATCAAAGATTGTATCTTCCTCAACAATGGCAATTGCGGTCACGCGAAATTCATAACTCCCTTCTGAAAGTTCAGAATAACTAATGCTGCGTTGTAATGATGTTGCGGTCCGGCTTGAAGTTTCACCATTTACCGTCGAAATCAGGGAATATTCGAATGCAATAATGTCGCCCGGTGAAATTTCTCCTTTCCATGTAAATGTAGCAGTTGCACCCCATACCAGAGTTTCACCGTCGGCTGGGCCGGCAACTATTGTTGTTTCCACCGGAATATTAATGGATGCCGGTCGAGTTGGCTCGTCCTTTCCACAATTTACGATAAGTATAACGCATGTAAGCAGAATAATGACCAGAACGAGGATTTTGTTTAAATATTTATACATGTATAGCCTCCATTATCGAATTACTTATCATCCTCAACAATTGCTATTTGCTTTCGCCGAATTCAGTTCCGAGAACATATTCGCCAAAAGCTTTTGTGTCAGGACTGCTTTGATCCCAGAAAGGAATGGATTGACCGATGACGATAACAACATTGCCTTCCGGCATATCTGCACGAACTCCACAGGCTCGATTGTCGCCATCATTCCCGCGCACGGCAAAAATTTCCTGGGTATTGTCGGCATCGGAATAAACGCGTTGATATAAGCGATCATCATATCCGGCTGGCAGATCGATATGCCAGTTTTCATATGCGGTTCCTTCGATGCCATCCATCCCGCCATAATTACCGGCATCAAGTCCGAACACTGCATCACGAATTCCATAAGCGGCAAAGGATGGGGCGATTGATACAAGATTATAGCCGCAAATAAATAAATTACCTCCAGCCGTGGCGTAAGCCGCCAGCAGATTCCCGTTATCCTGATTTGTATATCCATAATCGCCATACAAAATAACAGTAGAATATGGCGCCAAATCATCAGGTGTAAGAGCCGGTTCATCTTCCGAGCGTAATGTATAGGGATAATCTGCCATGAAGCCGCTGGCAATCGCGTTTGTTTGCGCCTCATCATCGTCATTATAGGTGTCGATTATCCAGTTAAAATCATCGACAAGCAGAATACCTTTATCAAAAGAAGGCGCTGCAACATTAAATGTGACCGATGATAATCCAACACTTCGGGCAACATCGCGCACTTTCACATATAGTGTATGCTCACCGGGAGTTACCATATCCGAACCAGCGTTATACTCGGCGGCTGTTCGCCATCCCGAAGCCAGCGGTTCGCTGGCATTTTCATTGTATCCGGTATTGTCATCAAAGCCAAATGAGAATGCTTTTTCGGCAAGTTCGCCATAGTAGTCTGCGACACGCGCTTCAAAGCTAAATGCGATTGCCGCACCCGCAAACCAGCCACCACCATTAGCTACCGGACTTGTATTAGTGATTATTGGTTTGAATGTACCGGATTTAACGATAAAACTGGCAGCGACAGGTGTTGAATCTTCGGCGCCAAGATTATCAATTGCTTTGACATAAAAGGTGTGACTGCCGGCATCAAGCCCTCTAAATACTGCCTGTGCTGCATCTGCGTTAACCTCTGTCCATGTATCCAGGTCATCCAACGCATATTCAAATGCAACGACTTCTCCGCCGATGTCAAAATCCTTGCCGGAGAAAGTATAGGTAACATCTTCTCCAGTGATACTGCCAAATTCAGGGCCTGAATCGATAATTGTTTCCGGTGCTGTGTTTGAAGGGGATAATGTGACAGATGCTGGTGTTTGATCGCGCGTGCCGGTATTGTCCTCCGCATAAACAAAAAAGGTTCGCGTTTCTTCCATGCTTGCAAATATGTCATTAAAAGTCGCAGATAATTCCTCGGTTCGTGTCCATTCGGCTTCGCCATCCCATTGGTAGTAAAAGACTTCGGCGAAGCCATCTTTATCCGTCCCGTACCAGCTAATTGTGGTAACGCTGCCCGGACTTGCCACTGAGATGTAAGTATCAGGAGGTTGGTTCGGTAAAGGTGCACCCGGATTATCCGCTTCACAACTGAATAATAAAAATAGTGTGAACACCAACAATCCAGTGAGTAGTAAACGATCTATTTGGACATTTAGCATTATGTTCCTCCAAAATTCATGATTCTGCTTTTCGAGAAGAAAGAGTAATAAAATCCTGTTCGAGAGCCTGTTATATATAGAACACTTTTTACAGACTCCCGAAAGTTTGTTAGGCTCCGTAGTCTAATTTCTGGTTTTTAAATATTCACAACAGATTCAAATTGAATTTAGAATGATATTCCCAAACCAACGCGATGGATGCCTTCAAGAACTCCAAGATCATTGTAGGCATAATCGAACCGTAACTGGTTCTT
>JAFGDW010000157.1 GCA_016931935.1 Candidatus Zhuqueibacterota bacterium | reverse complement strand
GGTAAGGAAGAAAAATACCGGGCGCTGCGTGGCGGCTCGTGGAGCTATGATACTTCCAGGTTGCGCTGCGTTGCGCGTAACGTCCTCAATCCCGTTAGCAGGGGCCTCAATAACGGGTTTCGTGTGTTGGCCGTCCCGGCCGAGTCATAAATTTTTTGAAACTCTGTAACTCTGTCCATCTGAAACTCTGAAAAAACGCAGCCACCCGCAGGGTGGTTGCCACGTTAACTTGATGCATCGTAAACATTCCGGGAGTTTGTATGGCAACAGAAGATTTGTTGATTATTAAACGTGGTTATGACTTTTGCAAATGGTTACTGAATCATTCAAACAAATTTCCCAAAAGTCACCGGTTCAGCGTGGCTGTCAAATTGGAGAATGCCATGCTTGATTTTTTGGAAATGACAACCATCGCCAATATGCAGAAGGATAAAGTCCCTTGTTTACGCAAAGCCGATGAAGCGCTGGCGCGCTTGCGATTGTTTTTACGGTTAAGTTTTGAATTGAAGTTCATTAACATGCAATCCTATGAATATGGTAGCAGACAAATGGCAGAACTGGGACGTTTGTTAGGTGGGTGGATAAAGAAGCCGGGAATTCAAATAGCTCAGACCTCCGAAGTTTCCAAAACTTCGGAAGTCTAAATATCAACAATAAAGCTTGGCTGTTAGCCAGGCGGCGAAGAACCAGGCGGACGGCGGGCGCTGCGTGGCGGCTCGTGGAACAATGATACAACCAGGTTGCGCTGCGATGCGCGTAACAACAACAATCCCGATAACAGGAACAACAATAACGGGTTTCGTGTGTTGGCCGTCCCGGCCGAATCATTCCAAACTAGTCAAACCGGATGCTGGTATTTTACGGAATAGCGGACCGTTATTTGGCATGACATACGGTTCTTTTGCCGGGGGCGGTTTAGATACGGAATCGTCCCGAACAGAGATACACCCGGGCCGGGCAAGTAGCTTGTCGAACGTCCGGCCCGGATGTTTTTATACACACGAAGAGACAATTATTGACTAACTACGCCCTTCAGGGCGTAGATTGCGGTGTATAAGGACAAACGGGCTTTAGCCCTGCGCTCCAGACAATTAAAAAACTGATGGGCTGAAGCCCGCTATTCCTGTCATACCGATTCACCGCCATTAATGGCGGCGTTAGTCATCAGACGGATGGTGTCAAATCTGTCTGTTTATGCCTGATCGAATTGTTTCTCCACAATTTCATTTAAACGATGAAAACATATAATAATTTATTTCCTGAAATCATCCGGTTTGAAAACCTGTTTAATGCAGCCCGGAACGCGGCCCGAGGCAAACGGGAACAACCAAATGTTTTGTTGTTTTTCGACAGGTTGGAAGATAACCTGTGGCAATTACAGCACGAACTGGAAACACAAAGTTATCAACCCGGAGGATATTCCACCTTTCATATTTATGATCCCAAACCGCGTTTGATTAGCGCCGCACCATTTCGCGACCGGGTGGTTCATCATGCGCTGATTAATATTATCGAACCGATTTTCGAAACCCGCTTTATTTTCGATAGCTATGCCAATCGTATTGGCAAAGGCACCCACGCCGCCATCAGACGATTTCAGTTGTTTCTACGAAAGTATGAATTTGCCCTGAAATGCGACATCCGGAAATATTTCCCATCGATCGATCATAACATATTAAAAACACTCATCCGCCGGCGCATCGCTGATGCAAATGCATTATGGCTAATTGATACCATAATCGATTACAGCAATCTTCAGGAATCCGTGGTGCAATATTTCCCTGGTGATGATTTACTAACACCAGTTGAACGGCGACAGGGGCTGCCGATTGGAAATTTAACCAGCCAGTTTTTTGCCAACGTTTATCTCGATCCGCTGGATCATTTTATTAAAGAACAATTGGGGTGTCAGGCATATGTCCGATATGTTGATGATTTTGTTTTACTGGATAATACAAAAACTATTTTGAAAGATTGGTGGAAACGGGTAGCTGACTTTCTTTCATTGTATAAATTGAAACTCAATCCAAACCAGTGCCACATTTTTCCTGCACTTACCGGACGACGATTTCTTGGGCAGGTTGTTTATCGCACTCACCGGCGTCTGTCGGCAAAAAATATTCGAAAATTACGTAGCCGGATGAAACAATGGAATAAATATCCTCCGGACAATTTGATACAACGAATCGCAAGTTGGCGAGGACACGCTATGCAAGCAGATTCCACGGAGTTATTAAAATTGTTATTTAGAAAATAAATATTTCGTATTATTCTAAGGAACATCTCGCCCCCGAATTGCATTCAACCAGAAAAAGCATGATTTAAATACTAAAAACAACAGGACGCAACCATGCCACAAACCTGGAAAGTGGACAACTTAAATGTGACTGTGTTTGAAAACAGGAATTTGTTGGGTGATGCTGCGGCGCAGATGGCAAAAACATATATTACCGATGCTATCGAGCAATGCGGACGGGCGGTGGTTGCATTTTCAACCGGTACATCACAGTTACAATTTTATAAAGCGCTGGTCAAGCAGCCAATTGACTGGTCGAAAGTCGAAGCGTTTCATCTGGATGCTTATATTGGCTTGCAGGAGGAGCATCCCGGCAGTTTCCGGCGGTATTTACACGAACGACTTTTGGATTACGTGACTATTGCCAAATTCCATATGATTAAGGGTGATGCTGACGATGTGTACAGTGAATGCCATCGGTTAGACTTGTTGGCGCGGCGTCGCCCGCTGGATGTTGTGTTTGCCAGCATCGGTGAAAACGGGCAATTGGCTTTCAACGAATCACCGGCTATCTTTGATGAAGATACCTATTACAAAATTGTTGAGCTAAGTGACGCCAGCCGCCGGCAACAGTTCGGCGAAGGCTGGTTTTTACATCCGGACGATGTGCCTCGCCAGGCCATTACCATAACAATTTCCGCAATTATAAAAGCTCGTACGGTTATTTGCTGCGTGCCTGATTTACGAAAAGCCCAGGCAGTTTACAACACACTGACGCAGCCGTTTTCACACAGCTTTCCCGCAACGGTGCTGCGGTTTCATACCAATGCTCATCTGCTGCTCGATCCGCATTCTGCGGCGCAAATTTTGTGATCATGTTGAAAGTGGAAACAGCATTTTCATCATTCAAAAAGGTGCGTGTACTGCAACCGCCATGCGCTTATCCGTTGAATGCCTGATACTGCGAGATCATATCGGGGCGAGACAGCAGGCTCTGCCGACGCTTAAAGCGAACTTTAGTTTTTGGATTAGCTTCAGGAAGGTGGATTATTTGCCTAACCTGGACAAGCCAGAAGTGTAACGCAAGCTTCCAGCTTGCGATCAAGCTGGAAGCTTGAATTACATATTTAATTTTCTGCCCAAAAATGTTAGAAAATATCTTGTCAGATACTAACGCACGATGGTAATTTTATGCGTGAGTGTTTGCTGCCCGGATTCCACACGGACGAAATAGATTCCCGATGGTGCAGCGGTATTGCGGTCGGTATTGCCATCCCAAATTTGGCGGGAGCTACCGAATGAATTGGTGCGCGCGACAAGTGATGCAATCTGCTGGCCGGCGATATTGTAGATGTGAAAACGGGCAGTTTGATCGGGCATTCCGTGCAATGTAAAATGCATGTCAGCGGACGATGGATTGGGAAACGCATCCATCGCCATCGACACTGGCCGTGTGATGCTGCCGGATGCTCGCCGGACATCCGAAACGGCTTGTTGCCAGCGAGCGCGCTCCTGGTGTGTTATGTTTAAATAGGTCATCCCGTACTGTACGGATGGTTCAATTTCAGTCCCCTCATGCCATTCATTCCAACTTGTAATCAAAATCCAGGCGGGTTGAAGTTCTGCTAAGGTATTCCACTGTATTTGATAGAAACGGCCATCATCCCGTGAAACGTATTGTCCCGGAATCCGAATGGCGGTATCATTATAACCGGGGATAACCGTTGCTGCGTACGGAAGGTTAAGCAGTCCGGCGGCAATTGTCTGCTGCCGATAAACTGTTTTCATCCGGCAGGTATCTGCGGCGACCGGATTGTAATCGTGAAATCCGTCGCCAAGTAACCGCATGTCTTTGTCGCGCGTATCAAGCTGAAGATACATGTCTAAATTATCAGCGCGCAGATTTTCGAACACATGCTTCCAATCAGTAACAGGCATAAGCGAAATTGTGGTGCCGTAAATAAAAATCACTGGCTTGTCTTCATAATGAAAGAAGCCCGAATGCTGCATATAATTTGTGAGCAAATAACGCAACTGGGTTTCGATAATTCGCGGACGCTCATCCGGCGGCGCCAGTTCAGCGTCAGCTATTGGTTCCAGGTAAACAGATAACCGAATCGGGGAGGCCGCCATCTGATCGAGAAATCCGGCAAAATAACGATCTTCATACGTATCAATTCCCCACCATGAATAAATAAAAACATCAATCCCATATGCTTCAGCCCATTGGAGATGCTGCTGTTGCAGCTCCGGCGAACCGGAATCATAATACCCGAGCAGCGGCTCATGGGCAGCTTCGTACGTGTTGCCTTCAGGATTCCAATGGTACCAGTCGCCATGCGGGCCATCCGGACTGCCGTACCAGGGATAATAGAATGCGAACACCAAAGGTTGCATTTCCGGTTCAGTAATTTCTAGCGGTTCGGTATCCAGCGAGCGAAGTGCTGCTGCCGATACACTAAATTGTTGTATATTTAATGGATCATCGGGATCATAATCTTGATTACGAAATGTACAAATGGACGCGGCCATTCCTGAATGCCAACCGTCAATAGCAATTGACATTTCGCCCCAGTCGCCCTTCATGCTGATAAATTGCAGATCATCTGTCAAGGCATCCGGCACAAGATATGCGATATAGTGAACCTGAACGGAATCGGTATGTCCGGGCTGTTCGACATACAAATTGGCGCCAATCGTTGCATTTGGGGATTGGTTTAGCGCAACAGTGTAGCCGCCCAGCGCCAGCGGGATATCTCCCGCCAATTGCAGCCAGCTCCAGTCTGAGGTTGTGGTTATTGTAATTTCAATGCGATGGGCGTTAATGGTGAGAGCTTTAACGCTAATCACTTGCATTATCAGAAATAGAGAAGCACAAAAAGTGTGTCGCCACAAATTGATAATTTGAAGTGAAACAGCGACAGGGATCGGTCGCCGATTTGAGCAGAAATTAAGTAAGCGCATGTTTTTGTCATGATCTTGTTATTGAATATTTATCGGCAGCGTGGTAATGAACTGAAGGAGTGCAATCTGTTTGAGAAAGTAAAATTACAATTTGCAGAATTGGTCAGATGAATACAAGTTTGTTGGTTGATTACAGTGTAGACTTCCGAAGTCTCGAAGACTTCGGAAGTCTCTCTACATAAATTTGATTCTATTACCTCGTTGGTTTTCAACCGAGTTCTTATTGTAACCGATCTGACATGCCGGAGGGCGTGCGTGGTGTGGAAAGCAATTCCGACATTATCTGCCACTGCGAGTCGCTATCGATGCCCCCGTGTTGCTTCAGATAATCGCGAATGAGTTGCAAGCCGACAACATAAGTCACAGAATACGCGCCATACGTTTCAGAAAATTTCAGCACACGGGCGGTTTTTTCAAGCGGTATCAGCGCCATTGTCTGCAACTGGTCAATCGCCTGCTCTCGGGAAATGTCTCCGTTGGAGAATGCGCGCAGCGTATTCAGCCGTGCAAATTCCAGCGCTTCAACATAATGACGCACTTCTATATAACGCTCAATATCGGATGTGCCCAGCCCGGCGATTGGAAACAGCACATTTTTCATAAACAACTGCAACTCATTATCGGGGAATGTGATGTCGATAGCGGCATTGGCTAATCCTTCCATGATAACACTGTATGGAGCGTACAACGGGGAAATGCAAAATTCAACCCAGCCACAATCACGATACAGGTATTTTTCAATCAGCACAGAATTAACATGATGGCCGGGGTAACCTTCATGGGTTGCCAGTGATACGATGCCGTATGCGGAAATCGGATGGGTTGTATTTACCTGAATTAGGCTTTGATAATTCCCTTTGTACCAGTTATATGCGGACCACGGTTTATCCAGGACAAATTCCAGATCGAAGCGTTCATTTTGTGGTAGTTCTATGTGCGCCAATGTGCGTCGACGGCACTCATCCAGTGTAGCGCGAAACGCATGTTCCAGTTTATCTGCCGGAATATTGAATTGGGACGAAAACTCATCTATGCGTTGATAAAGTGGCTTGTCGCCGGGTAATAATTCATTCAATGTCCGAATGATCGAACGGAAATAGATTGTATCCATGTCTGCCAATTCCACATCGAACAGTTGCCGGGCTTCTTCATCATAATTATAATGATGACCATGGATCATTTCAATTTTTGTCTGAAGCGATGCAACCGCTTTGGTCAGAAAATTATAACGTAGCGTCCATAACTTGTCGAAGCGGGCAATATTCATGTGATTGAGCAGGTTTAATAACGAATCCGCCTCGGAACGGAACGTCTGATATGGAAACGGCGGCATATTTTCGAGAGAAGTCGGAGCCGGTTTCCATTCGTCGGGACCGTAGTAGGCGTCGACATAATTGGCATCGTACTGACCAAGCCGGAGCGCAAGTTTTACGTATGATTCAGCAATGGAATCGAGCTTTTTATGATTTACAATCACGGTTGATTTGCATGACATTATTAGTAAGATGGTGGCTGAAAAGACAATGAGATGTTTCATTGAATTTCTCCCTGATTTATATCGATAGATTTCCTTATTTGATTAAAAGTAATTTTCGTGACTGTGACATGCCACGGGCGGTTAATTTGTAAAAATAAACGCCGGATGGTAAATTGTTTGCATCGAATATATATGAGAATGTACCTGCTTCATGCATTCCCTGAAAGATTGTTGCGACAATTTCCCCCCGTAGATTGAAAATTTCCAGACTTACATCCGCTAACTCGGGCACGGTAATCGAAATCATCGTTTGCGCATTAAATGGATTGGGGTAATTGGGCATTAATTGCGCTTGCGCTGGAGTCTTTATTGTGCCCGATTCAATAAATGCAGCTTTTGCCGGTTCATCGGCGCCACAGTAGGGGAGACTGCTGTGCCGAAGTTCACCATCAATGTCATATGGTAAATTAAGGACAGGCTCGCCCAACAGATCGGCGTCATTGCAGGATTGATTCGCCAGATGTAAATCGCCATTGCGAACGTCAGCGAGGTGAACCGGTTTGGAAATCGAATTGCCATCAACGCCGGAATAGGCCTGCCATTCATCAAACGTGAAAAAGAATCCATTATTGAAGCCCAGTGCAGCGCCTTCACCCGAGACATTGACGATATTGAAGTCCGACTGAATCATGCCAGCATCGGATATGTTGTAAAACATCGCCATGTGGAAATCACTACCGGTTCCGTTAGAACGGGTGTTCAGACAGATATTATTGAAAACATCCGCCACGCCTTTTGTAGTAATATTTATATTCTTCCCGCTGCCGAAAGCAACGTTTTCACCACTGATATAAATTGTATTGAAATATATGTACAAATGATGGTCGGCGCTGCCGTTAAAATTTATGCCATCGACAAATGCAGTGGTGTCGGTTCGCTCCGCATTCAGGCTGATGAAATTGTTGTAAATAGAATCGTTTGATGTTGCAACGGTGGGAACGTACCCCTGAATTCCATAAATGAAATACTGATCCTGATTTACATGCAGGTGATGAATACGGTTATTACGAATCACTGAATTAATGCTATGGCTGGTTTTTATGCCGATAGTTGCCGTATTGGAAGCCGGTCCCGATGAGTAGCTGGCGATATCGCAATATTCAACCAGTGAGTTCGTCGCCTGGAACAAATTAATCGCGCGCGATCCGTCGAACCGGATTGTACAATTGTGAATATGGGTATTGCCTGACCCGTTATCAATCCGCAGCGTCGACGAGTTACCGTTGTTTGTATGTTCAAATTTCAAGCAATTTTGTGAACCCATTCCCCCGGCACGTCCGTCAATTGCGACGTTATTGCTGCTATCACAAAATATAATGTACGCATCATCCGAGCGAAGGATTGCAGTTGTCGCACCTGCTTCCGGCCGGATCGTTAAATTGTAGTCCGTACAACCCGGATAATTATGAATGATGAAACTTTCTGTCTGATCGTAACCGTTCATCAGTTCCAGAATTGTATGATCGATCAATCCCTGGGAGTTAATGTCGGCAATTGCAGCCGAAAGCGTCGGGTAATCACCGCGGTCACCAACTTTTTTTACACCAGCCACCTGGGCAAATAGTTCCGTCGCAAGGAAAAGCATGAGCGTCGTAAATGTGATGTATTTCATTTGGTCCTCCAGTTTTATTCAGCCTGAACAAGCTAATACTCATTTTTACATTCAACAAACATCAGCAAAGGTTGTGCATGTTGTTCATATGAATTGTTGGCTTGTAATGGAGGATGGGGAATATGTGGGGAATTTAATAAGGAAGATTGAATCTTCATGCTATCGAACTAAGAGAATAATCGTATTCTTTCAGTATTGGATGGTTATGTTGACATCGACAGGCTCAGTCAACGGTATGTGACGTACCCTGAGCTTGCCGTTTCGCCGCCGTTCGCGGCACGAACGGTATCGAAGGGTACAATCACCATCATTTATTGAATGGATACGAATAATCGGTAATAAATACAGGCTATTAATGATTGGTGCGGAGGAAATTGTTTTGGAATTGAAGATTAGTAGAAGGATTATAATGCGAAAGGCCGGATAATATGTGATCCGGCCTTTTCGTTTATATGATGATGTTGATTAACTCAAGGCAAAATGTGTGCTGTGCGTTCAGTAGAAAGTTCACTGTGAATTAGTTGATAAGTTGATTTGGGATAGCCAGGAACTTTAACCTGCGTCTCGAATTTGACAAATCGATGATCTGTATCTCGAAACCAATAACTTACATGTCCCAATCGTGACATAAAACCGGTTAATGAAACATTCACACAAATGGCTCGCATGGTTTGACCGTCAACATCAATTGTTTCTGTTTGTTGTTTGCGTGCACGTAGCTTATATAGTTTCATTTTGTCAGGCAAGATGCTGATGAACTCAATTTCATCTTCCGATGATTTTAAAAACGATTCGAGCGCGAATCCGTGAAACTGAAGCCACTTATAACCAACCGTATCAAATTCTTTGTAAACCGTATTGCCTTCAAAAATGCCCTGACAGATTATCCGGTTCTGTTGTTTCTCAAATTCGAGATTGATATTTAGTTCGGCGTTATGATACGTCCAGGATCGACAGTCATATGTACTATCACACATGAGATTGTGTGTGATATCACTGGTTTTGTTAATCGATTTAATTTCAATATTGTTGGCCGTGATTTGATTTTCGTGCCATTCAAGCATCGAGATTTCATCGCCTTGCTCAAGACGATAACACATGATTTCTGCATGAGAAGCTGAAGAGATCAGCAATACGAGTAACATTGCATAGATACGCATTCGCCACCACCCGATAATTAATTTTCAATAATAACAAGCATATGTTATCATTAAATGAAAAATTAATGACACCCATATAACAATGTTGTGATATTATAAAATAGTTATCGGTGTACGTTTAAAAAAGTTAACAATTCGCTGGAATGTGAATGATTGTTGTTGGGGATGATGTGGAGTGATTCGCTTTTCGACTTTCTGCCAAATCGCATCGCGATCCGGTGAAAAAGGTAAATCTTCATCGGCCTTATGTTTACATGTTTGGGCTAATTGGAAATAATATTCCTGATTGGCTGGATTCTCATTAAGCCATGTATGAAGTTGAATTTTTTCATCTGTGGAAATCGTACGTGTAATATCGGCAATGCATAAGAATTGATTTTGGTCGAGCGGATATGGATTCCCATTAACAGGTAACGGCGCTGGGTCCTGATCGGGCTTCATGATGTAGTTGGCTGCAATAAAGATCAGGTAAATTTTATATTTGATCGGATTGTAAATGATAGTACGGTATGCCCACAGCCGGACGAATGTCTCTTCGATGATGGTATCGCACATTTCGATCGATTTCGAACGTGTCCAGACAAACTGCAACACTTTCTGAAAATAACGCTCATATAATAATTGGAAAGCGTTCATGTTTGAATGTGAGATCGCATTGACTAATATATCATCACTCACATCAGAAAAATCTAGCATGGGGTAACATCCGTTTTAATGGCTGGCAATTGATATCATTGTGTTATACATGCAAAGCGTTAAAAATGACGAGAACAATATTAAGAAATTGTATTTGAACATTTTAATTCAACGATTAATGGTACAAATCAGTTCCTTGATTCATAATAAATTGCTTGCATTTATTAATTAGTTTTTCTACTTTAAAGGTTAATATTTTGCATCCAACGACGCGCAGCTTGATTTCTTTTATTGAATATTTTTTTGGAATTTGTTTTAACCAAACCCCGGAAGGGCGCATTAAAATGGGCGAACGTATCGCTGTGTTGGATGGTGGCTACCAGTCATATGCTTTTGAAAAAGAATTGCTTGCCAAACACGGTTATTCTCTTGAATTGTTCGATGGACCTCAGGACGATTGGTATGCTAAAGTTAAATTTGCTGAAAATGCCATCGGTGTATTCGTACGTTGGATGGTAGTAAATAATGATTTTTTTGCTGCCTTGCCGGGCTTGCGAGCTGTAGTGCGTTACGGCGTTGGTTATGATAATATCGACCTCGATGCCGCAACAAAGCACAATGTAAAAGTCGCTAATGTACAGGGGTATGCCAATCATGCGGTTTCGGACCATGCGCTGGCGCTTATGTTCGCTTGTGCACGCTCCCTTAAATTAGGACAGGAGCAAGTCGACGCTGCATTTACAAAGCCACCGCGTCAGGAAATTTTTGAATTCCATGATAAAACGCTTGGTATCATCGGGCTTGGCAGAATCGGGGGGACATTGTGTGCTAAAGCCCGCTGGTTATTTCAATATGTGTTGGCTTATGACCCGTATATTTCTGATCAGCGCTTTAAAATCCTCGGCGCAGTGAAAACCGACCTGGAAACTGTTCTTCAGGAATGCCACGTGATCTCGCTACACTGCAATCTTACCGATGAAACCCATCATATGATAGATTTATATTCTTTCGAACAAATGGTAAAGCAACCTATTATTATTAATACCTCACGTGGCGCGGTAATTGATACGCCATCGTTGCAACAGGCGCTTGATAAAAAGTTGATTCACAGCGCCGGTCTGGATGTTTATGAAACCGAGCCACCGGATGAAAGCTACTTTTCCATTTTAACACGTCCCAATGTGTTTGGCACAGGGCATTACGCCTGGTATTCTGATTCATCGATGCTCGAATTGCAACGTCGGGCCGCGAAAAATATGTTAGCAATTTTACAGGGCCAATCGACGATGGACTGTTTAAATTAGAAGTTTTCATTGTACAATTACAGGCAACAGGCATGACGAATTGCGTTATGGGTTTCATAAAAAAAAATGTTCGAATGTTTATCATAACTATTACACGCTCTTATACAAACAGCCATGATTGAAAGAAACTCTTCTCCCCCAAAAATTGACGCTGACTTAAAAAAAACGCTCAAACACCTGGCGAATGAAGTATATCATTTTGATAGCAAAATATTCCGAAGTGTGGCCATATTGCTGCTTAAGCCAGGGATCATGACACAACGGGTGCCAGATATATCAAACGAGCGCCTAATCAATCCATTCAAATTGTATTTGGCGATAAATTTCATCTTTTTTCTACTTATCCCGGTGCTTGTTACCCCTCAATTTCAGGTGTTTAATTTTAATTTGAACAGTTTTATTGAGAGCAATCAGCATTATCAGCATATTATTGAGGCAGAATACACGTCCAAGCACATCAGTGATGCAATTTATGCGGAACGATTCAACGCGCATTTAAAATATAATCAACCGGCTTTAGTAGTAGTACTTATTCCAATTTTTGCGCTATTTGTGTCATTTGTCCAACATTGGAAAAAACGTTCTTACCTGGAACATTTTGACTTTGCGACACAAGTTATTACATTTTTTTTAGTGCTTCTTCTATTAATAATCATTACCTTTCGGATATTCACTTCCCTATTTAATTTTTCGGGACATTTAGAAGGAATCCTGGCAATCGGTATTGTTATTTCAGGTATGATTTGGTTTGTAGTGTATTTATTTTTAATTAATCGGAATATGTATGCTGACACGGGGTATAAAGCAATCATAAAAGTTGTTCTTTTATTTTCGGGATATCTTTTTATTTTCAGTCTTTATGTGCAATTCCTATTTTTTTATACGATTGTTGCACTCAAGCTGGGGTACTGATTGACTAATAATATAAATCTTCCGTTATGCGGAATTATACCGCCAATCGTTACGCCGTTGCTGGACTGTGATACGCTTGATCACACTGGTCTGGAACGCTTAATTGAACACATTCTTGAAGGAGGCGTTCAGGGAATTTTTGTGCTCGGCACGACTGGTGAAGCCCAAAGTTTAAGTTATCGACTTCGTTATGAATTGATTGAGAATGTATGCAAACTGGTAGCGGGACGTGTACCTGTTTTAGTGGGAATAACCGATACCGCTTTCATCGAATCGCTTCATTTAGCGGATAAAGCTGCCAAACATGGGGCAACAACTGTCGTGCTTGCGCCGCCTTATTATTTTCCGGCGGGGCAACCGGAATTACTGGAATATTTAAAACATATTATTCCCCAATTACCTTTGCCTGTTTTTCTGTACAATATGCCCAGTCATACGAAACTAGTATTTGAACCTGAAACGGTTCGTTCCGCATTAACATTGCCTGGTGTTATTGGACTTAAAGACAGTTCCGCCAATATGACTTATTTCCAACTTATTCGAAATATGACACTTGATTTGCCACACTTTTCATTGCTGATGGGACCGGATAATCTCCTGGCGGAGGCAGTTATGTTTGGCGCACATGGAGGCGTTTGTGGTGGCGCCAATTTGTTTCCCAAAATATATGTTGAACTTTTTAAGGCTGCGCAGGATAGACAAATTGATAGAATGATGGAATTACATCAATTGGTGATGGGGATTGTGCTGAATATATTTGAGATTGGCAAATATAGTTCCGGATTCATTAAAGGTATCAAATGTGCGCTTTCAATAATGGGGATTTGTAGCGATTTTATGGCAGAGCCGTTTCATCGATTTCGGAAGGATGAACGCGAGCGCATACACACATATCTTGAAAAATGCAATTTATCTGATGAAATTAACACGATATTGAAAAAGTAGCAGATAACTTTCACTATATTATGATACTATGAATAGCCTGTTTGACCTAAATAAGAAAATTGCATTGATTACCGGCTCGAGTCAGGGAATCGGACTTACTCTTGCTCAAGGTTTCGCACAAGCGGGCGCGACTGTTGTGCTTAATGGAAGAAATACAGATAAACTATCGAAGGCAAAAGAGTTCTTACATCATGCCGGAATACATGTATACGCAATCAAATTTGATGTGACAAACGAAGATCAAATTATAGCCGGAGTCAATCGTATTGAGTCGGAAGTGGGACCGATCAATATACTTGTCAATAATGCGGGTGTCCAAATTCGTGGACCATTGGAGTCATTTACTAAGCAATCTTGGCAAAAAATCCTTGATACAAATCTAACAGGGGCATTTCTGACTTCAAAAGTGGTAGTAAAAAGAATGATTGAAAGCAAAAACGGGAAGATTATCAATATATGTTCGATGCAGAGTATTCTTGCCCGACCGACAATCGCTCCGTATGCTACCGCAAAAGGTGGTTTGAAGATGTTGACGCAGTCGATGGCGACTGAGTGGGGAAAATACAATATACAAGCGAACGGCATTGCCCCGGGCTATTTTAAAACAGAATTAACGAAAACATTGGTTGAAGACGATACATTCAATACCTGGCTCTGTCAGCGAACACCTGCGAATCGGTGGGGCGAACCACATGAATTAATCGGCGCGGCCGTTTTTCTGGCTTCAGATGCATCAAGCTATGTGAACGGGCACATTCTGTTTGTTGATGGTGGAATGGCTGCTTGTGTATAATATTAATCTAAAGGGTGCGAGCACCCATCAACAAGAGATGGATTTACAACGTTCAGCTATCAGACTTCAGCTAAAAAAACAAAGTCTTAGAATATAGAATAGATACTACCCATCAAGTGATAAATTGTACATTGTTTAACTAACTGAAATTTTGTCTCGATCACTGTTCACTGATGACTGGTCACCATGTCAAAATTCACTCGATAAAAAAGCGTTAGAGACGATGTACTACAAACGTGGCCACCTACCCGATCACAACCGTTTTCCATTTTCCACGTAAGAACCAAAGGAAGAATAATATACCCTTTAGAAACGTACTTACGCTGATCACCCACCAGATCGCACTCACGCCGTATCCCAGATGGATTGAAAAATACCAGGCAAATGGAATACGCAAAAAGGTCAACGGGATCGAAATCAGAAATGGCGGCTTGGTGTCACCAGCGCCGGTGAATGCCCCTTCCAGGACAATTTCCGATGCCAAAAAAATTTCCAGACATGACACCGCGAACAGGTAGCGGTAACCTTCATCGATCACTGCCTGATTATCGATAAAAAATCCTAGCAATTCTTTGCCAAACAAAATGAAAATGATCGAGGTGACTGCGAGAAACGCAGACACAAATCCCAACGAAAGATACGACGCCCGCTCCGCCCGCCGAACATTGCCGGCGCCGAGATTCTGTCCGACATAGGCCGACACTGCCATTGAAAAGCCAAACGCTACAAAAAACGGAATGCCCTCAATCCGATGAGCGATGGAAATTGCGGCCATGGGAATGGTGCCGAAGTAAGCGATATTTTTCGAAAGAATAATGTAAATGATCGAGAATACCGCGCCAAGCAAACCGATTGGCGTGCCGATGCGCAGAATTTCCAGGCTGTGAAGCCAAAAATTGGTAATGTCCCAACGCAGCCGGATATGCACCGCCGGCAGCCGCAGCATTAAAATCATCGTACCGATCACATGGGCAATCGCCGATGCAACCGCGCCGCCCGGCATGCCAAGTTTTGGGAAGCCGAGCCAGCCAAAAATGAACAACGGATCGAGCAGTGCGTTGAGTGACAGAGAGATAACGATTGCTATCATGGGAATGAACGTATTGCCACAGGCGCGGAAAATGCTGTCCATTGAGCTGATGGCGAAGATAAACGGCAGTCCGAAACAGATGTACATGGTGTACAATTTGGCCATCTCCGCAACGTTAGGTTCCAACCCAAGCAGTTGGAATAAAAATAGACTGATTGCGAACACGCTCCCGGCAATCAGCAGCGAGAATAGCACCGTCAGCACCATACCCTCCGATGCCCACATGTTCATCCGGTCGCTGTTTCTGGCGCCGACATTCCTGGCAACCAGAGCGTTTAATCCGGCCGTGACGCAACTGGCGATAGATTTTACTGCCCAGACCACCCAACTGGCGGCGCCGAGTGCAGCCACTGCCTCTGCGCCCAACCGGCCAATCCACATTAAATCCACAAATTCAAACAGCATAATCGATACCATCGAAACCATTGCCGGAAGCGCCAGTTGCAGCAGGCCTTTATACAGTCGGCCCTCGAGAATTGGATTTGTAGTCTGTGAATTTAGCATCATAATATATCTTGAGTTGATGTTTATGAATTAAATGGAACACGGATGAAACGGATAGAACGGATGCACATGGATTTGACGTTTTACAGTCTCTGAATCAAATTTTGAATAAAACGCATTATACGAAATTATCATCAGGCATGCAAGCACATCTTTGCTATTTTTGCAAATAACTAGCTGATGCTTGACTTTTCTAATTGATTTTTGTATCTTTCCGTTGTTAATTTCGTGTAAGATTGATGGTTGTCCGTACTCTGCTAATCTTTAGGATTAGACCCCTATATAATATTCTGAACTTGAAATTACCACGAACCACACGAAATACACGAACGGAGAGATTTTCGTGTGGTTAGCGTGTTTCGTGGTTAAACAAATAAAATGCCAACACTATTCCTGTAAAAATATGAAACCTAAAAACATCTTAAAAAAACTCATCACGTTCGATTTTTCCCGTCTTACGATTATCATTCTTGCATGCTTGATAATCGTAGCATGCCTAACGACGCTGTTGCCTGTCCCCGGCATGGATACCCTGGAAAACAGCATGATCGACTGGTTGTTTGCCCTGCGCGGCCCCATGCCGGCATCCGATAAATTGCTAATTGTATACATTGGCGATGATGACATTCGGGCGTTGGGTGGCTGGCCGATCACCCGGAATTATTATGCCTACCTGTTGCATGTGCTGCAAACCGCCGGGGCGCGTGTTGTCGGCCTGGATGTGCTGTTAGATCAACCAATGACCCATTACCCGGAATTCGACCAAAATTTAAAGCTGTTTCTGGAATCGACTGAACGTACCTGTCTGCCGATGACGTTTGCCGAGTTACGAAACAGCGATTCGGCTGACGTCCCGATTGGCATATCGCCGATTATGCCGATCCCGGACTTTCAGGAAAGCGCCACGGGGATTGGTTTCAGCAATTTAGGGCCGACGACGCTGGTGCGCACCGTTCCAGTGATCGCGACAATGGACGACAAATACATGCTATCTTTTGGCGCTGAAATGGCTCGTCAGTTTTTAAATGATAGCTGTCAGGTGCATTTCCAACATCATCGTGTGCATCTTGTGGATGGCATTAAAACTGTGCGGCAATTCAAGGTCGATTCACACGGATTTATTCGCATCAATTTTTACGGTGGATTGGAGCAATTCCATCATATGGGTTTACTGGAATTGTTTAGTAAATTTGAGCAGTCACCGGATTCATTGGATCTAAAAGAGCATCTTGTCGTGGTCGCAGTCACTGCCTCGGGTATTGCCAAACTCAGTACTACACCGCTTGGAAGTACACTTCCGGCCACATACGTGCATGCAAATGTTGCGGATAATGTCATTCAAAATAATCTGCTGCGCCTGGCAGCTCCCGGTTGGCAAATCGTCATTTTGCTTTTGGTCATCGGAAGTATTCTGCTCATCAGTAAAATCGAAACAAGGCTTTGGCGTGTACCTGGTTACTTGCTGCTGCTCATCGGTTACTGGGCAGTTGCCACAATTATTTTCAATTCGCTACATTTGGTTCTGCCGCTATTTTGGCCAACGATTGGCTTCATTGTGGTTGTATCTGTCGTGAGTGTGGAACGAATTTGGTCGCGACATGAACGACTGGATGCCCATCAGAAGATTCTCAACGAGCAAATTGCTACAAAAGAAATCGAACTTGTTTCTGCCAAACAGCAACTGGACACTCTTAAGCAGCAACTGGATCAGGAGTCCAGCAAATCGGAACAAACAGAACAATTGGCCAATGAACGTCAACGGGCAATTTTGAAGCTGGAGAAGGATTTGCGTGATCTGAAAGTGTACCGAATGCCGACCAAAACATCGCCCCAGCCACGCTTCGCCAATCTGATTTATGATCCGTCCGGAAGCATGGCGCAGGTGCTGGCAATGGTAACGACAGTCAGCAATGACGATATTCCCGTGCTGATCATGGGAGAAACCGGTACCGGGAAGGAAATGATCGCGCGGGCGATTCACGAATCGAGTAAGCGTCGCGGAGAATCGTTTGTGGCTGTCAACTGTGGCGCCTTGCCGGAAACGTTGCTTGAGAGTGAATTGTTTGGTCATGAAAAAGGTAGCTTTACTGGCGCACAAACCCGACGGCGCGGGCGATTTGAACTGGCAGATGGCGGCACAATTTTTCTGGATGAAATAACCGAAACAAATGCCGCGTTTCAGGCACGGCTGCTGCGAGTGTTGCAGGAAGGTGTGTTTGAGCGGATTGGAGGAGAACAGCCGATTCGAGTGAATGTACGGGTGATTGCCGCGACCAACAAAGATGTGCAAGCCGAAATGGAAGCAGCACGGTTCCGGCATGATTTGTTCTACCGCTTGAACGGCTTTCCGATTTCAATTCCGCCGCTGCGGGAACGCAATGTTGATATTCCATTGTTGGCAAAGCATTTTTTGGAAAAATACGATTATAAAATAGCCTCGTTTTCCGACCGGGCTATGGAAACGCTACGAGCTTATCATTGGCCGGGCAATGTCCGTGAACTTGAAAATGTGGTGCGCCGGGCAGCAATTCTTGCCCAGAGTGAGGGTAGTGATGTCATTCGCGAGAATCATTTACCGCAAGAAATTAGACAAAATGCCAATAAAGCACAAGCTCCACAAGTTGAATTTCAAGCGCTGGAAGATCAAATTCTGGAAGCCATGCGTTCGTTCGAATTTTCGCGTTCTGCCATATCACAAACAGCAAAGGCATTGGGAAATCGCGATCGTGGCACGATAACCGAATATGTAAGAGGGATATGTTTCATCCATCTGATCGAGAATGATTTCAATATTGAACGTGCGGCACAAACAATCGCCAATAGTACCAGCGGATTGATACATGATCGCGTGATTGCAAAAATAAATAGTTATCTTGAAAATCTGAAAGCTGCTTTAGAAAATTTGTCTAAAGAAGATGAAATTCCTCGTTCAATATATCAAGGACTTCCCAAAAAGTATCATGAAGCATTAGATACCGTGATAAAATTCCTTCAATCATCGGTTTCGGATGTGGATTCATCGGATTCCGGTCTTTCCTGATGCGGAAAAATTCCGCGGAAACGAAATCTTCCGCAGTTTCAGATCATTAACTGTGTTGTCCTAACTGATTGAAAAATAAAAGCTACAAGTACACTAACGCATTTGGCACAATGATTGAATGACGGTAAAGTGAACTTGTAATTAATTTTATTATTGAATCAGGAGGATTATTATGAAAACGAAATATAGACTTGTTGTTGCAGTGCTTGGATTAGTATCTCTTACTGCATTTTCCGGGCAAGCGAGCGCACAATTGAAATCAACATCCATTGGTTGTCGGGGAAGTTTTTGGCATATGAATGATCAAACCAATTCGGTGCACGTTTCAAGTCGTTGGGGAGATGAATCATCTGTTCATACGGGCGGCGGTGGTGGATGGCTTATATTGGCGTCACGACTTTCTGATATGTCATGGCTGGAAGTCCAGGTTGGGGCTGTCGGACAAATGGATAAGTTAGAAACTACAAATTATACAAGGGAAGAATTTGAAGGTTATGTGATTACCCCATTGCTGTTTGGTGTTCGCTACGAATTTATGAGTCCACGTAATCGCACTGCTTTAATTCCCTATGTTGGATTTGGTGCTGGTCCGTATTGGATTTCCAAAGTTCAGGGACATAACGATATTATGGAAGATGAAGTCAATATTGACACGAATTTAAAACCCGGTGGTTATCTTGGTGGTGGTATGAATTTCAGATTGGCTTCATGGTGTGCGTTTAATTTCGATATGAAATACCATTTTATTGATTTTGACAAAAATTATGACCGAAGCGGTTTTGATTATGGAATCGGGATGAATTTTTACTGGGGACAATTCGAATAATGTTTTCAAATTAAAACGGATATACTATTCGAAACTCATGGATGATGTTGACGTAAGAAATCTAAGCTAAAAAGTTTTAAAATATATTTAAACGCTAATAAAGAAGTAATTCAGTTCTCAATAAATTTAAAGCATATCATCCGGTTCCATCGTATTAACATTTCAGCATGATGGAACCGGAATTCCAAACTTTATAGCGATTTCTGCACGTGTCTTGAATGGTCTTTTGTAGTTTTTTTAAAGGTTCAACCATTTGAATCGTAACTCTTAAAATTCGTAACTGCATCGAGATATTTTTGTTGGAATTTGGAATGAAAACAATGAAACCAATATTAATGAAAACAATTTCATCCTGCATAATCATCTTTTCAATTTTTACGACATCTACGCTTGCAGTACAACGATCCAATGGCATTGGATTGCGCGCTAGTTTCTGGAATGTCAAGGATCAACCAACACAGGTGAATACAAACAGTTTTGGCGAGTCAGGGTCTGTCAATATTGGTGGTGCTGGTGGCTGGATTTACTTTTTTTCCCGCATGCACAATAATTGGTTCCTTGAATTTCAACTGGGCTCTGTTGCCGGAGTAAATGAAGAGTTTAGTTCCTATTTGGTCGAAAAAGTCGATGTCACGGTTGTTCTGCCATTTCTTATTGGCTTGCGCTACGATATACTATCCCCGCGATTCCCCAGTCGAATTCAGCCTTATCTCAGCACAGGCGGCGGTCCCTATTGGATCATGCATGTTAATGGTAACGATGCATTTGCCGGAGAGCAGGAAGTAAAATCAAAAGTTAAAAACGGTCTCTATTTGGGCGGCGGTATGAATTTGATGATGACAAGTTGGGCTGCGCTTAATATGGACATTCGTTATCATTTGGTTAATTTTAGCCCGGATTATGAAGCCAGTGGGATGGAATTTGGATTCGGTTTTAGTGTGATGTGGGGACAAAAGCGTGAGCTTTTTCAAATCAAAGCAATTCGGCCAGTGGTTAGCGATATTTATCCGGCATACTATCCATTTTATAATTTGGTACCACTGGCATTGATTTCCATCGAAAATGTTGCCGGGTTTCCAATTGAAGTCAATGTAAAGAGCCGCATTGCCAGCGTGAGTGAGCGTATGAAAGAAAGCGGTTTTATTACAATCCAGCGAGGTAAAACCGAAGACATTCCGATTTCAGCGATTTTTGGCGCTACGATTCAAAATGTGGATACCCGCAAGCCTGCGATGTTAGATATTATTGTGGAAGCGCGTGCCGGACAAACGATAACCAGGAATTTCAGCACACCGATTATGGTACACAGTCGCAATGCCTGGGACGGCAAAATGGACAAACTCAGTTTCTTCCTGACACCGGAAGCGCCACAGGTTATGGAATTCAGTCGAAAGGTGATGGCTCAGATAGCCTCTGAAACCGATGACGGTCCCGAACGACTGGCTCAAGCACGCCATTTATTCGATGCTTTAAGCGCCCTGGGCATCCGTTATCAATCAGACCCAACAATACCATTTTATCAGGATGATCGCGTCCAGTTTGCCGAACAAACAATGAGCCTGGGGCACGGTGACTGCGACGATTTGGTTGTTCTGTATGCATCATTGCTTAGCAGTATTGGAATTAAAACAGCTTTTGTGGAAGTAAGAGATCCATCTAAATCACTTGCGCACGTTTATTTAATGTTCGATACAGAAGTTGAAGCCCCAAATGGTGACCAAATCAGCACGAACGCCAAACGATATATTGTTCGTGAAGATAAAACAGGCAAGCAGACGATTTGGATTCCAGTTGAAACAACATTGCTGGATCAGGGTTTTACCGAAGCCTGGAATTCGGCTGCACTTTCATATCTGGAAGAAGCAGTTCTGCGTAATGGTATGGGAGAAGGTTGGCTGTCAATTTTTGATGTGGAATAAATGTTTTCCCTGGTATGATTTATTTTGTTGATCTACCATACAGAATTAAAGGAGAGAGAGTATGATACACCGCATAATTTTAACAGCGACATTATTGCTAGGAATTTTCTCCGGCGCGCAGGCTCAGTTGACCGCAACCGTTCAATCGATTAAAGGTGACGTATTGGTGCGCCGCGGTCTGGATGAAAATTGGCAACAAGCCAAAACCGGAATAGTTTTGCGTGAGATCGATTCGATTTTATCCGGAAAGGATGGAATAGTTGTCCTGAAGCTTTCATCCGGCGTTGTATTTGAATTAGGATCGCGCTCTGAACTGGATATTAGCGATTTACGCAACATTTCCGAGCGTGACATGTTTTTATGGATGATGTCAAATAAAATCAAAACTCTCGATTCGAAATCAGAGAAACAACCATTGCGGATAGGCAACGTTAGTGTTGTGCATGGCGAATCCAAAGCGCCACATACAAGTGATGTAACCGAACAGTCTGAAAACGAACCCGAATTTGAAATAAACGGTGCGCGGGCACTATACAATCATAAGCTTTACCCCAACAGTATTATAAAATTACACCGGATTCTCTCCACATATTCGTCCGTCAACGATTGTGGTGAAATTCATTATTTGTTAGGAAAGTCATTTTCCGCTTTGAATAAAAATGGTCAGGCGGTTGATGAATTTCAAGCCGCGATATTAAAACAGCAGGAACAAAAATGCGATCGGCCATCATGGTTGAACGATGCGCGTGAATCGATGAATCGGTTGCAGGCAGAAATGCAATAAAGTGCCTTGTTTCCTGATTATTACAGAAAGGAATCCAAAATGAAATTATATTATTTGGTCCGGAATGTACTCGCTCTTGCTTTCATTCTTGTCGCTCTATTCAGTTCGTGTTCTGTTGTCAATGTCGATGAAAATGAAAATGATAATGGCGACAAAAACGCTACTTCAGCTTTTTATTACGCAGTTGAGATTACTGATCAATACGCGTTGGAAGTGATCAATCTAAATGGTGAAATTATTGTAAGTGGAAGTGATGAGACGGATTCAGTACGAGTTTCAGGAAAGCGAATCGCTAAAGCAAAAACACAGGCCGCTGCTAATGATGCGTTGGACGAAATATCCGTTACTGTGACATCAACGGATACGAAAGTCAGTATTCGCACGGAACAACCCAATTCGGAAAATGGCGTAAGTTATCAGGTCGATTATGAAATATTAATTCCCAAAAACTGGATTGTTAATGTCACCAATATGAATGGTCTTATAAAAGTGGAACGTATTGAAAATACTGTCGCAGTTCAAAATATGAATGGCGATGTTGAAATCGACCAGATTAAAGCCAGCACATCGGTTGGTCTATTGAACGGTAAAATATCAGCAAATATTGAGCTTCCAGTAGATGGTAATTGTGAGTTATCCACAATAAATGGGACGATAGCATTGGATGTCCCTATAACGACATCCGCGATCTTAAAAGCAAATGTCATTAACGGAACCACATCTTTAAGTGGACTTACGCTTAATGATATGACTCAAACAATTCGGCAGATTGAAGGAAAGCTGGGCGATGGCCGGGGTTCGATAACGTTATCAGTGACGAATGGTATAATTACAATTAATGGGTATTAAATCGGTTCAGACTAAAAATTGTTTTAATGATTGTGTAAAATTTCAAAATAGATGATAGCCTTACAATGTGGCTATCATCTATTTGCATTTTAGGGAATAAATGATTATATTGATTTGTCTAATTAATTGAAAAACCTCATGAATGGAATCGGATTCAATTGAAATTATATGATGGTAACTGACAAATTTTTAAACTTGTTTGCCAGCGTAATTAGATGAATATTAATCGCTGGTTATAAGGTGAAAATACGTTGACTGATGAACAACTGATTCAGGCCTATAAATCAGGTGATGAAGACGCGTTCCGAACGCTGATAAAACGACATGAACCACGCGTTGCTGCTACTGTAATCGGTATGTTAGGGAATTGCCCGGAAGCAGATGATGTGGGTCAGGAAACATTTATTCGGTTTCATAATTCGCTGGATCAGTTTCGAGGTCAGGCAAGCGTTGGTACCTATATTACTCGTATTGCCATAAATTTGTCGTTGAACGAATTAAAACGTCGGCGTAAGCGTCAATTTTTATTTTTTTCCAAATCCAAAGATGATGATGAAGAAACCCTTGTCGATGAAACCGGTGGAATCGAGTATGACGACGAGAAGGAGATTGTCCGGAAAGCAATTCAGGACCTAGAGCCGGACTTCCGCGCTGTTGTGGTGTTACGCATGATGGAAGGTTATTCGACCAAAGAAACAGCGGACATGTTAAACGTACCACTTGGAACGGTACTTTCACGACTCGCGCGCGCCCAAAAAAAATTGAAAGCAGTATTAATGCCACTATTAGGAGATTCGTAATGGCAAGCAAAGTACATGACTTATTATATCAGTCGTTCGAGCGGGCTTTAACCCAGCTTGAACAAAAACGACTGGATGAAGCTTTGAAAACGTCAGAAACATTGCGCCGTGAAAAAGCTGTTCTTGAACGACTTCGACAGCGCGTTACCGACTCCTCTGTGGATACCAAATTTCGACCATTTTTTGCGGATCGGGTCATGAGCAGAATTCGTTCACAAACAGCCACTGGGCTTCGAATAGAATCAGTTTGGGAAGGCATTATTGCTGCATTTCGCCCAATCGCGATAGCCGCTACAGTCGTGATGATTGTGCTCATATCGTACAATTTATTTAAAAGCAAAACAATTTCTGTGGCAAGCGCGTTGGGTGAGCCGGACATTACCCTTGAACAGGTTGTCGATCCTGCATTTGTTATGAATTGGGAGTAAGGATATGAATGTACGAACGAAATCCGGGTTAATAATTGTATTAACGCTGTGTATTGGATTTGCATTAGGAATGCTCACCGATAGATCGCTGGTGCGGTCACAATTTCAGAAACGGCTGTCGAATATGCGGAATCCACGCGGCCTGTCGCACATGATTGAGCGTATTATTAATCCTTCAGATGAACAATCTGAAAAAATTAACGGGATAATTGATCGTTATACAAAACAAATCCATGATATTAATGAACAATCGCGACAGAAAGTCATTACTGTGATGGATTCACTTGATACTGCGTTGGATTCGGTTTTGACTGATGAACAGAAGCAGCAGTTTGATGAACATATCAAACGGATGAAAGAAATGCGAAGCAATCGATTCCCGCCTCCACCACACGAAGGAAGGCGCGGTCATAGAAATCCTCCGGATGATGATTTTCCTCCTCCTCCGCCACCGCCACCGGGTGATCCGTTTTGATGTGTTTGGTGAAATTTCAAGATTGTAACTTTGTTCAATTATCCTCGTTTAAGTAATTATATGTCTAATAAAAACTTGAACGAGGATTTTTCATATTATTAAACAAAGTGACAAATATTATCAGAAAGTTATTTTTCATTAATTTTTAAAACTTTGCTTGATATTTGTATTTAAACATGATATTTTAATAATAACATCGCGGAGGAGTGATTATCGAGCGTTGATACAACTTCTAACTTAATTCCTGTCAAATAAATCTGCTTTTAGTGGAACTTTTCCACGTGCAGGATTCACGTTTCCTCTGCTATAACCTGTCTTGAGCTGCTGTAATCTATGTCAAAGGATCGATGGAAATATTACATCCAAACCTTCCGGGCAAACTTTCTGATCTGGATGCTGATTTTGTTCCCAATTTCCGTATTGGCCGAACGACCGGCAGAAGTACGTGCAGACGATTGTACAGAATGGGCAGTCGGTGAACTAATTGTACAGTTCACCCCGGAAATTATGCTCGACAGTACAGGATTTTCCGGTAATAATGAGATTGATTCCTTACTTCAGGAATTGGATGTTGTTAAAATTTGTCCTTTATTCAATGCTGGCAGCTCAGATGAAATTCTTCACGGCACCTACCTTTTCAGCTTCGCCTACAAAATTATCAGCGATAGATTAATAAATTCATTTTCTCGTTTAGAAAATGTAATTTTTGCTGAGCCCAATTATCTATTTAATTTTGCTATTAATGCACCGCAGAGAATACCGACAAAATTGAAAATTAATTCTGTTTCTGAATTGCCTGCACGCAATGTAGCAACACAATCTGAAAAGCCAACGGGATTGTCGGAATCCGGACAGGTAAAGAAAAAAAATATTGTGCATAAAAATAAAAAAGTCAGAAAAGCATTTCCCGATCGATTTGCAGATGATGATGTTGTTATTGCCGTTGTGGATGGTGGAAAACTTCCTCGGAGTGAATTTGAAATCAGGCATCTGATGGACTGTCAGTGGCACGAAGATGAAAATGCGACCTGCCGGTCACTGAGAATGACAGTCCTGACGAATTTCGCAGATAACGTGGAGACCATGCCTGATAGCAATAATCATATCCAAAAAGTTGGGCGCACAATATTGCACGATTGCCTCCCTAAAGAATACATTCCGTACAAATTATTGCTGATAGATGCGGCTGGCAAAGGTAGTTCCTGCATTCGGGCATCTGATGCATCAAGTTCGATTGTCAAAGCGGTCTTGATGAATGTTGACATTATAAATCTTAGCTGGAACAGTAAACATAATTCAAGATTGCTTCAACAGGCGCTCGCGTTTGCATATGAAAAAAATGTGCTTATCGTTGCCGCAGCAGGAAACCAAAACGAGCAGACAAAGCAATATCCGGCTGCCTATCAACATGTTTTGTCAGTTACCGCAGTAGATGAAACAGGTGTAAAATCCCAAAACGCAAATTATGGCAAATGGATTGATATTGCTGCATTTGAGACCAGTATTGATAAGGACTATGATAATCAAGAGACCGGGACTTCGCTCGCTGCGGCGCATGTTTCAGCAGTCGCTGCGCGTGCAGTCCTTGATGCAGGAAATGTTCAGGTTGATAGTTTGATTCAGATTATCTCTCAATCCGTTTTACCGGTTAATGATAAAAATCCACGCTATTCTGGTAAATTGGGAATCGGAATTATTGATCAACAGCACATTCAGTCACACTATTCTGAAATTGTATATACGACGAATATTCCGGATGAAGATACATCAATAGATAAGAATAATGCTTTGTCCGGCACCGAAGCGGAAAATACCCAATTGGATGTCAGTTCAACTGAAATAGGTGATTTAAATCATCTGAACGAAAATGATAGTACAGAAGTAGCTACCGGGATAAATTCAGCAGTACCGCCTTCGGATGATTCGGAATTGATGCAACCGGACACGACATTACAGGTCGTTGAAAAAAATAATGAGGCGTCGCCCGAAACTGCATTTACTAATTCTGATTCCATGACGACAACCGGCAACGAATCAACGGGGATAGATAGTACAACCTCAATTACTACAAATTCAAGTCCGGATACAACTCTGATGAATCAATCGGTTGAGAGCATGAATGACACGACTGTTGCTAATGGGTATGTTGAAGCGGATGCAAGTGAATCAAGTGGAATCGTTGATTCCGACAGCTTCTCATTTGTGTCATCGGACTCAACTAATCAGTCTGTCGCCCTGGATACTACAATGCTGTCTAGTCAGGAAAGTTCGGAATTCGCTTCGACAGATACGAGCAGTATTGACACGAGTGCCAATACAAGCATCATATCCGATTCATTGTTCTTCGTTGATAATTCAATCGTGCATGATACTACTAAGGTGGACTCAGGTAGTATTACGGAACTGTTTCAGCCGGAGAGTATCGTTAATACAGTAAGCGCTTTACCAGTTCCTGTATTTTTCCCCACAGATACCCAGATATTGCAATGGCAGGATTCACTTTTGTTTCGTGTTATGGTGGATTCATTCGCATATTCGACTCAATGGTTCATCAATCGTCAGGATATAAATTCTCAGGCGGATTCGGTGTGGCTTTCCCAAGCGGCTGACGGGAAAAATATTTTTGATACCGTTCGAGTGAAGCTAAATTTTATCGACATAGATGCAACAATTTCACATGAATGGCTCGTCCAACGGAATCTCAAAAATTTATTTGAAGCGAAATTCTTCCCAATTTCCGATACAACCATTTCTATTCACGATTCACTACTATTACATGCGGCGATTCCACCAGCGTATCGGGATAGCGTGGCGTTTAAATGGATAGTAAATGATTCATTGTGTACTGTAATCGATAGCCTATTCCAATATCATGCTTCCGTTACCGGGTTGGATTCAATTCGGCTTGAAATTCATGATGCAAACGATGCTGGTTTGGCAGAACATATATGGTATATTCGAGCTGTTGTTTCTGATTCATCACTTAGAACCATTCCCGAATTCACCTTTGTCCCGGATTCGATCATTTCAATTGCATCCGGCGATAGTATACAATTACAGATTGTACCTGCCTTAACGTGGGATGAACAGCTTTATTGCCATTGGAAAACCGCGTATGATTCCAGTTCCGGTCAAAATGTACTATCGTATATGTTCGTAGCGACCAGCGCTGATTCTGCTATGGATACCGTTTCTGTTAAAGTGTTAAGTGAGAATATGAATCATTTGGCTTCGCACAACTGGCAGATCATTACATATCCTGAAAAGCTGGTCACGAGTGATTCATCAGTATTTAACTGGCACGCTGATACTCTGATTAATGTAGGTGATACAATGCAATGTGTCATTCCTTGGCAGGTAATGCAGCGTAATAGTTTGGCATGGATCTGGTATCATAACGGAATTCTTACTGAAAATTTAAAAAGCACGAGCTTTACCTATATTGCAGAACCAAATACAGATTCGCTCAAAAATCAAATTAAGGCGATTGGGAAAAATGCCGCTAACGATACACTGGCAATTTGTGTGTGGCAGATTCGACTTCAATCATCAACGGAGGAACATCGATATACGTTTTCCCCGTGTTCGGACACGACCATTATTCGTGGCGACACATTATATTTAGCAGTTAGGGGCGATAGTTCGCTGGTTCAATATCATTGGTACTTGAACCAGACACTGGTCGACACGGCTAATGATGACAAATTTAACTATACAACTTTCGACGAAAGAAATCAAGCTGATAGCATTGCTGTGATAATTTTATCTGAGCAAGGTGATACGCTTGATTCCTTTTATTGGCAAATCAATGTCATTCAACAAGAGTTGAAGAACGATAAGCAAATTATATTTTCACCACCACAAGATACAACTCTTACGCCAGGTGAAACGCTTCATTTGTATGCCCAGTGGCTAATGCCAGCGGATTCGCTAAAAATACAATGGCTGGTCAACGATTCACTCACGAGCATCACCGATTCTGTATTTTTTTACACTGCTGATCAGGCCCAAATACATGATATTGTGACCATGAACATACAGGGAAATGATTCTCTGCTTACTCATTCCTGGACGCTTCATATCCGTCAACAGGACTCCACGGTTGTTGCACAGCATCAACCACAACTGATATATCCATTTAATGGTGATGCTGTATGTGATGGTGATATATTTAAATGGCGTCGAGACACAGCGACTGTCCTGAATAAAATATATCCTGAATATGTTGTGGAAATTGCATTGGATTCATTGTTCCAAACGAATGTAGTTGTGGATAGCTGCGGACAAGATACGACGCTTGTTCTAAAAGATTTCACAAAACTTGCCGGACTGCTCCAGGCTGGAAAGCGTTTCTTCTGGCGGGTGCGAAATTGTGAATTGATGATGGACGAATTTCAACTCGCTGCACGGGAATTTGTGTATTATCCTGAATTTTCTGAATTAGCCAGTCCTGTAACCAAACAGAAAACAGATGGAACGATCAACATTCAGTGGCGAATCGAAAATGGATTCTTTACTGCCGGCTTTAATGTTTACCGAAGCCAGAATCAGAACGGGGGATACCAAAAACTAAATTCATCGATAATTGTCGGTCAAGAGCAATATACTTTCAATGATGCATCGGCGATCCTGGGGCAAACGTTTTATTATCAACTGGAGCAAGTGAGCCGAACCGGTAATACAAAGAAACATAGCCCTATCGCATTAGAGGCCACGACGCCGATGCATTATGAGCTGTTCCAGAATTTCCCCAATCCTTTTAATGGAATGACTCAATTCAAATACCAGATTCCACATAAAACTCACGTCATGATCCATATTTATAATGTGCTGGGGCGGAAAATCCGTACATTAATAGATGAAGATCAGGACGCCGGTTTTTACACGCTTTCCTGGGATGGACAAGACGAACGTGGTGAACCTGTTGTGAGTAGTATCTATTTTTACCAGTTGCACACTCGTTCCTTTAAGGCAACGCGAAAGATGACAATCGTACGATAAAATCATTGCTTTTTGTCTATTTTTTTTATATTTTTTACCTTCCATATGCTGCAATGGCAGTCGTGGAAGGTTTTTTTATGAATTAAATTGGGATGGATCGACAGATGAAGGAAATTGAGAAGAAGCCTGTAGTGGCGGAAGATGACACCAAACATGTGAATGGACGATCATCGAGATTTTCAGGTTTTTATAAATTGGATGTAGATCAACGTTTGCAAAAACTCAATGATGAATGGTATCGACTCTCCACACATGAACGTTGGATGCTCAAACGAGAAACACTCACACCGGATTTGGGTGATGTCATGGTGGAAAATTCGATTGGTGTGTTTAGTATGCCATTGGGGATCGCTGTCAATTTTCAAATTAACGGGAAAGATTATGTTGTTCCCATGGCAATTGAAGAAACGTCAGTTATTGCAGCCGCCAGTAATTCTGCTCGACTCATTCGTGAAAACGGGGAATTGACAGCCATAGCTTCTGAACAAGTTATGATCAGCCAGATACAAATTGTAGATGTTCCCAAACCTGAACTGGCAAAAAAAGCCATCCTTAAAAAGAAAAAAGAATTGTTGGATTTGGCGAACATGCAAGACCCAACACTACTCGAGCTTGGCGGCGGAGCCAAAGATATTGAAGTACGCATAATCGAGTCACAGAGCGGCCCCATGGTGATCGTTCATATTTTGGTGGATACGCGGGATGCTATGGGTGCTAATGCGGTAAACACGATGGCAGAAGCGCTTGGGCCGATTGTGGCTGAACTGGCCGAAGGGGATGTCATTTGCAAAATAGTCAGCAATTTGTCAGATCATCGGACTGTCAAAGTAAAATTTGTGCTAAATAATGTGGAATGTCTGGCCCGTGCTGGCTACACAGGTGATCAGGCAGCTAATCGTATTGTTAAAGCGTACCATTTCGCCGATGCTGATCCGCATCGTGCGGCCACACACAATAAGGGGGTAATGAATGGTATTGATGGAGTGCTGATTGCTACCGGTAACGATTGGCGTGCCGTTGAAGCCGGTGTGCATGCGTTTGCTGCCCGCGACGGCCAATACCGCTCGGTGAGCAAATATTATCGGGATAATCAGGGGCGATTAATCGGCGAATTGGAGATCCCGATGGCGATTGGAATTGTTGGGGGCGTAACAGCGATTCATCCCGGTGTCAAAATATTATTGAAGATGATGGGAGTAACGACAAGTGCAGAATTAGCACAAGTTGTCGCTGCTGCCGGTTTAATTCAGAATTTTTCAGCAATTTGGACGCTTGCAACCGAGGGCATCCAAAAAGGACATATGACGCTGCACGCACGCAATGTTGCTGTGTTTGCCGGCGCAATTGGAGAGATGGCGATAAAAATTGCTAACGAAATGGCACACGAGGGCCGCGTTCGTTTCGACCGCGCAAAACAGCTCCTGAAACATTTTCTCGTGAAAGAACTGCCAGAAAATGGCGAATCCGATTCAACCGATGAGAACTAGGAATTTTGTCAATTGAGCAGATAACGATTTTAAATATAATAGATGGCTTCAAACCAGGTATTGAAATAGTACCTGGTTTGTTTCAATCTCATCGATAGTGAACTGAAATCTCATTTCTTACTTAACTTGATCCTAATGTAACTAATAATTGACCAATTCCCGCTTTCTTTTCTTAAATTTTTGAAAAATTCCGGACGCAACAATGCATACTATAACTGCTTCCGTGCCCGCGAAAATTATCCTATTCGGTGAGCACGCTGTCGTTTATGGTCAGCCGGCTGTGGCAGTGCCTGTGCTGGACGTGCGTGCACATGCGGAAATGATCCGGATAGATGAACGTGAAACTGCGGTGATTCATGCGTCGGATCTTGAAATTCAATATGAATTCGCCGCTCAGAAAATTCCATCAAAAGTAAAGCATATTGATGAGGCCATGCGATTTCTAATACGTCAACAAATGGAGATTCCGGAAACCGGATGGAGGCTTGACATTCGTTCGGATATTCCCATCGGTCGTGGTATGGGAAGTAGCGCGGCGATCAGTGTTTTATTGATTCGGATAATGCACCAATTTGTGAGCATTCCATTGGCGATGGACGATCTTATCCGGCTTTCATACGAACTGGAAAAATACCACCACGGCACGCCAAGTGGGGTGGATAATACTGTCGTCGCCACATCTCAGCCTGTCTATTTTATCAAAGGCGAACCGTTCGAATTGCTGGAACCTGCCCAGTTTCATCTTGTCATCGGAGATTGCGGGATTGGGAAAAAAACCGGTGATGTTGTTGCTGATGTAGCGTCTGCATATAAAAACGATGAAAAGAAATATGGAGAGTTGTTTCAGTGCATTGGCGATTTGGCGCGATTTGGCCGACTAATGCTTGAGAATGGTGACCATGAAGGATTGGGTGCAGCGATGAATTCCAATCAGACATTATTACGGCAAATAAATGTGTCGTGCGATGAACTTGAAAATTTGATTAGTGCGGCGTTATCGGCAGGGGCGTGCGGCGCAAAATTATGTGGCGCCGGACGGGGCGGCTGCATGGTTGCGCTTGCCAAGAATGAGCAGCATGCAGGGAAAGTTAAACAAGCTCTGGACAATGCGGGCGCCGCTAATAGTTTCTACACACGTTTGAAGCAGGAGTTTCAATGATGCAGATCGCCGTGGCCATAACAGGAGCTTCCGGGGTGATATTGGGAACCCGGCTGATTGACGAATTGGTGAAATCATCCCACACGATTTTCTCGATCATCTCCGATAATGCCCGTGCTGTGATTGCCCATGAAATTGATGCAAAATATACGACTCCGGATAGTGTTATTGCATATTCCGAACATGATGCTGAATCTCCTCTGAACAGCAGTTCCTGCCTAATCGATGCTATGATAGTTGTTCCCTGTTCACTGAAAACGCTGTCTGCAATTGCCAATGGCTACGCCAATAATTTGATTGTTCGGGCAGCGGAAAACACGCTACGCACCAACGGTCGCCTGGTTGTGGTGCCTCGCGAAACGCCACTTTCGGCATCCGCGTTAGAAAATATGTTGCGGTTACGTAAGGACGGCGCTATTATATTGCCGCCGGTTATTGGCTTTTATCATCATCCCAAGCAGATCAGCGATATTGTTGATTTTATGGTAGGTAAAATGCTGGATGCAATCGGCGTCACTCACAGTTTATATCAACGCTGGGGCCAATGATTAGTTTTAATTTCTTCCCGCCTTCTTAATGATTTGCTTCTCTTCGAAGGAATTCCACATTTTATCTAGCACTTGTGTAATTAATGGATGCTTCGACAAGATCAGGCAAATATCCAGTTGAAACATCTACATAGTCATTTAATATATACTAAGGCCGAATTGGTTTTCGGATTTAATCATAGATTCCTTTCCTTTTGAAGGAAGGGATTAAGGGAAGGTTTATAAAAAGGAAATCCGAAAACCAATTCGTTTCCAGTATTATTTAACAAAAGCAAAGTTGTTATTATGGGACGAATTAGTAAAGCGCGGCATGAGTCAAACATAATGCCAAAAAGTGCTACATTTGAAGAGCGTGTGAAATGGCACATTGAACATCAGAAAAACTGTCAGTGTGCGCCAATTCCCGCTAAATTGCATGCGGAACTGAAAAATAGAGAATAATGGAATTTATCTATGATTCACAGCAGTTGCCCGGGCAACTTCCCGCGGTGGTAGTGCGGAATCTACAAACCGGCTCGATGTGCTACGTAAATTCAGGCTAAGCAGTCGAGCCAGTTCCTTTAAAATTTTTATTCCGGTTTTGGGGAACTTGTTTATAATGGTTTCGAATCCATATTGTGAAAGTGTTACTAATTTTGTCTCCGAAATAGCTTTAACAGTTGCCGAGCGACGATAGCTATCTATAATGGACATTTCCCCGATCGAACGACCTTTGGACAGTTTCGCTAAAACTACATTTCCACCTTGATTCGATCGTTTGGTGACCTCCAGCTTTCCATCCACAACAAAGCATACAAAATCACCAACATCCCCTTCTTTAAAAGCGATTTCACCTTCCTTTAAGTTTATCAATTGCATGTACGATGCGATAAACTTAAGTTCGTCAGTATCGAGTTTATCAAACAAGGGAATATAAATCAGGGAGTTTAAAATTTCTTCATTCATTGAATGTAAATCGCATCTGTTAGTATATTACTTGGTATTAATAAGTTTCCTGATAAGGATTTTAAATTGTAACGGCTTATCTGTTAACGTAACTACAAGCAATATCGGCAGAAAATCAAAATATCTAAACAGAATATTAAGAAAATTTCATTGGCGTCGATAAATATAGTAGTGAAACCGATTGGGATCATACCGTACTTTCAAACCGGGGTGAGCATGAATCTAGTGACGTTGTACAAACCCGCCAAATTTTATTTTTTACTAATGGGCATCTTTCTTGGCTCTTTTTCTACCCGTGTCCTTGCTCAAATTGAAATGCAAGCAGATTTGCAGGATAACAAAATTAGTGAATTTTTTATCAATGAAATTTATTATAGTGACACCGGGACGAGTCCATTGCTATTTAAATTAGCAATTAATAATGCCACATCCAAAGAATTAAATATCTCCATTCGATTGACACTTTTTTTCCAGGAGACAGGAAAATCCAAGACAAAGATAGTTTATGGGCAGACTGGTGAATTTAAATCAGTGCCAGGAATTTCAGTACTCACCAATCAACAATTGTTCTCGAAGAGCGATAAACGACGATTGCTACAATTGATAATGAACGATGTCATTGTAGAGAAAATTAATAAGTCCATTTATACTACAGGTGAAATACCGCTTGGGACATATGAATTTGAACTATCGGCACTAGATGCATCTTCCAATAAAATAATTCAAACCTATAATTTACTCATCGAACGGACTACACCAATCGATATTCAACTGAAATCGCCGGGCGGATTGGTAAATTATGGTGATATACATGATACTTATCTCCCACAGCCATTATTTATATGGTCATCGGATGCGACTTCCTTTCAACTCAAAATTTGGAAAGTGACAAGCCCAAATGAATCGGCAGATGATATTATCAAAAATGAACCGTTGTTTGTTACACGTACGGATCAGACCATTTTCCAATACCCGATTTCCGGAGTGCCAACACTAAAAAGTGGTAATACCTATTACTGGCAAGTAGTGGCAACTGGTCATACGCTTGATGGTGTCATGGATGTCGCCAGTGAAGTACGCGGATTTCGTTTACAGGAATTTGCCGGTGGTGATAAGGAACGGTTCCAGTATCAACTGTCAGTCTATTTAAAAATGCTTATAGGGGATGAAAAATATCAGGACTATTTTGGAGATAGCGGTTCGTTGAATCAATTCACTGCCACCGGAACAATAACCCGAAATGATTCAACCGTTAACATGTCGGCCTTAAACGAATTGATAAATAAATTAATTACAGGCGAAATAAAAATTAATCAGCTTAAAATTGAATAAGCGAAAGGAGGAGTATGCGATATGTTATGATATGCCTGATAATCGTGTGCTTATTGACGTTGACCGGTATGACAGGTGAACAAGGCAAAGATATTGCCATCGTGCTTAAAGCGACCGGCCAGGTCCAGTTGAAACAAGCAAACGCGGCATCATTCACCAAAGCAGAACGAGGGGAGCATGTAAACTCAGGTGACGTTATTCAAACGGGTGCAGATGGGTTTGCTGCTGTTATGTTTACTGATGACAAATCGTTGATCAAAGTTCGGCAAAATTCGACACTCACGATTAGTGGCAACCGTGAACAATCGACCATCGCGAAACGCTTAAATTTCCCTGTCGGGGAAATGTGGCTCAAAGTGAGCAAACAAAACAGCGAATTAAAGGTCGAAACCCCATCCGGGGTCGCTGCTGTGAAGGGTACGGAATTCTATACGATTGTGGATAACAAGGGCAATACTACATTACATGGTATTGAAGGCAAGGTCGAGTTGCAGAATGAATTGGGTGAAGTGTTTGTGACAAAAGGTACTACCGGACTCGTCACGAAAGAGAAACCACCCACAAAGCACAATTCGGCGGAAGTTGAAATTCCGACCTGGGGAACAGACGACAAAACCGAGTATGAACTTGGTATTGAATTTGAAGATGGTTCCGGCCATAAGAAGAAATTAAAGATTGAGTATGATGATCGGTAGGGAGTGGATAGCTCAATATTTATGAAGTGTGACAATGCTTTTACGGGGCTGACGAAGTGGTCTGTTGTGGGGATAGTATTACTATGTTTTGCTAATATAATATTTGCATCAACTACCCGGATTGTCCATCAACCCGTTCAGGTTATTGAAAGGAATCGATCCCTACGTATCACCGCTGAAATTACACCTGATTCCCAGGGGAATACATTATTGGTGTTTTTTCGAAATAGTGAACGCAAAGATTATTCATCACAAAAGCTATTGCTTAAAGATGGTGTCTATACTGCTGAACTTCATATCGAAGTTGATGCACCGCTACTCCAGTATTTTCTGATGCTGATTAAAGATGATCAAAAGCTGGTAACGCATCCGGAATCGCATCCGTACATCAGGCCGCATCGGGTAAGAATCGTACCAACTTCCGGGCAAAATATTCCCCAATCCGGTTTGCTCGATATCATGCAGAACGATACTGACTGGAAGAATGCAGATAGTCAAAAAACTGCTGACAAATCCGATCAAACGACTGACGACGTGATGAGTCTGTTTGGGATTGAACAAAAACAGATGCAACAAGCGGTGATCCCGCTGGCTCAAGATAATCTCGCGGATATGTTTGGTTCGGATGGTAACGACGGGAATCCAGTCGAACAACTGCCGGCCAAATCCAACGCATTGAATTTGAATGATCTGTCCGATATATTCGAAACTGATGCTGATAGTTCTGGTGAAATCACGTCAAGCCCGGCAGATGCCGATATGATGAACCTGTTTGCAGAAAATGAAATTGACAATAGCAGTAAACAATCGGATACGAGTGAGCCCGTAGTTGCGAATGATGTGATGTCAATGTTTGGCGCAGCTCAGAGTGAGCAAACAACGCCGAACAATTCTGCCAACGAAGATATGATGGGGATGTTCGGAGATAGCAATCAAAATGGCATTGCTGCTGAAATTCCGATTGAATCAACATCGCATACCGAAGCGAATGAATTAGCGGGAATGTTTGGAGATGATCAGTTGCAGCAGCCCCTGGAAAGTGAAACCGCCTCGACCAATGATGTTATGTCGATGTTTGATGAGAGTAATGAGTCGCTGCAATCTAATACCACGCTTCCGACAGACGACAATATGATGGATATGTTCAGTACCACACCAACGGTCACAAACGATCAGGAAATTGTGCCCCAATCGGAAATACCAACAAATCAGGATGAATTAGCGGGATTGTTCGGTATCGATAATATTGATACCGACAGCCAATCGAATGAAGCTGATATTGAAGAAAAGTTTGCTGCTTCGCCACCGGATGAAAATGATTTATCCGCTATGTTCGCTGGTACGACTGGTTCTTCATTGCAATCACGAAACCAACCAGACGCCGATCGGATTGAAAATGAAACGATTGGCTCGAAGATAACCATTGTAATTCTCAGCCCTGAGCCGGGTTCAAAACTCAATGAACCGGAAACTGTTGTTGCGCTTTCTTTTCTGGCCGACCAGGGGGAGGTGGATTTATCCACTGTCCAGCTTTTTTTTGATAAACAAAATGTGACTGATCAGGCGATGGTATCAACGCATTTGTTATCATTTAGTCCGCCACCAATTCCCAATGGCAAGCATCATGTCAGGTTGTTATGTAAAGACACCATGGGGCAGCCACTTTCGCCAGTGGATTTTGACTTCTGGGTCGGAGAAACCGTGCGAAAACCAAAGCCCAAAACATCTAGTCAAAAACAGATTGCACAACCGATTTCGGTCGATGATACATATCAGCAGGCATTGAATGAATTCTACTTCCGTAATTATGTTGCGGGAATCGAAAAATTAAAATCGCTGCTAAAGAATAATGCCACACACCCTCTGGCCAGCAATTTCCAATACTGGATTGGCGAATGTTATTTCGGAAACAAATTGTATCAGCAGGCGCTGGAAGCGTTTCAACAAGTAAAACGCTACAAACATTCACCGAAGCGCGATGATGCACTAATGATGACCGCGATGAGTTATATAAGGATGGGAAAACAAGCTGACGCCAGGCGGGTTCTGAACGAAATGATGGCGCAGCATCCGAAGAGTGAGTATGTAAGGTTGGCAAGGCGGTTGGTGAGGAAGTAAAATAATCAAAATTATGATTGGTTATTCAATTGCAGGTTTCCAGATACTTTGTACCTGGTCCCTCACAATGACCAACGTGTTTTTCCAATCTTGTTCGGAAAATTGTTGGATGGTTTGAACAACTCGTTGATGAATTTTATCTTTATTCGGTTTCTTAAGTAAAATGATTAAAATTCCATTATGATTCATATTCCGGTATTGGGCGAATCCTTTATCTGTCGATATAAGAAGGCGATTTTCCTTTTCAACCAGTTCCCATATTTTAGTGTCGGGAATGCCTTCAGCACTTGTTCCACGGACATCTTTAACGTCATTATACATCTTTCGAAGAGCGTTCACTGTAATATTCGGTATATTTTCATCGACCAGGACTTTCATTTTACATCTCAATCATTTCAAGTGGACTTATTTGTTCTTCGGCTAATGATGCAACATACTCCAAACATGCAGCAATATCAGCGTATTCAATTGATGGGTATGCTTCCAATAAATCATTAATAGTATCACCATTGGCCAACATTTTGACAATTTGATGAACCGGAATCCGCGTACCTTTGATACATGCCTGGCCATGGCAAATGTTGGGATTAATTGAAATTCGGTCAAACATTTTTGTACTCCAATTTCATTAATAAATAGTAGTTCGTATTCGAAAATACAAACGATACGTCAAAATGTCAAGGCTTTTAATTTGAAGATGGATTTTTTAAATTGAAACCATTTTTAGCCGTGGTGTTGATTTTGGCTAGATTTGAAAACTTATGAATATCCCCAAATGTTAATTGCCGGAGAAAATCTAAAGAGCCAGTCACGACCCGATTTCCTCATATCATCAACCGTGAATTTTCTAATAATTGAATTTGAATTATTAATGATAGAAATGCATCGCACATTATTTATGTCAAAGGTTAGCTTCGATAATGGAGAGGCGACTCTCCAACCTTCAATTAGTTCAATACTGCCACCCAATCTCTACTGATACCACAGGTACCACCCTGTAAAAGTATGCAGTCCGGGTTCCCACATCCACACTAGCGTCGCCGCCAACGAGAAATTGACCTTCAACCAGTGAGTTCAAGTAGATGCCCTTGACCAATGGACGAGAGTAGCCCATGCCCAGCGATACGACAAATGCACTGAAATTTCCTGTATCGACTTCATCCTTATGTGCCAGGCTGCCGCTCCAAAAATGCGTGCCGCCGGATACATACATCCCTTTAAATCGTGGTGAGAAAAAATAATCACCGCTGAAATTGAAATCGCTATCAAGTCGTCCGTCTTGATAATCGTAAGCCAGAAAAAAGTCCGGGACGTGCAGGCGTTTCCAACCGAGGCGAATTCGATAATCGTTGCGTCCGGCCCAGGCAGACATGCTGAACCCGGAAAATGCAGTCGAAACGATATCCGTCTGGACACCCAGGTACAGGCTCTGGGATACAAATTCCACCTCAACACCCTGTTGCTTCAGTTTTTGGATTGTAGAGCGATACTTGATAGCCTGGCCGCGCAGGATCGGCACCTTTGTTCCGGAAATTTCCTGATAACTGACGATATACGCCTCAAACGTTTTTTGGTTACCGGATTCAAGATCACGCGTGGGGATGATGGCATCGGCGCCAACTTCCTGGCCCTTTACTTTCATGTTGGAAAACAAGTCTTTTAAATTGGACTTCAAATCACCACGAGATTCGATTGTTGTGATCGCTACATAAGGCTCCTGCGGCTTGACCAAAAGTAAATCTACCTTTGTTGTTGGAGGAAATTTGACGGTTTTCTCTTTTTTTAACAGTTGCGATGTCGCGCAGCTCTGAAGGCTAACCAGCGCGAACAGTACTATCAGGTTGAGTAGCCGATTAATGCAGGTTTGTCTTTGAGATTTCGGTTTCATAGTTGAGTTTGCTTTTAAGTGCCTGTGCAAATTTAGGATTTATTTGAATTCCGGCTGCTTGACAGATTTTTAAATCTTCGACTGCCGGTTGGTATTGCTTGTTTTGGTAATAACATACAGCGCGATTGTAACGCGCGTTAAGGTAACTCGGATCGAGCTTTAATGCCATCGTATAATCGTGGATAGCAAGAGCGAATTTTTTGAGAATGGAATAGGTATTACCCCGATTATTGTAGGCATCAACATAGCTTGAATCAAGCTCAATCGCCCGGTTAAAATCATGAATTGCTCGCTCATAATTTCCGGTTTGCGCATAAAAATAACCACGATTTTCAAACGCTGGCGCATAATCAGGACTGTGACGGATGGCATTTTCAAAATCTTTCAGCGCTTCGTTAAGTTGTTTCAGTTCGAATTGCACGACGCCGCGATAGGTTAGCGCCTCTACATTTTCGGGTTCGACTGTCAATACATGATTAAAATCTGATAGCGCATTGTCATATTTTTTCAATTCTTTAAATGCAACTCCGCGGCTGAACCAGGCTGAAAGCGTGTCAGGATATAAGGTTGTCAGCTTTGTGAAATCAGCGATGGCATCGGTGTACTTGTGCTGTTCGATGTGAATTAAGCCACGGTTGAACAGCGCATCGATATGATTGGGATCGTATTGCAATGCTGTTGTATAATCGGCAATTGCTTTTTTGTACTCGTGTTGATATTGGTAGGTAATTCCCCGATTTACCCATGCCCGAACAAACGATGGTTGTTTCTTTACCGCCAGCGAAAAATAGTAAATGGCATGGTCATAATTTTTCTGATCGCGGTACAGAACACCCAGGTTGTTCAGTGCATCAATAAAATCCGGATCGAGGCTCAGCAGGCGTTTAAAATCTTTCTCAGCTTTATCATATTGATTTAAAGCCATCAGCGTGATTCCACGATTGTTGAACGATTGTGTGAAGTTCGGATTGTTAAACAGTGCCTGATCAAAATTGGAGAGCGCCTGTTCGTATTGTTTCCAATTTAGATACACTAATCCGCGATTGTTAAATGCCTGGACATACGTATGCGACATCTCTAACGCAATATTAAATTGTTGCAGCGCCTGCTCATACTTTTCCTGTTTCAGATACACCGATCCCTTATTATTTACGGCTGCGTAAAAAAATGGATTAACGCTAATCGCCTGATCAAAATCCGCAAGCGCGCCTTCATAATTATGCTGGGCCACCCGATATGTGCCCCGGTTATTCCAGGCGCGTGCATTGGTCGGTGATTTTTTGATGACATCACCCCAAAGTATTTCATCAGTTTTCCAAACCTGGTTACGAAGAATGGTGAGACCGGAAAAAAGAACAATCAAAACAATCGCGCCCGCCTGAATGTATGTGGGTTTAATTCTGTCAGCTATTGTGCCGGCAATTGTCGCAATAATAAAAGCAAACCCAACGAATGGCAAATAAACCCGATGTTCAAAAATAACATTTGGGATCGGGATAATGCTGGATTCAATTGAAAGTGTTAGAAAAAACCAAAAAATACCGAACGCAATCAGTCGCTGCGAGCGGAGTAATTTTATCGCAGGAATTATTATGGCAATCAGAATACTGAAATTAAACCATGTGGGAAATGAGAAGAAACTGTGAGCGATCGGATAATTATAATCCACCATTTGGTGGACAGGAATGAACAACAAACGAATGTACGTGACAATTACATTGAATTGCGTAAGCAAGTATTCGAGTCCGGTTATCGAATAGGTATGCCCTTGCTGTGGTACGATGGTGCGAAATAGTACGTTAAATTTCAGATTCCCGGTGAGCGGTATGATTAACAGCAGCATAATACTAACCAAAGCAAGTGATCCATACAAGCGTTTATTGGCTTCATACGCCTTTCGGATGGTTGAGTGAAAAAATGTAAATTCGTACAGGATGACAGCAAACGGCAGCGTAAAAGTAATTTGTTTTGTCAGCATGCCAAGGATAGCACAACCGGTGGCCGTTATGAAGAGCGTTATGTTTTTTAATTTATTGGTAGGCTGCAACCGTGCGCTAATATAACATGCTAATGACGCCAGATAAAACAACGTTGCCAGCGAGGCCATGCGCTGAATAATATAGGTGACCCCCTGCGTTTGGATCGGATGGACGGCGAATAATAATCCTGCAAACGCAGCCAATTGATATTGATAACGGGAAATCCGATGATCACGCATTGTTGGTGTTTTCAGCGTGAGCAGAAACAACCAGGCGACCAGCCAGGCATTGAATAAGTGAATAAGAAAATTAACAATATGATAACCAACAACGTCGAGTTTGTGAAAATGATAGTTCAGGACGAATGTAAACATGGCAATCGGGCGATTTTTGGCGTAATGCCACCACAAATCGACGTTATGAATGTCCCGGATCGCTGCGTTTTCTACAATATCACCGATGTCATCAAAATGAAATGAGCAATTAAATGAATTGGCGTAACCAATGAGTGTGACAATGGTGATAAGCAAAATAGTCGCAACAAAGGGGAATTTTTTGATTTTTTGAATACACAAATTTATGAACCGTGATTGCATTTTCATTTTTCCAGGATGTGTGGGATTTCAAATTAAGCGAAGTATAACTAGTTACGGGTTAGTGTGTAACATGTGGGTGTTACATTCTTAACCTTAAGCAGCATATCTCAGTATGTCAATAATTTCAATGCTCAAACAATGCTGCATATTGCTGAATTTTTGCAGGTGAAACATTCATGCCTAATTGTTGAGCTTGTTTGATATCTCGCAACATGGCATTGGTATTGTGCTGCAAATAAAATGTTAACGCTCGTCGGGCATAGGCGTGCCCGTTTGTGTCATCGAGTTCAATCACCCGGTTAAAGTCGAAGAGTGCTTTGGAAAACTGGTGAAGCTTTAAATAGATGGTACCGCGATCGATAAGTGCATCAATATTGGCCGGAGACAGTTCGAGCACACGGTTTAAATCATCAAATGCTGCCTGCCACTCTTGCATTTGCATGTACATGTTGCTGCGATTAAGATAGGCTTTGTCGTATTTCGGATTTAGTGAAATTGATGTGTTAAAATCCCGGACCGCATTATCGAAATTGTTCAGCTCGGCGTAGGCAATCCCCCGATTCACGTAGACTTCATATTTATCCGGCCATTTGCTGAGAATAGTGTTATAATTCTCAATTGCCTGCTGGAATTGTTTCATGGCCATCAATACATTCGCCAGGTTGTTATGGGCTTCGAGATTGTCGGGATGATCACGCAAAATCGTTTCAAATTCATTACATGCCCAATTAAACTGACCTTGTTTTGCGTAAATAACTCCTAAATTCAATCTGGCGTTTTCATAATTAGGATTTAGCGACAATGCATGATGTAAGTCTTCTAATGCAGCATTATAATCACCGGCTTTGGCAAACAATTTTCCACGGATCGTGCGTGCTCGAACATTATCCGGCGCCTTTTTTACATTATCATCCCACATCGACATTTCGGTGCGCCAAATCTCGTTTCGCTTGACAGTGAGCACTGTACATACAATCACTAACGAAGAAATAATAATGAGTGATTGCGCGGGAAAACGATGCAATTGCAACCAGTTGTAAACTCCGGCGAGTAAAAATATGAAGCCAATACTCGGCAAATATACCCGATGTTCGAATATCACATTCGGTAGCGGAATGATGCTCGATTCAATTGACAAGGTAATAAAGAACCAGATGATCCCGAACGTGATAAGTCTGTACTTTTTATACGACAGAATTGCCAGCAGCATTAGTGCAACAAGCAATCCGGCCGACAGTAATGTCGATAATTGAAACAGATTGCTATATAATGGATAATCATAATCTAACTGTTGATTTATTGGAAAAAATAACAGGCGCAAATATGTAACAATAACGTGCAGTTGAGTGAGCATGTACGTTGCTGCTGTAATCGAAGCTGTGTGACCCTGCTGCGGCGGAATTGTACGGAACAGCACTGATAAATTAAAATGCTGGTGCATTGGTACAATCAGACAGATTGCCAGCAAACAAGCTGCCAGTATTTGCTTATTCCGATGATTCCTTACCGTAAAATCCCGCAAAAACATCCACTCATAAACACCAATCATTACCGGAAGCGTAAACGCGATTTGTTTGGTTAACATTGCCAGTAATGAACTGAGAATAACACCAGAAAAAAGCAAAGTGCGCCTACGTTGGCTGGTTTGCAACGTGCGGCCGAGAATATGTAACACGAGCGCTGCTACATAAAAAAGTGTTGCCAGTGATGCCATCCGTTGCACGATGTAGGTGACCGCCTGTGTTTGTACCGGATGGCTGACAAAGATTAGTCCGCCGAATAGTGCAATTTCATGCGCACGTCGTTCCATCCAGGGATGCATTTTTTTTATGAATCCAACGGTAAGAAATATCAACACATACACCAGGGCGGCGGTGACTATGTGAATCAGGATATTGGTCATGTGATAGCCGAGTACATGCAATTCATGTATCTGATAATTCACCACAAATGTAAACATGGCAATCATTCGGCTGGGAGCGTAGCGCGCCCATGCCGCATTGTTTCCGAAACTTCGGATTGCCGGATTGTCAACAATATCCTTAAAATCATCAAACTGGAAACTGCAATCCAGGCTGTTGGCATAGGCTACACTTCCAATGACGAAAATAATGAGCAAAAGAACAGTATGTTTGGAAGTTTTTAAATCCATTCAACTACTGATGTGTTGTTTTTGAAAAATGATCAGCCAGGGTATTGTAATAGGTCATGTCGACTTTATACCCGCGTGCTTTGGCCTGTTGCACATCCTCCCAGGCCTTTTCAAATTGTTTTTTGTAATAGGCGTATGCCAGTGAACGATTATAATAAGCCTTCTCGTGCGTGGAATCGGCTTCGATGGCTGCGGTGAATGCGGCAATTGCTCCATCAAATTGTGCTTTCTGATAGAGACAAATGCCCTCATTATAAAACGCTGTCGCCATTTTGTCATCGTAAGTTGTTGCCAAACGGAAATCAGCAAGCGCCCGGTTGTATGCTTTGTCATCGAGGTACAGCAAACCACGCTTATAATATGCTCTGGCAAACGCCGGATCTTTGCGGATAGCCGTGTTATAATCGCGCATGGCAAGCTCTGTTTGGCTCATCAATTTATAGACATCGCCGCGATTTTGGTATGCGAGCGCGTAATTCGAATCCGCTTTAATCGTTTCATTAAAATTATCAAGCGCAACCTGAAAGCTGTCACGGGCCATATAAATCAGGCCACGATTATTAAGCGCCTCGGGATAAGCCGGTTGGGCTTCGATCGCTGTATTAAAACATGCCAATGCCTCGTCGAACTTATCTTGACGTAAATAAATAATTCCCAACAGATTCATTGGTTCAAGCATTAGCGGATTTAAGCGAATGCTGTTCTGCAAATGCACGATTGCTTTTTCATCATCACCGGAATTGTGATAAGCAAGGCCAAGATTATACTGGGGGCGCGCTTTATCTGGTGATTTATTAACAACATCCGTCCAAAGTGTAAGTTCAGTTTGCCATACTTTATTGCGTTGGTATGTTAATGTTGTCAGTACCAGTATAATGAGTGCACATGTGGATATCGCATGCTTCTGTAAATACGAAATATTGAAAATTCCCACCAGCATAAAGATAAAACCAATGGAAGGAAGATAAAGTCGGTGTTCAAAGATAACATTGGGTAGGGGAATAATACTGGATTCCACCATCAATGTAATAAAAAACCAAAGAATCCCAAAACCGATGAACCGATTACGATGTACCATAACGATTGCAAAAATGAACAGAGCAAGCAGAAATCCGAAACTTAACATCGTCGGCCATTCAAAAAAATGATGCGCGATAGGAAAATCATAATCGAGATTCTGATTGATCGGAAGAAACAACAGTCGGATGTAAGTCACAATAACGCGAAATTGAGTTAGCAGATAACTCATTCCGGTGATTGCATAGGCGTGTCCCTGTTGCGGCGGAATCGTACGGAACAGAATTGAAAAATTAAATGACTCGCGGAAGGGCACGATCAACAATAGCGCAACAAGTCCAGTTAACAATAAATAAATTTTCTTCTGGCGGAGAAGCTGTGAGAATGGTAAATGAACAAGAAATATCAAATCATACAAAATTACAACGACCGGTAACGTAAATACGATTTGTTTCGTCAGCATACCAGCCAGCGCGCTCAGGAATGAGAGCGCAAACAACAAAATTCGTTTGCCCGGCACAGCGACCTGTGTTCGCGCGAAAATATATACATTCAAAGATAGCAGATAAAACAAAGTCGCGAGTGAGGCCATTCGCTGGACGATATACGTAACCGCCTGGCTTTGTACCGGATGCGATACAAACACCAGTGCCCCGATCAGAGCCAGTAGCCATGTATGTTGTTCGTTCGAATCTGATAGGAACCGATAGGTCCGAAATGTCTGACGAATCAGCCAAAACACCAATAATCCGTTGATAACATGAATCAGAAAGTTGATGATATGAAATCCAAATACATTGTTGCCATGCAACCAATAATTGAGGGCGAACGTGCCCATTGCTAGTGCCCGGCTCGGATACATTTTCCACCAGCTCGCTATATTGCTAATATTCCGGATTGCCGTGTTATCACGGATATCCCGAAAGTCATCAAAGTGAAATGCGCAATGAAATGAATTGGAATACGCTACAAGCGCAATCAGAAAAACTAATACAATGGCGAGCAGGGTTTTATTGTTTGCTATGCGTTGAAATATATGCATCAGGCGGGATGTATTCACTTGTTTCTCCTGGCCGCTTGTTGTCTACTGGTTCTGGTTACCAAATCTTTGTAATATCCATTGGGAATGTCAGCCCCTAGTTGGCGAATTTTGGTGGCATCGTTGAGCGCCAGCTTGTATTTATTTAAGCTGTAATAGCAGCGAGAACGGTTATACAGTGCGTTGGTATAATCCGGTGATAGCGTAATTGCCCGGCTGTAATCATCAAGTGCTTTTTCAAACTGGCCAATCAGCATGTACGAATTGCCGCGATTGTTGAGCGCTTCCACTAAATCAGGCTGTAAATTCAAGGCAGACGTGAACGCTGTGATTGCGTGTTGATATTCTGTTTGCTGAATGTATAACTGCCCAAGTAACAGATATACGTTTGCGTTTGCTTTATGAATATGAGTCAGTTCTGTTAAATCAGCAATCGCTGCTGGTACGTCGTTTGATCGTGAATAACTGAGGCCGCGGTAAAGAAGCGCATCGGTCTGGTCAGGTTGCTGATTTATGACAAAGGAAAAATCCGCGATGGCAGGTTTGAGTTGTTGTTCCAGAAAATATGCTTTGCCTCGATTAAAGCGTGCTTTTACATCGACCGGATTAAGGGCAATCGCTTTGTTAAAATCATCGAGTGCGCGACTGTATTGTTTCAATTCTATATAAACCAAACCACGATTATTCAACGCCTGAAAATGATCCGGATGCGATTCCAGGACATTATTAAAATCTGCCAACGCCCGTTCGAACTGCTGTAACCGGTAGTAGATAATACCGCGATTCAGACGTGCAATTGTATAGGTTGGGCACAAATCGAGCGCCTTATTTGCATCTGCCAACGCCGGATTGAGTTCATTTGTTTCAAGGTAAACAGTACTGCGTGACGCCCAGGCACGGGGATTCTCGGGCGCTTTCAATACATTGTCGCTCCAAAGCGTCGTTTCATTCTGCCATGCCTGATTTCGCTGGACAGTCATGCCAATAAATGCCATTGAAACGAATACTAACACCCCCGATGATATTCGCGGTCGACGCAATGATGCAAATGAGTACAGCAGTGCAAGTACCGCCCAGATCAGTCCCATCAGTGGCAAATACATGCGATGCTCAAAAATAACATTGGGCAGGGCGATAACTCCCGATTCTACCGAAATGGTAACAAAAAACCAGATCAGCCCGAATGCAAATAATTTGTTCTTTTTGAAGCTAAATACAGCGAGCAGCAACAATGCAATCAAACCGGCTGAACTTAACAGCACTGCCGGATCACCTGCCTGGGTGGACAGGCGATAGTAATAATCCAGTTGCTGATGAATCGGGATGAAAAACAGTCGTAAGTAAGTCATAAGCGCCCGCGTTTGTGTCAAAAAATAAGTGAATGTGGTAATCGTTTCCGGATGCCCCTGCTGAGGCGGAATTTCCCGGTTTAACAGCGATAAATCCAATCCATTCGTCAATGGAATGATTACAAGTGCAGTCGCCAAAAGAATACCGGCACCAATTTTATGTTTCATGCTGATTGACTTGAATGACGAAAAGAATGTGAATTCATACAGCATGATAATAATCGGCAATGTAAACACAATTTGCTTTGTGTACATGCCCAGTAGCGCTGATAATGCACTGATCCCGAAATAAAGCAGACGAGTTCGACGATTTGTACTTATCCGGGCGTTTATGTAACAGAGCAAAGAAGCAAAATAAAACAATGTCGCCAGAGACGCCATGCGTTGAACTATGTAAGTCACTGCCTGTGTCTGCACCGGGTGAATCACAAATAACAAGCCTGCAACAAAGGCGATGGAGTCACTGAGCCGGATAAGATCATTATCAATTTTCGGAGTAGTAAGTGTGATTTTTGTTAATTCATAAACTAAAAATGCGTTCATGAGATGAATAAGAATATTGACACTATGGTAGCCCTGCACGCTCAATCCGTGTACATGATAATTCAACGCAAAGGTCAGCATGGCGATTGGTCGGCCATGCGATGTATGCCACCAGGCTGAAATATCGGACAGATTACGAATATCCGGATTGTTTACGATATCATAAAAATCATCAAAGTGGAAGCTGAAATTTAGCGTTTGTGCATAACAAATTATGCCGGCTATAACGATAGTTATGCGGGCAAGCCAGGGTGATTGGAAAACAGTGAAAATTGTTCTGGAAATATCAATTCGATTTTTCATAGTTGGTTTTGTGGTAGCTGGCGCCCTTCACCTTTTTCATGGCCGTTGACAATTCCGGATCCTCCATGCCGTTTAACGTCTTTACTTTGGCAAGATCGTTCCGCGCGAGTTGATATTGATGTGTGCGATAGTAACATTCGGCGCGATTTGCGTATGCCCGTGCCAGATTGCTATCGATTTTCACCGCTGCTGAAAAATCGGAAATAGCCTTTGCCATATTGTTAAGTTTCATGAAAGCCGTTCCACGTTCATAATATGCATCGGCATATTGTGGATTGATGTTAAGTGCTAAATCATAAAAAGTGAGTGATTGGCGATTTTTTTTCTGCTGTGTCAGCAAGTTACCCTTTGCCACTAATCCTTTGGGATGCTTTGGCTCGTGGATGAGCAGCGAATCTATATAATCCATGGCGGCATCAGGATTACCCAATTCGTTTAAAATTAAACCTAAAAAATAATAACATTCATACATCTGCTTGTCGATGGACAATGTCCGCTCAAAGTCACTTAATGCATTCCGGAATGATCCTAGTATGAATTGATTTTTTCCCCGATAAAACCAACTGCGGGCATCGTTTGGTTTTAGTTTCACGGCAGCGTTTAAATCTGCCTGCGCATGAGTGTGATCACCAAGCTCAAGGTAGGATTTACCGCGATACAGCAACACGTCACTGACAGGCGGATGTTTGGAAAGGTAGATCGAGAATGCCTGTATGGCTGCTTGATTGTCTGATGACTGCTGATAAGCCAGTCCTAAATAAAACAATGCCTGCGGATTATCCGGCGCCAGTTTCAATGATTGTTGAAAATCTTTAATTGCCGATGCCGTACTACCATTCTTCAACAAAATGATGCCGCGATTAATGAGCGCTTCCACATAAGTCGGATTGCAATCCAATGCTTTGTTAAAATTGACCAGTGCACTATCATTCTGATTTCTGAAAGCTTGAATAACACCCAAACAATTAAATGCTTCATGGTAAGCGGGCGCCAGCGACAAGGTTCGGCGGAAGTCAGCTTCGGCAAAATCTAACTGACCATTCTGCTGATAACTGTATCCCCGATTAAAATAGGGTGCGAAAAAGGCAGGATTGATAGCAATTGCTTTGTTGAAATCAGAAATTGCTGCTTTGAAATCGTAACGATCCATGAAGAAACGTCCGCGATTATTCCACCCGCGCGCTTTGTGCGGTGATTTTAAAACGACATCATTCCATAGTGTATATTCATTCTCCCACACCCGATTACGCTGATGGGTCATAATTATCAACAGCGGTACCGCCATTACTGCTGCTTTGGTTATGTGCGGTTTGAGGCAACCCAGCCGTTTGTCATACACCAATGATAGCACGGCAATAAAAAAACCGATACCTGGCAAATACAGCCGATGTTCGTACATCACATTGGGAATGGGGATGATGCTGGATTCAACGCTGAGCGTAATGAAAAACCATAACATTCCGAAACTGAACAAGCGATTTTTTTTCCATTGAAGAATGCTGACAGCCAGAAGTAAAGATAGGATCGCGAAACTAAGAAGCATTGCCGGATCGAAAAAATGAGTGGAGATGCGGACATCGTAATCAAAATTTTGGTCCAGCGGAAACAGGAGTAAACGAATATAATTCAGGATAACACGAAATTGCGTGAACAGATATTCCTTGCCATTGAGTGAAAAGGTGTTTCCTTGTTGGGGAATAATGGTCCGAAAAACAACCGAGAAATTAAACTTCAGCAGTGCAGGAACAATCAGGGCAAGCGCCATGATCGGGATTAGTCGAAGGCGATTGCGTTTGTGTGTAATCCAACGATTTTCAGGCGGCACAAAAGCGTATTCATAAAGCAAGATGACAAATGGCAGCGTGAACGCGATCGGTTTGGTGAACATCGCCAGCACACCGGATAAGAATGAACAGGCAAGTAACAGATTGCGTCGCTTGATGGAATTATCGCTGTTGTGTGCTAAAGCAAATGTCGTGATGGATAACAGAAAAAATAACGTGGCAAGCGAGGCCATGCGCTGGACAATATAGGTAACTGCCTGGGTCTGAATCGGATGGGAGACAAAAATCAGCGCCACGAGTAATGCCAGCCAGCGTTGGTCCTGCTGCGCGAGCGTTCCCAGCGTTTTTAATATTGTCCTGACAAACAGCCACAGTACTAATGCTGTGATAATGTGAATGCTGATGTTCGCCAGATGATAACCGAGAACATCGTATTGATGGAAATGATAGTTCAATGCCAGTGAAATGATGGCAACAACACGTGTCGGAGCATAGCGCCACATGGCGGCAATATCCGCCAGATTTTTGATTGCCGGATTACGCAGAATGTCATCCATATCATCGAAATGGAAGCCGTAGTGCAGTGTGTGTGCATATCCCAGCAACGCAGCAACGATAATGCTGCAACTGCCAACTATTAAATAGCCTCGATGAGTATGGATGAATTTAACGAAGTGATTTGTATTCATAGTGAAATAAGAAAGTTAATTAATTTTGTCTGATTGCGTTTTTAATCTGCTCAATAAGTGCCTGATTGGCATCGTTGAGACCGGGTTGATATCGATCAATATCCTGCTGTGCCAACGAAAATTGATGTGTGTAATAGAAGGCAATCGCGCGGTTCAGCAGTGCGGTTTGTTGGGCCGGGTTCAGTTTGAGCGCGTGATTGTAATCGGAAATGGCGGACTTCCATTGATTCAGATTGGCATAGTTCAATCCACGATTCACATACGCGCCATCGTTGTCCGGTTGTTTAGCAATTACAAAGGAAAGATCGTTGATTGCCTGCTTGTAGTAGCCCAACGCTGCAAAAACCAGGCTCCGTTGAAAAAAGGCGTCGACAAAATCGGTTGAACAGGCAATCGCCGCAGAAAAATCCTTCAGCGCCAACTCCAGCGAATCGAGACGGCTGTAGGACTTGCCACGATGCAACAAAATTGATGCATCTGTAGAATCAATGGCGAGCGCAAAATTGTAATCCTTGATTGCGTTACTGAAATCGCCCATCCGAAAATAACACAGGCCGCGATTATCGTAGATATCAGCGTTGGCGGGATGAATGGTGATTGCATCGCTGAAATATTTCAGTGCATGGGTGAAATCATTTTGTCGTGAACAGAGAATTCCGAGATTGGTCATCGCTTCCGCATGCTTCGGTTCATATTGAAGTGTTTTCCTGAAATCGATGAACGCTGCCGGAAAATCTTGTTTTTGTACGGAAAGCAATCCGCGTTGAAAATAGCCGGATGCTAACGTGGAATCCAACTCCAATGCGCGATTTATGTCCAACCAGGATGAATTGTATTGGCCGACTTCGTAATACACGATCGAACGGAAATAATAAGCTTTTGCATGATCTGGCCGAAACGCAATGTCGTTATTCAAATCGATGAGAGCGGCATTATAATTTTTTGTCGCGATGTATGCCTGGCTGCGATTAAATCGCGCTACCGCATAATATGGATTAATTGAGAGCGATCGGTTAAATTGTTCAATTGCAATATCATAATTGTTCAGCTCGAAGTTTGCCTTGCCGAGATTACACCAGCCGCGGGCTTTGTTGGGGGACTTACTCACAACATCTGTCCAGAGCGAATACTCGCTGGCCCACACCTTGTTTCGTTGCCAGGTCATGCTTATGAACATCAATATAATTATGACGGCGATTGTTAGTTTAAGCCGTCCGGAATGCCGGTGACATGCGGTTTCGATCGCTGAGACTATTGCAAGGATTCCGCCAATACCTGGCAAGTACATGCGGTGTTCAAATAGTACATTTGGCAGTGGATAAAAGCTGGATTCCACCAAAAGTGTGATAAAAAACCAAAGTATGCCAAATCCGATCAGGCGATGGTTGCGTAGCAAAAACAATCCGACAACGAACAGCGATATGAGAAGTAAGCTGCATAAAATAGTACCGCTTCCCCAAAACGTGTGGGTGATCGGGTAGTCATAATCAAGATTCTGGTGAATCGGAAACAGTAATAGACGCAGGTAGGTTACAATAACATGAATCTGCGTGAGCAGATATTCATATCCGGTTATGGAAAACGTTTGGCCCTGTTGCGGCGGAATTGTGCGTAAAAGCCGTGATACATTAAATGTGCCGGTGAGCAAGCCAACCAGGCACACACTTATCAGCAGTCCCGCTGCGATAGCAAGATTCGTTTTATTCAGGTTCACGTTTGCCAGCGACCTTAGAAATATCAGATCGTAAAGTACAATGATAACCGGGATTGTATACACAATTTGTTTTGTAAGTAATCCCAGAATGGCTGCAATTAGCGCGGCACTGTAGAAAAGCGCTTCTTTGCCTGCATCGGCATGCAGTCGCGCCTTTGCATAAAAAATAAGGGTAAGCAGGTAAAACGTGGTCGCCAGCGATGCCATGCGCTGCACGATGTACGTGACCGCCTGTGTTTGCAGAGGATGAACCAAAAAGAGCAAGGCGCATAGAAAAGCAATCGCTTCACCGGAAGCTGACAACGGATGGTGTTTCATACAGGGCGTATGAAAAGTGATGATGATGAACCAGAAAATCAATATTGCGTTCAGGAAATGAATCGCTATATTCACGAGATGATAGCCGGTGACATCCAACCCATCAGCCGCATAATTTAAAGCGAAACTAAAATAGGCAACCGGCCTCGTTGTTTTCCAGATATGTGGATTCCATGGAGATCGAATCGACGGATTTTCGGCAATATCCTGTTCGTCATCAAAATGAAACGATGCATCCAGCGTATGGCCATAGGTTACAATGAGAGCGATCAACACTATCACGAAATATATGGCGGTTCGCTGTTTGGAATTTGGGGGAACTAACATCAACGAGTAAATTCAGGATTAAGATTCTTTGTTTGGTTTTAGTTTAGCAGATATGCCTTTGAAAAATGCAGGATCGACTTTGACACCCAGTGTTTGCGCTTGTTGAAAATATTTGAGTGCATTCGTATAATCACCTGAGTGGAAAAGTGTCTGGCCAAGCAGGTAACAGGCATTGGCATTATCTTTATTCTTGTCGATGGCATGCTCCAGATGTGTCCGGGCTTCCTGCCAGTTTCGCTGTTCAAACCATGTAACTCCCAATCCAAACCATGCGTTCGATGATTCGGGCTGGTATATTAGTATATTCTGAAAGCATGCACGCGCACAATCGTAATGTTGTTGAGCCACATACGCATTGCCTAAATTCATCCATGCCTTGATGTAGGAAGGCTGGGCTTCGGTTGCATACGAGAGATCAGCAATGGCAGCATCAATATTGCCGAGCATGTAATAACACGTACCACGGTTAAAAAATAATTCCGGTTTCTGACTCGCTCCGGTTTCAATCGCAACGTTAAAATCAGTGAGCGCCAAATCATATTTTTTGTAGAGCATGTAAGCAGAGCCACGATTATTGCGGGCCGTCGGATAGGCCGGGTATAATTGAATTGCCTGCGAATAATCACGAATGGCTTGCTCCAGTTTTCCCGCTTTCCGTAATGCTTCTCCCCGGTTATTCCAGGGACGCGGTTTTCCGGGTGATTTTTTGACGACATCCGTCCATATTGTGAGTTCATCTTTCCAGACACGGTTGCGTTTTAGCGTGGCGCCACCATATATCAAGATGATAATAAAAAAGGTGCCCAACGCATATCGATGATATTTATTATCAATGAATTCCGACACAGCGAATACAACAGCAATAAAAAATCCGATTGATGGCAGGTACAAACGATGTTCAAACATGACATTCGCCAGGGGAATGACACTCGATTCCACGGAAAGCGTGATAAAAAACCAGAAAATACCAAGCGCGATTAGTCGGTGTTTTTTGTAAAGGAGAAAACCGATAGTTACTAACGACACTAAAACTAACAAAAAAAGTACTATTGGGAAATTAGCAATTCCATGTGCAAGCGGTATGTCGTAATCCAGATTCTGATGGATCGGAAAAATGAGCAAGCGAATGTATAACAGAATGACCCGGAATTGAGTGAACAAATAGGTCGTCCCTGAAATTGGTTCAGCGATATCCTGCTGGACCGGAACTGTCCGTAAAAATACATTTGAACGTACTAACAAGATAGCACCGGTGATAACAATTATCATTAAGATGGAGCGCCGGATACGTCGAAAATGAGTATGGTTGTCCTTGAATAATGCAACGTCAAATAGCAAAAGAATTGCGGGGAGTGTTGCGGCAATTTGCTTGGTAAGAATGGCGCAACCTGCGCCTGCGATTGAAAATATTATTAATAAAATTCGATGCTTACCGGCGCTAAGTAATGCTTTCAAATACAGGCATACGGCTAAAATAAACCAAAATGTCGCCAGCGATGCCATTCGTTGAACAATATATGTTACTGCCTGCGTTTGAATTGGATGTATGACAAATAATAGAGAAAGAATGAATGCTATCCAGGTAATTGGAATTTGTCGCTGATGTTTTAATACATAAGGTGTTTGGGCGAGCAAGTAAATGAGCCAGTAAACCAGTAATGCGGTCGCGATGTGAATTGCAATATTTGTTAGATGATAACCAACCACATTGAGAGCATGAAAGTGATAATTCAGTGCAAATGTGAGATACGCGAACGGGCGAGTTGTGGAAAAGATTGCAGGGTTGGTTAGCTGACGAATAAGCAGATTATCGACAATATCCGTGTAATCATCAAAATGAAATGCATGGTGGAACGTCTGGCTATAAACGACAATACCAGCGACAATAATTGCACTAATATGAAATTTTTTAGTGGTGAATATATTCAAATTCTTCCTGATATTGGGGCGTATAACTTTCTAATAATTCAGCGAATTTTTGAGTAGTATTGTCGATGTGATACTCACGTGCGACATCCCTGAATTGCGGCGACAAATTCAATGTCCCCAGCATCCAGTGGCTGTGCATGTCCAGCAAAGTGGCCGCGATAGCAAAATGATCATCGGGCGGAATGATCGGACAATCGAGCCGTCGCAATAGATCGGCGCTGGCGCCTTGCTGTGGAGTGATTCCCAGAATGGGTTTTTCGGCGGGCAAATAATCAATCAGCTTTGACGGTAAAAACAGACTGGGTTCTTTGGATGGTGCATCTACCAGCAATAATACATCTGCATTATGGACAAATGCTTTCGTTTGAAAATAATCGAGCTGTCCGTGATAAAAAACTGTATTTGAAAGATAACAATCATCAATCATCCGCTGGAACCGGCGTGGCATGGCGCCGATAAGGTGGATTTCCAATGATGACGGTAATTGTTTGTGTCGTTTTAAAAAACTCAACGCCAACAAGATCGGTTCGGGCGTACGTTTGAAATTGTAAAACCGGCCTGTATGAACGATTTGCATACGGTTATTACCGGAATTCTCCAACGTCGGTATTGGTTCATCGGTGACAAATCCATGGGGAATGACGAATGCTTTTTCGCGTAATTTGGGCGGATATTTCAGCATAACCCGATCCATGGTTTGATCGGACGTAAAAATAATTGTCGACGCTTCTGTTATAAAATCGCGCTCATATTCCCGCATTTTTTTATCGTGCCACCTGTTCGCCGACCGATAAAACGGACTGTCGACCCAAGGATCGCTGAAATGGGCAATCCAGGGAACACCGGTGATACGATGAATATCCCGGCCAACGACATGGTCGGACATCGGTTGGGCGAAACTGACGATCGCATCGAATGGCTTATTCGTAAATGCCTTAATGCCGGCGGCAACTGCCCGGCGAATCCAGCCACGGGTGTGATCGGGTAGCCATATGGCTTTTGGCAGCAGATAATGCATTGATCGATACAGAAAAAAACGTTCGGGGATAGCGATTTGAATTTGCCGAAATGGCTGTTTTGCAAGCGCATTCAGTTTATTTTCGTTACTGAATTCCATACCTTGAATCGGTTCGACTGTCAGCAGTGTAATATCCCACCCTAACCGTGCTAATGCCCGAAGAGTACGTGATACCTGAATCGATCGCGCCGATAGAAATGGCGGCATCGACCAGGAGATCGCTAAAATCGATTTTATTCGGTTGGTTTCCATCGTCGCATCCATAATTCCAGAATAAGTAAATTCCACAGTCGGTGCTGATGAAGTGACGGCGTTGAATCCGCCGTTGCCTGTTGCAGCATGTCGGAAAGTCCGGCATGATTCAACCATTGTGGGAGCATTGCATCTGTTCCGAGTAGTAAATCGTGCGCCCAGGTTTTGAGATTATCAGTCAACCAATTGTATACGGGCACAGGGAAGCCCGCCTTTGGTCGTTCAAGTACAGATTGTGGGATACGCTTTTTAGCAAACCTGCGCAGTACCCATTTTGTGACCAATTTCCCATTACGATCTGTGTTTATTTTGACGTTGGATGCCTGTCGGGCTGCCCATTCCACCAATCGGTGATCGAGAAATGGTACCCGCAGTTCCAACGAATTAGCCATTGACATTTTATCAGCCTTCATCAATAAATCTTCGACCAGCCAGGACTGACTGTACAAAAACAACATACGCTGAAACGCATCGTTTGATGCGCAGCGTTCAAGTTGCCGTGCCACCATTGAAATTGAATCCTGACAGCCAATAATATCGGGCAGTAATTGGTGTTTCTGTTCCGATTGCATCAGCCGGGTCATGTGTCCCCAGCGTTGTTCGATTAACTGATCGGTTGTTATATTTCGAATCGAAAATGAATTGATCTCTTTCCCGTGAAACAATCGTTTCATGAATGGTGATGCCAGAACTCGAATACCGGAAGGGACATGGTTGTACCGTTTTACCCATTGCAGGATTCGAAATTTATCAGCGAAATCATAGCCCCCGAGAATTTCATCGCTGCCCTCGCCGGAAAGAACGACCGTTACATGTTGCCGAGCCTGTTGTGAAAGATAATAAAGAGGAATAGCCGTGAGGTCGGCCAGCGGCTCATCACTAAAATAGACAAACTCTGGTAAAAAATCCATGAATTGCTGCTGATCGATGACTACCTCATGATGGTCGGTACCAAATGTATGAGCGATTTCGCGGGCAAACGGACGTTCATCTATTGCAGATGCACCTTCAAACGCCACTGAAAAGCTCGACAGGCGATGATTATGTACTTCAGCTATTGCTGCTGTAATTGCACTGGAATCGAGTCCGCCGCTGAGAAAGACGCCCACCGGGACATCGGCAATCAATCGTTTTTTTACTGAATCAAGAAACAGTTTTTCAAACTCATCAACGCTCTCCTCAGTGGAAATTGATGGATAATCGTCACGGTAGGGAAAATCCCAATAACGTACTGGCATCGGCGTTTTGAACGATGAATTTAACAGCATAAAGTGCGCAGGTGGAAGTTTATAGACATTTTTCCAAATTGTTTCCGGAGCCGGAACATAGCGGAAGGTTAGATAATGCCAGACAGAATGCCAATTGATATGGTAATCTATCAATCCGCTGGCCATCAGCGCTTTAATTTCCGATGCAAACAGCAGCAGATCACCATTCCAATAGTAATAAAGCGGTTTTATCCCGACCCGATCACGGGCGAGCATCAATGCCTTGTGTTCATCATCGTAAAGGGCGAACGCAAACATACCATTCAACAAGTGCAGGCAATCAATCGAATCGGTTTCAAATTGATGAACAATTACCTCGGTATCGGAGCGGGTGGCAAAACGATGCCCCTGTTCCATAAGCCTGCTACGCAATGCATGATAGTTATAAATCTCGCCGTTAAATACCAGTTGCATTGATCCCTGCTCATTGGTCATCGGCTGACTGCCCGATTGCAGGTCAATCACCTTTAAGCGTCGTATTCCGAGGCCAACGCCGTTTCCTACAAACATGCCGTCTTCATCGGGACCACGGTGCGTTATCTGGTCCATCATGCGATGAAGCAATGTCCTGCCTTCATCCTGAGTTATATCCCCCCCCCAGTATCCACAAATACCACACATATTATAGCGTTGCTTCCTCATATTGTGGGTGCGGCTGTTCGATCAGGTGCAGACGAACAAGCACATCTTCAAAACTATAAAATAAGATACCTTGCTCCTGAATTGTTAATAGCGTTTCGTAAAATAATGGTTGTTTAATTACGTGCGAAGGATCGACATAATAGTTCAGAATTGCGGGAATATTAAATTCCTGGAGGGCATCCACAGTATCCTGTAAGCGACGCGGATACGTTTGGAGAATCGTCGGAAATTCAGGACTGTGAACGTGGCTCCATGAGTCGAATACATTGAACGGCGCATTATAGCGGCCAGTTACAGGAATTTCATAGATTTCATCGATCTTATAAATTGGCGCCTTAAAAAATGCCTCACGCGGAAGCGTCGATGACGAATAGGCATATTTCAATTTTCGTAACGCGTGATGAATTTTTCTTTGCAAACGGGGGTGTTGCACATGGGCAAAATGCGGTGCGCGAAATCCCCGGGGAATTTTACCGGTCGTGTCACACACTATCCGATGCCCCTGTACAATATCATTCACCACATCGGATACTGACATTTGGTCGTAAAAGGTTGTGCTCCAGTACCGGCCATCATGCCATTCGGCATGGGGGCGAGCGCCGTGATTGATAAAATCGGCATGTTCGGCAGCAGCCCGATAAAGATCGGCATGCTTTAATAATTGTTCACCGGGGACAGCCAGGCTGATTTTTATGTCGTGTGCTGTCAACCATTCCAATATATCCACAGTGGCTTCGGCATCGGCATCCGTGTCGCAATCGAATGAAAGCACGAATACCGGTTCTCTTAATCCCAGGGCGGATGCCTGTTTTTTGTAACGTTCCCAGAACAGCGGATAAGCCAGTCTGGCCAATATGTTCCAAAAATAATTGCTCATTTTTTTACCCCATATATCCATAAACTCCACCCGAACCTCCGGGCCCAACATTTTTTGACTGCTCGCGGAAGCAGCACTCCGATGCCCGGTAGCATCAGTTTGAACATACTATCCAACTCCGTCCCCAGTGTTCTAGTGGCAAGTTCAGCGGAGTGGGGGCGAAGCATAGCAATAATTTCCTTACGAGTCACCGGCCAGGTGTGTGGATTGCCTTCCTGTGCATAGCCGTCCCCATAACGACTGCTGAGTTCCAGTGGCCCAAGAAATCGATGTTCGTAATGTAGAAAGCCTTCGATGAAGTGTGTCCAGTAACAATTCAGAAACGAATGCCGATGATAGAGCATAATACCGTAGCGTCCACCCGGTTTAAGTACACGTATTAATTCAGCAAGCGATTTTTCCAGATTAGGTGAGTGATGCAGCACACCCCACGAATACACGTAATCAAATTGCTGGTCAGGAAAATCCAGATTTCGGGCATCGCCTTGCCGAATGTCGCCGGTTAATTGGAATAATTCGAAGCGTGTCCGGGTTTGCGTGACTGCATAATGGTTCAAATCGATTGCACTCAGTTCCACACCATGTAGCGCCCATTGCATTGCCATCGTGCCCATACCGCAACCGATTTCCAGCACCTGGTGGCCGGGTCCGTAATGATCAAATGGAAACAGTCGGTCGAACGGCTTTTGATTGTGCAGTGGATGGTTCCAGCTAGTAAATTCTTTATCCAACCGTTGGAAAAATTCTCTCGTACCCGGTTCAAATAATTGACCATCATACGATGCAACACCGTGTGTGTCGCCATAAGTCTGCGGTCGTTCGTCCCAGAATTGTTGAATTTCCTGTTTGACGTCGCTCATGAACGCACGAAGTTCCTGGTCCATCTCATTCATGTGCATGTCTCCGTTGATCAATCAGCAGCAGAATAGGCGTTATCAATACAAACGGGATTGTGGCACACAATTCGATCAGCATGGTGCGCTCTAAAATCCGGCGAATTAGTAACTGTATGTAAACCGACCAATTAATAACAAATTGCCGACGCCGTCCGTTCATTACCTTTATATTTGCCCACATGCGTTTTTGTTTCCATATTGTCCGTTCGACGGACATAAATCCCAATCCGGTTGCATCCGGGTAAAGTAAAACGATTGTCGATGCCGACACGATATGGTGTTGCCAATCCGGCTCGTTATCAATATTGATGAATATGCCGTCGGGATAATAGGTCTCGAACAACTCTTGCATATATGCTTCCCGGCGCGGACGAGCCTTGTACCATAATACCTGTTTATATAATGACCATGGCTGGGTCCAGCGCGATTGAATTCGGGTTTTGCCAATTATCCAGTCCGGATTCCAATGGTATGAAAAAATGCCGATAGTTGATTGATTCATGAAGTTTTTTCTGAGATTAATTTGTTGATCGATTTCATGGACTGTTTGCGCCATGAGCCGCGAAAAAATTGCATCAACGGTTTGATGAGTACCATGGATATGCGATGTGACAGTGATCGGATGATACGGATGCGTAGTACGCGTAACAGCACCAGCGTGAAGCCTTCTAACACGTGCCGGCGGAATGAAATATAAATTTGGGTGTTATCATATTCGGGAACCGGTCGTTTAAAACGTCGTAACCAGGCAATTCGAGCTGCTGCACCTATTTTTTTATTGGATAACACATTGGCATGCATACGCCGCGCCTCGGTAGCGGAAATTTCATTGGCTACAAAATAATCATTCTTTATACCTTGTTGGAATATCTCGCCCAATTCGGGATTCCGGATGATAACAACGTTTGTTCCGGCAATATCGGTTTCTGTTACAGTGCCACGCCAGGCATCGCCCAGGGAAATATCCGCCAGTTCATTGGCGAGGTCCGTGCAATACAAACAACGAAACGCTGTGAAGAAAAACGACAGATAATTAAATGAAAATTTGTCGAGACGATAGCGCTGCTGATCGTATTGAACTTCAAAATGACCGGGATACGCGCCGGTGCGGTACGATAGCGAACGAATTCGGTTGAAATCAGTAATGCCAAACCGTCTGAAAATGCTGCGTGTGGCATCATAATATAAATTGTTACCACAATAAAGCCCAATAATATATCGAATTTTTTCGGTACCGGGAATATTATTTTGGATTGCCTTGCGCAATCCGTGTACCTGGCATGGTAAAGCAAAGAACGCCACGTGATCCACTGGTTGATTGCGTAGTATGCGCAGGATGCGATTTTGCGGATAAATGAAATATTTGCTTTGCGCCGCACGCATAATGTGGTCCGGCTGCGAAATAATTTTAACGATTGGGATCCAGGGCATGTTTGCGTCGAAATCCAGCGTGACTACAGCATCCACGTGTTTTTTACGAATCAGATAGTGGGCCAGAGCAGTCCCTATCCCGCCACTTGCGCCCTTTAATCGGATCGATTTTTTTGCAGCATGCGCCAACCAAATGGAACGATACCTGCCCAACCAGCCATCGTCATCAAATGGTGGAAGCGCCGGCGTTAATTCTGAGAAATTAACATTTCCCCCGGGGCAGCAACGGATGCATGCACCGCATTCGCTACACGTCCCGATCAATCGAGGCAAACAATGACCCATCACATCATCCATCTGGATTGCATCATCAGGACAAACGCCTTCGCACGTACCGCAATGGGTACAAAGTTTTGCCCGAATCACCTGCTTTTCCAACGTATTAAATGATAGTTCTGTGCTCATGAATGTCCAGGATTAGTGGTTTACATTTGTGGTAATTTTAAATGAACATATTTAGATATTCATATCTTTTTCAAAAATTGTGCATCGTAATTTTTTTCAGGATAATAAACCAAGTATTTCTGAAATACCTGGTTTGTAAGCGAAACGAAGCCTATAAGAAATTATGAAATAATTCAAACCCGATTTGTAAACATCCGTGTTTCGGTAATTGGCAGCATAATATTATCAAACTCATCTGGAACCTGGGTATCATCACGATCATTAATTATTTGATCGAGCACCTTAAGTAAAGTCGGTTGCAGGAAATGCGGCGAATAATCCATATCCCGCATCGCGGCTGAAATATCCAGGGAAATATTTGCATCATCCATGTAAAAATTCTCTATCGGGCAATTGTGGTTTTGTAGTGATCGGGCTATTTTACTCACTAACCGATAGATAGTTGGCGGAATTGGCACGATATGTTTTTTAATTCCTAACATATCCTGTATCATCAAAATTAGATTATGGTACGAAATTGTCTCACGGCCACCGATGTTATATGATTTGGTGATTGATCGCGGCTGAAACAGACATTTGAAAATAGCATCCGCAACATCCCACACATAAACCGGTTGGATAAGATGTCGTCCAACGCCGGGTATCGGAGTAAAATTGTGAAAGTTGATAATTTTTTTAACGATATAATTGAGATCATCGCTGCCTTTACCGTAGATCATAGCCGGGCGAAGTATTGTATAATCCAAGCCTGATTGTGTAACACAATTTTCTGCAGCCTGTGCATAATGTGAGTAGGAATTTGGCTCAGGGTGGATTGTACTTACTGAACTAACATAAATAAATCGATTTACATCCTGCATATGGCAGGCTTCCACCAAATGACACGTGCGACTTGTCATGGTACGCGCGGATTTGTTATTATTATTTGAATTGGAATTTGGCGCAAGGTGGACGACGGCGTCACAACCGTTCACTGCGTGTTGAACAGATTGTATGTCCGGAAAGTCAACCACTATAATTTCATTGGAGATGCCATTCAAACGCGAAGCATCTGTCTGCGATGGAATCATCACCTTTGTTATGAGACCATTATGTTCTAACATACGAATAACATACGGCCCGATGTCACAATTGGCACCGGATACAAGCACACGTTTAATCTTCGACTGCAACATACGTTTCTTCCTTTATCTCATCTTCATCCACATTAGTTGTACAAATAAATATTCGTCTGAGGCCGAAAAACCGTTTAATGGTTTCTGGTAATATATGTTCTAAAAACTCTCCGAATTTTATTAAAAAAGCAGGTCCCCCAGGGATTAGCACTGTTGTTGATTCTGTAATAATTTTCAAGTCAGCTTTCTTTATCAATCGTCGCAGTGTGTGGCGCCGCAGGAAACGATGTGGCCCTTCGCTGCGATGAATTCCGGTAATAGCTGCCAGCCAGTGAACTGGTTCCCACAGGAAATTGGGAGTCGTAATGATTATTTCTCCATATGGCTTGAGCAACCGACGCAAAGAAGTTAATAATTCCTGAGGCTCGCTGACATGTTCGACTGTTTCAAAACATAAAATTGCGTCAAATGATTCATCCGGTTGCGGAATTTGGTAATCATCAATTAACAAATGTTCAGCCGGAACACCGGCCTGTTGCAAATAATCGGTACAGATATCCTGATAATCCCTGGATACATCCACACACACTGCATGCCCAACCCGACCGCGCTCGTGGAAATACATTGTACCGTTTCCGGTTCGGGCACAAATATCCAATATCCTGCTCTTGGGAGCGATGGAACACAAGTCGTACCCATCTGTAAATCTGCGAAAATAGGAATAGGTGCTTTCGTTGATATCATTCGCGTCGGCAACGCTATCCCAAAATTCGCCTACTTCTTTTAACGACCAGTTTCGATGGGAAATATAGTTTTTAAAAATGAAATTTAGTTCGTTTTTGAATCGTTGATACCATGTTGTTTGCATATTTACAGCCTTCATGAGAAAGATATCTATAATTATTCGAGCCTTCAATTATTGTTTTTATAAAACTTGACAGAATTAAATTGGTGTTCATTTGTGCCATTCCTGGTTTTTAGAATGAACACGTCAATAGGATGCCAATTTGTGTATAACCATTAGTTATGAATATCTGTGAAAAATGCTATTTGTGGATTTTGTAGAGAAAAGAATGGATGACGAAACAATGAAACCGTGCTTTAAAGAATTAGTCAATAGCCCGGATGAAATTCACAGTTTACGTTTAGAAGTAAGGGTTGCGCTGATTAGTTGTTTTTAAAAATGCAAATGCATAAATACTTGACCAAATGAATTGTTTATAGGAAATATGAACGGTCGTTTGAATTTTAACTGTTATGAACCGATTATCGCTGCGCGTTTTGACGTGTGAAAATATAATAATTCCTGCCGTTTGATAAATGCATCGTTTTCCAAAACCAGAATTGACTATTTAATAAATCCTTTGCCAGCTCGACCTGTTGCCATTTTTGAAAACTTGAATCCGACAATACAACTGCATTCGCCTGAATGGATGCATCGAGTTGAGGGTACATTGGCCAGTAATGATAATAACGCTCGATTTGAAATAACGTGCTCGAGATTAATTGATTATGCTGCGGAAACAGCGGATATATTGATGGATCTGTAACAATAACATTTCCGGGAACTGCAAAATTTGAATAAAGCTGCCGCCGTAATTCTATTTGGCTGAGTCGATCGTTTTTAGGTTGTGAAAAACTGTTTACAGCCGAATGAAATACAGATACAACGACAAATGCTATCAGAATTCCTTCACACCAGCGATTGATGCGATATTGTGACAGCCGCGGAAGCAATGATACAATGATGCCAATTAATGTCAAAATAATCAGTGCCATTAAATTTAAGCCACCGGGTGGTTCGAACGAAGGCACAACGATTTTTTGAGCTATCAATATTAATAATATGATGGCGCCTGCGATGCCACTGTAACGGATGAACATTTTGGGTGAAAAATGGGCAAGATGCGCTCCCAAAAGCGCTGCTACCGGCAACAGCATCAGAATACGCTCCGCCTGGATGGCATGGGAAGTCGATAATGTGAGTAGGCCACTTCCAAGAACAAATACCCAGAAGCGAGCTTTCTGCTTCCTGAAGTTAAACAATCCCCATATAATTCCGGTAAGAACAAGCCAGCTCGCCATTGATTTCGGTCCGTTCAGAAATGTCGCTACCGTGGCCTGCATGAGCCGATACAGTCGATAAAAAAAATGATATGCCAAATCGGGAATTTGTGCTGCAGTTCCCGGTAACTGTCGACTAGAATCGAACAATCCATTGCCATTTGTATAACTGAATTGCAGCAGGAAAATATCCAGACGCTTATCGTTCATCATAATCCACAGTGCATACGGTAATATAACAAACGCCAACCCGACAAGATACAAACCGATCTGCTTTATGCGCGAGCTGAACGAATCCACACAAAACAACAGGACAAGTGCCGCTGTTGGGAGAATCGTTAAAGCCTCCAATTTTACCAGCAGGGCAGTCCCGGACGTTATGCCGGCGACTAACGCATTTCGTGGTAACGGTTGTTTCCAGGTTAAATATAAACTGTAAATGGCAACGAGATAAGCAAACGACAACGCCATATCCGGGCGAAGGGCAAATGCCTGTGACATAAAAAATGCATCGAACGCTGTAATTGAAAGAAAAACGCTGCTCCAACTTGCCGGAATCTGTTCCTGACGGAACGTAAAAAATAGAAATAGTAGCGTTCCCAGACCAAACGTGAGGGGGACAGCTTTAGCTGCCCAAAACCAATGTTGAAATCCGATAATTTCCATCCAAACGGCCATGATGCCGCTTTGAATGATGCCATGAAGGAAAAAATATTCCGAAGCTCTCAACCAGCCATCGAGCAACGGCAAGCGCAACTTTCCACTGGCGATCGACGACGCCAGGTTTAAGTATTGTCCGTCATCACCAAATGAAAAACCCGGAAACATAAACATCTCATAGCATTTCCATGCAAGCCAGCCTAAAATGACCGCCCACGGCACATAAACAAGATTTTGATTGGTGATAAGATAATGTTTGGTATAATAATCCTGATATTGCTTCATGCATTGATTCCAATTTTAGTCGGAAACTCAACAGCAGTGGATTAATTTCGTCCAGTTAGATCTGGTACTAATTCACAGTACAAATCCACGAGTTGCTGTTCTACCTCGAGCGGACTAAAAAGTTTCCAGGCATAATCATGACCTTTTTGACCGATTGACGTTTTATATTTTTCAGTTGCGAGTAAGGTTTGAATTGCCCGTTTGTAAACAGAAGGTGTGCGTTCAGCGACATACAATCAAGCCACGGATCGTTCCGGCACAGGCTTCGGATGTCGTCTGCTAACAGCTACCGGCAGGTCGATGAGCAAGGGTGCGTACATAGTCATAGGAATGCCAAAGTATTTGTTGTATTCGTTTGCCATGACGAATTAACCATAATTCAGCAACCAGTGATTGACTATTTCATTTACCATCGATTTAATTAACACGACCTTAGCTTGCAAATTTTGTTCCACGATGAATTTCTATACAAGCTCACAACACTACATTCAGACTAAAAATTAAAATCATCTCAAAATAAAATTGAAATATTTTCACGCAACATATCCGGGTAAAAATCTTCTATAAATATTTGCATAGTTCAGTTCAGTCTGGGCAGGCGCCCAATATTTGTGAGCCTGATTGAATGCATTACGTCCTAATTTTTCTCTTAGTGCACCATTTTCAATTAAATTTCTAATTGCATTAAAATAACCATCAACACTATTCTCAACTAAATAAACGAACGTATCATTGAATTCCGGGACGGGCTGTCCGGTTCTGTGATTTATTATTGTTGGCAGGCCGGTGAGCATTGACTCGAGTACGGATTTGCTGATTTCCCAATGTTCGGTATGTACAGCGAAAATATCAAATTTTGCCAACATACTACATAGTTTATCATTTGATAAAGCCGGGATTAATTTCACCTGATTCGTTAAATGATTCTGTATTACTAATTTCTGCAAATATTCAAAATAGGGTCCATCGCCGAAAGATGTGAAGTGTACGTTGGGTAGTTTCTTGATCGCCAGAATGATATTCTCGGGATTTTTTAAATTAAATAAACGCCCGACTGAGACAATTTTTACCGGATTATGTAATTTATAGTCTGTTTTTTTCTGAAGAAATGCCGGATTAATAGCATTGTAAGCGACTTCGAAATTTGAAATTCCCAAGCGCTGTAAATAGGGTATTATCGATTGGTAGACAGGAAGCACTAAATCTGCATTGGTCAGGGCCCATTTTTCCACTCGTTCTTCCAGTTTGCAAATGAATTTTTGAATAACGGTCGCCGCTCTGTTTTTTACATCTTCATCGGGATTTATGTGCAGCGACGTTATACAGGGAATATTAAGTGAATTATGTATCAGTGCACCCACGTATGCACTTAATAAATGCCCGTGACAGCGAATAATATTCGGTTGAAATATTTGGGCTAATTCAATTGCTGGCTTCGCCCATATATTTAATGCCCATTTTTGCCAACCGAGTGAGATTAAAAATAACGCCTTGCCAGCGGGGAGATTACTGATTGATAATTTGGCGCGACCAACCATTTTCTGAACACGTGCTTTATCCGGAGAATCGTTATTTAGCATCAAGATATGAACTTCATCAAACAGATCGTCGGGATTATAGTAACGCTCGGTTATTTCGCCCTTTTTTATCAGCGAGCTTAATTTGTCAATTATTACAACAAGCAATTTTTTCATATTAACGAATGTCAAATTTACAGAAGTACATTTACCGTACGAGTTATATTCGTTTGAAAAATTTTCGTGAATTCTCGCTTAATTTTTCCAACTGTGTGAAAATGAAACCGATTACATGTGGTTCCCAAAATAAAACCCAAAAATTAAGCATGAGCCGGATTTTAATTGGGAGAAATAGCAGTTCGAACACAAATGAACTGATAATTCTGTTTTTAATGTTTGGCGAAACATCCCACGTACTATCATCATTTATTTTGAATGACTGAAATTTTCGGTTGTAATAGAGTTGAATGAACGGTGAGTAAAATGCTTGATAATATGAACGCTTTTTATACGACTTAATTTCGCCTGATTGAGTGATATTATTCAGGTAATAATCCAAATCACCGCTTTTGTGATCCTTTTCTTGTGTATATAAATCAGAGCCAGGATAGGAACGATATTTTTGCGGCCCCGAGAAAAGGATATTTAGATGTTTGTGCAAATAATCCATCCACTGGATTTCACGAATTTTGTTCGCCTGAGTATCGCCGGGAAAGTCAATAATGAAACTTGTCCCGACTGCTACTTTTTTCCCCACGCTGTGGTTAATGCGCTCGACAGCACGGAAAATATCTGCATCAGTTACTTTTTTCTTTAGAATCGAATTCCGAATATCTTCGACACCAGCTTCAATTGCCATATTAATTACATACAAACCTGAATCAATAAAATTTTTAATCTCTTGTTCGTCCAACTGTTTTTCCGTAAAGTAATTAAAACGAAAATTTGCTTCCCACAGAAAGCCTTTTTCTTTAGCATATTCCTTCCAGTCATTAACGACTTTTTTATCCATATAAAAATCATCATCACGTGGATTAACGAATCGAATGTTGAAATCATCAATTATATTTTCGGTTTCTCTGCGGATTTTGTCGATTGATTTGCTTCGATGATATGCTTTGTGTTTGCGGTACAGCGAGTTTATACAGAAGCTGCATTTCCAGTAACAACCACGCCCGACAAGTACATCTAACAGAGGAACATCCTTTTTCATATCAAACCAATATTGCTTTTTGAAAATGTACTTTTCAATTTCCTGCATATCATAATAGTTAACATCAGCAAGATTGTTTAAATCACTAATGAAATTTGGCTGATTTATGACTGGCGCATCATTGTAAAAACAAATACCGTTCTGTCCCCGCAGCCATTCCATATTTTCCCGACCTGAAAAATATTTTAGAAGATTTAGCATCGGATATTCGCCTTCACCACTAACAACAAAATGTGTTGGAAATTTTTGAACGACTGACAACGGATCGAGAAAACAGTGAACTCCACCCCAGATAACCTTTACAGTTTTATTTAGCCCGTTAACAATCTCAACTGCGTGACGCAGTTGCGTGGACATGACCGACAAACCCACGACATCATATTTGTTCAAAAAATCATTCGAACTATGATTGGTGACATTAAAATCGAATATGTCACATGTATAGCCATGTTTCTTTAGTTCAGCAGCGATTTGGAGTATGCCGTGTGGGAAAGCAACTAGCGTGTTTCCTAAACTTTTGGGACTGACTAACGCTATTTTCAATTATTCTCCGATGTTATTCGATATAGTAAAAGTAATTCATTTTCTTGATTTCCACAAATATATATCGTATCCAATCAATATTAGATGGTATTGTTGATCCGCCGTGGCGGATCATGCCACAGGCAGATGCGCCTCCGGAGCACTCAGCCAACGGTTCGATTCGTACCCTGAGCTTGCCGTCTCGCAGCGGCGTGCCGCCGCAGTTCGTGACACGAACGGTGTCGAAGGGTACAATTTCCACCATGTAATGAGTGGATACAATATATCAAATTGAAAATCAAGATATTTCAAACCATAGATAATAAAAAAAAAACTGACGGCGTCTTATATTTCATTTTCATACCGAAATCCAGCGTTCTATCCAGGTGAAGAAACCTGTTGAATTTTTCAGCCTTTGAATAAGTTATTTTCTATAAATGGCTCGATGTGTGCCTTGATTTTTTCAATTGGCGATGATTGCAGAATGTTTGTTTCATTCTGATTCTCGTGAACAACTGTACAGGTTACCACTTTTTTACTATATTTTTGATTTCGAATTCGATTGAATTTGTCCGGGGATGTCACAATGAAATCTTCAAGTACAAGAATATCCACCAGATTATTATCAACGTACGAACGAAGTGCATCCTGTGGCGTCAATAAAACCGGTTCAGCATGAATATTAAAACTTGTATTAATAAGAACTGGAATTCCCGTCAGCTCCTGGAAATAAGTCAGAATATCATAAAAAAGCAAATTTATATTTCGAGTCACAACTTGTGGTAATGTCGTGCCATCCACATGAACAATCGCCGGGGCTATCTTGAGCAATTTGTCGGTTGCCCGGTAAGTTCTTGTCATAAATTGAGCAGATAAATCTCCGGGCGAATAGCCCTCGAGCAAAAACAGTGCATCAACATCGCGCATGCATTGTGCGAATGGCATAAATTCTGTTCTTTGTAAACGCTGATTTAGTAATGTGTTGATATTCGGATTGGCAGGACTGGCAACAATTGAACGGGCGCCAAGCGCATGTGATGAAAATTCCATCCGGTCCCCAAAGAGGCCAACAATATATTCCAATGAAAGTGCTTGTGCTATAAATTTTGCCTGATCCGGAATTTCTGATTTCGTGTATAGAGTTTGTTTGGTACCTGATAAATTTGCTTTAATTTCAGTTGCAGGATAATGCGGTCCTAAATAAACATGTTGAAACGGCTTACTGAAAACCGTTTTCTTTTGAGTTTCATCTGCCATGAGATAACATGCACCAATTGCCAGACTTCCAGAGGGTGTAACGGGTACGGCATCCACTTTTTGAAATTGAGAAAACTCCGCGATCTTTTGATTTAGAAGAACATTGGAAAACATATTGCCCGATAACAGCAAGTGTTGTTGATTTGAACTAAATTTGATTCGGTAATACTCGATAAATTCCAAAAGTATTGATTCTGTCCATTGCTGCAGGGAAGCGGCAATATCAGAATATTTATGACGTGGTAATTTTGACCGCAAATAATTGATCATTCTGACATCATCATTTGTACCGGGAGTAAAGTATCCGAGAATTTTTTTAATTTTATTCCACGGGGAAAAGCTATCGAATTTTATCTCACTCCTGAATTGTCCATCATTAACAGACAATAATTCATCAAAAATTGATTTAAATATGGGTTGTCCATAGGCTGACAAACCTGTTACTTTACCTGCGTAATCGTGTTGATTAAATCCTAACAATTGAGTTGTATTCAAACAGACATTAGCGGGAGTAGCATGCATGCGCTTGTACGAATCGACCGTACTTTCGGCAAGTAATTTAAGCATACCTTTTTCAATACTGAAAATTTTCCAGTTCGTACCGTTGTCTCCGTCATCCATTGAAATTGCCATACCGTTTTCGACCGCAAAAGTAGCAAGCGCGGCAGCACATTGACATAAATGGTGATCCAAATACACGATATTACCGCTAAAATGCTGTTGCGAAAGAAAACTTTTTAGCCGGCTATGAAAATCCACTCTACGAAATGGATACATAAACCGGTTTTCAAGGGTGTCAGTGTCGGGACTGTTTGAATCGTTTGTATAGCGTGGAGCAAAGTACGATTCGAAGCGATATGAATTTTCATGCTGGATGTCTGTACCTGCTATCGCAATTATATCAATCTCGGCAAAGGTTGTGTTTTTTTTATTCAATAATTCACCGATGGCGGCGAAAGGGAAACCCTGATAGTTTTTAACCCTTGTAATGTTCTCTTCCGCGAGCGATGCAATATCATCACCAAGCAAACATGCTGAGGCGTTATAGCCAAGATGTATACCAAGTATTTTAGGTGTGTGCGATTGCATAATGGAATCCGAAATGATAAAGTGATTAGATTCTATTTAGAGCTTATCCGAAAAGCCTTTCAATTCATTTTGTCCGTTGCCTGAGTTTCTTCCAGTAAAACGGGACGACAATCGTGCGTGTGTCGACTTCGACAGGCTCAGCCCACGGTTAAATCCTGACTGAGGTATTTGGATATACTCTTAGTGGTTTACTGAAAACAGACAGCCTTTTTGAGTTTTTGTAAATCCAGCATAGGCTCCAGCAATGCGTGCAGGAATTTTTCGTTCACAATCAGAGATTTTTATAGCTGAATATCTCAGAGTTTATAACCGGTAACAATTGCCCAACTTCCCCGATATTCCTGATAAAATAGTCGGATTCGCTTTGTTATTGGAGTTATTTTGTGTGAACATTTGGGCAATAATGTGCATCCCTCAAAACCTGCTGACTGGACGCGTGCCAATAATTCCCATTGCGACCAACATGGGTAGGCATTTCGGGTATTTGTAAGATTATATCGTTTATTCAGGTGCTGTTGGGTTCGCTGATTATAATCGAAGAGCAATATTTGTCCGTGCGGTTTTATTATCCGATAAATTTCGGAGAGTGCTTTTTGGTGATTCCGAATTTGGTAGAAAGACGCGACTGAAAACACAAGATCAAAGCGATTGGTAACGAATGGGATCGCTTCTGCTGATGCAATTACATCAACATCATATTCGAAACCATCCGGCATTGCCCCCGTTTTAAGATCAATGCCAAAATAGTTTGTTTCAGTACAGTGCCGGTACTGTGAAGTGCCGCAACCAATGTCCAGAATTAAATCGTTGGCTTGTGTATATTCATTCAAATAATAATGAATAAATGGGTATATAATTTTTTTTTGATTGATTCTATCCATCCTAATAGATTACAAAGGGTAACCAAATTGCTTTAAATCAACATCGATGAGTCCGGAAAGGTGATAATTACTGATTGAATAGAATGAATGTAACATCGAGATTTCATGTTTCGTCAGAATATCGTGAGAAAATAGCTGATAGATAGTATCTGCATATTTTTTGTAGATCGGAGAATATTTGGCAAAATGTTCGGCTGAAATTCCGATTGAAGCAAGCAGTTTTATAATATGCCGCTGTCCACTTGGTTTTGCTTTGTTCAATTTTTGTCGTTCTGCAGGAAATTCTACATAATCAACTTCCATGAAATGACACAATTTTTCCAACGCTTCTCGGGGATTCGTTTTCAACTCTTCCAAAACAATAACATGAACGAAATCGCGTCCGAATACTTTAATATAGGTTTTAATTAATCCATAATAATTACCGGCATATAGCGCGCATTTGCCATCAAATGTACTTAACAGATCATGAAGTGTGCGATTGCGCTTCGGAAGCTTGAGGATATAATGTCCATAATATGAACGCAGCCAGTCAATCTGATTTCGTATGGAAATCAGGATTTTTGTGTGTGGCAGCGTATCCTTAATTCTGAGTGCTATTTTTTCGATTGAAGGTTCCAATTGGTTTCCGTCAACCGTATAGTCCGGTGTGAATCGATGGCGGATTTCATCGGATCGACAGTGATTAATGAAGCCAATTGCCAGGCCCTCGTACATATCGACAATACATTTTGAATGTCCGGTGTTTTCAAAGTTGTCCAAATACGTCGAACGTTCAAATGTATCGGATAGGAAAACAATCGCATTGCGGTACCATTCAATATTGGGGTGATGTGAAAAATAACTGCGCAGGAACGTTGTTCCCGCTTTCATGTACCCGATGTAAAGGAAGTTCGGTTCAGACATACTTAAATAATGTAATCAGGTGATGGGTTCATTTTTGTTGCTTTAATAATTTGGATGTTCATTAAAAACGGGAGGAATGTAGCGAATATAAAATAATTCCATCGCGGAAATCCATCACAGAATATTGTGTGATTATACTCAAATCCGTTAATGTGAAGTAAGGTATGCAGACTGGATGGAGTGACCACGAAAACATGTCGGCGGAATAGTTCACTTCCAAAAATAATTGGGCGTCTTACTTTATTCGTGCCGTTAACTAGTCTATTGATGAGTGTTTTTACATAACACACTACTTCAGTAAAAAGTTCGCCCCAATACAGCGCATTGTTTGTTGATAGAATTAACGTTCCGGTTGGTTTTAAAACTCTGTTTATCTCCCGGATGGCATCCACCGGCCTATCCAGATGTTCAAATACCTGAAGCAGCAACACTGATTCGACTGAACTATTCGCTAACGGGATATGATAAACATCCCCGGAAATACGGCTAATCGATTTATCTGATTGAACGAGCCTTGCGGATTCTTTATCCATTCCAATATAGGTAAAATGTTTGGAATACGTTTTGATATTATCATAGATATCACCGGTGCCACAACCAATATCAAGAATAATTCCGGTTTTATCGATCAATTTCGCGGTTCGTTCTATACGTGATTTCATTTAATTCAACTCTTCATTATTGAAAATGCATAGCGCACACGAGCCATCGATAATATCTTGAAGCTATGAAGCAAACCCGCATAAATCACAATGCCCAGGAAAATGGTGGTTAGCAGAACCAAATAAATGTTTTGTATAACATTCGAAATAAGTACTCCGAAATAATAGATGCCGATTCCCATAATTAACGCTGAACCTACGACTTTAATTGGAAAGCCAATATGTGTTATAAATATTTTGTGTTTTTGGGCAAACCAAAACGTTGAAATGAGCTGTGTTAAGAATGCAATTTGAGTAGCGAGCGCAGCCCCGATAATTGAATAGCGAGGAATTAACACATAATTCAGAATGAAATTTGTAACGAACGCAATACCTATGGAGATTGTTGACAAATACTGACGATGCACCAAGCCGAGCGAAATGGTATAATAACTTGATAGTACATGGAAAATATATCCACTTGCAATAAATCCCATAACGGGAGCACCGCCCACAAAATTTTGAGTGGCAATTAACTGGAGTATTGGTTTCCCAAGAACCATAAGTCCGACGACTGCCGGAACTGAAAAAACAATGGAGCTGCCGGCAGAAAATTCGTAAAGCCGTTGCAATTCCATACTCTTCCCGTTATTATAAAGCTCGGCGGCTGATGTGGGAAACATCGTCCGAAAGGGGCGCATCAATAAGGGAATGACCATGTAACCGAGACTATACGATACACCATACACGCCAATTTCGGAAAAATCAGTATACCTGACCAGGAACAGTCTGTCGATATAATTCAAACCCCACATTGCATAGCCGGCAGGAACTAACGGTAGTCCGTATTTTACCAGCGGTTTGATAATTGAAAAATCCGGATATTTCCAGCCATGTTTGCGGGTAATATAAAGAATCATTATTACAGCAATTACGCCTTCACTGCAAACGGAATACAGGACTAGCTCATAAACACTTTTTTGAAGTATTAACATTGTGGTCAAAGCAGTGAGTGTTGCGCAGGCCCTGAATATATCGATCGATGCGAATAATATTGCATTATCATGAACCCGAAACCAGTTGCTGATTACATTCAATACAATTGTTATTGCAACCGATGCCGCAGCTAACGGGATATACAAGGCATATTCCTGAACAGTACCGAAAAACAGGATTGCAATCGGTTTTCTGAAAAAAATTAGCAATGAACATACGATGAAACAAATCGAAAGCAAGAACAGCAACCATGCTGAAAACCAGCGCTGTTGTTTCTCAAACGCATGCCCGGGTAAATATCGCATAATGGCAGCATCTGTCTGGAGAATCATAATCGGACTGATTGTTCCGATTACAATACCAATCTGTGACCACACGCCATAATTTATTGTGCCGAAATATCGCGTCAGGAGTGGTATTACAATGAAGCCTCTGAGCAAAAGAATAAATTGTGTAATGGCTAAAATACCGGCATTTTTAAAAAAGCGTCGATGCATTTTATGCTTGTGATTAGTGCTAATTTAGTTGCTCAGCATCCGCTGCTTTAATTGCCATAACTTTGTCAGTCCTTTATAAAAAACAGAATAGTTGTTTTTTTCGCTGATATAAAATTCATGATATGTGCCGCCCCACTTGGATTTAAAATCTTTTATTCCTTGTTCCTTACTCGTTTGGGGATTGGGATTGACACCCGCAAAATCGAATGTATGGCAGCCCAACTTTTTTGCTTCTAGAAGACAATGCCATGTAATCAGGTCCTGCGCAGGGATCCTTTCATCTCGACAAACTGGTGAGATAGACGACATCACTCGTCGGGCCATCTTGTTAAAGACATACATACTTACAACTGCCAGATTACGTTTCTTTTTATCATTTACTAAATAGTGATAGATAAATTTTCTGGTTTTATCTTCCAGCATTATTTCAATAATGTCCGGCGGCAATGGTTGTTTGATTCCGCTTGCAACATAGACGTCCTGCCAATTTTTGAGATAATCATCCACATTTTCCGGTTGTCGAATTGAGAGCGAGAGCTGTGATGCTTTTCTGACCTTTCCCCGCGCCTTTTGATGAATATTTCCGAATAGTGTATCTTCGTCTTGAGTCAGATCAACGAGATATGTTCCCCATGTGGATGTTGAATATTTAAATTTTTCGAATAATGAACGGATACGAGTATCGGAATTCCATTTACTGAGATGATTAAATCCATCGGAGCGGATGCGAATGAGTTTATGCTTCATTGAGTATACATCTAACCATTTGAATAAACAATTCAGTGCAGCAAAAGCCAGATCGAATTGTTGAGTATGCAATACGGGGCCATCAATCCATTCCAACCAGCCTCGATAGTCACCGCTTATCAAATTATTAAATCGTGTGGCTGGTTTGATGTTTATTTTATTACTCGGTGTTTTTTGAAATAGAAGTAGCGTTAAAACTATATTTGAACTGTCATCTACTTCAATAAATAATGGTTGTGATTGATCTTGTTTATTTTTAACATGCGCCCACAGTTCCGATTGGTAAAAGCCAGCTTCGTTTTTAGCACTTGTGATGTACGTGTTCCAATTCTTTGGTATTTCTTCGCTAACAGTGAGATGCATTGTTATCCGGGATTGAGGTTACCAGCTTTTGTGTGAAGATTGTGTTATTGTTTGATCCCGGTGGCAGTCCAACTATAGCTTCGCAGATGATGGAGCGCAATATTTTTTAAATTTGCGTTTTCAAGCCATGAACGAATTTCATCTCTGCTCAGGTAATATGCAATTGGCGCCAGCAGGTGATCAAAAACTGTATGAATATTTTGAGTTAGTGTCTCAGTCATCGTGAATTTGAAATAGTGATTATAGGGCAAATATTTACTTATCGAAGGGGCGCATCTATTAACGGGGCGATATACCAACCGCAATATCGACCAGAGGAAGAATCCAACGAATTTTGAAAATGACAGAAGCACTGGCATTGGTAATTTCGATGTTATGTTATTCCGGATAGGGTTGATGAACCGTACAATCCATTCATTTCCCTCTCGTCCGTACACCCACATTACAAAAGTGCCTGACGTTTTTAACAAATTCAATATGGAATAACATGCGTGTTTTGGGGATGGTAAATGATGAAGCACTCCCACGGAGTAGGCCAATTCGATAAGATCCTGCTTGATCGGAAGATTGTAAATATCTCCCTGAAGAATGTGAATGTTGTCGAATTCCTTCGTCTCACTAAACGCAACATCAACTGAATGACTAAGATCAATAGCAAGTACTTCTTTTGCTCCATATTCCCTGGCGAGCATTGCAAATCGTCCCATCCCGCATCCGGCATCTAATACAATTTTATTTTTAAATGCTGCTTTTTCGACTGGATGGATAAAATCCAGGAATGCAATATCATCATTATCCCAACGGGTATTGAAAACATTCCATGAATAGCCAAAATTATCAGCGGTTCTGGATTTTTTATCAGCTTCTTGGTCCAATGGGGCAAAACGTGGGACACCATTTAGAATCCGGAAGTGATGTGCACTATTCGTTCGGCAGACTATCTCGCCGTTCAGAATATGATCGAGGTGTGTCTGTTCGGCTGATAGTAATAGATCACTTTTGCATACCGGGCAGCAAAGATAATTTAAAAGATTTTTTTTCATATTTCACTATCAGGCGATGCTTTGTCGCTGGATAACAGTTCAATTAATTTACTATTTTTTATAATATATAATCGTTTTTGAAGTAGGCTCGCTGATTTAACTTTCTTGCCGGTTAGTTGCACCAAGTTTCTCCAAATATGTGATAAAGGATTGTTATTAAAAAAACGATTATTTAACAGATATTCACCCAAGTCATCAATTAGATAGGCTTCATCGATATCATTATTATTTGAATTTTTTTCGATAAGCTTATCCCAATTTTTTTCCGTTTCATTTGCCCATTGCGTACGAACGACCCAATCGAGGTTTTCATACTTCTCGAGATCACTGGGCGATAGCGTTTCAGGAAGATGTGTTACTTTAATTCCATAAGCAGGCAAATAGACATTTAATCCCGAATGCGAGAACGTGTGCACTTTTGATATTCCTTTTACTTGCAGCTTCCTGCCAAGTTGTTTTGCTCCATATTGATATGTAAACAAAGGATAAACATAGATCATATTTGAGAAAAACAACAGTGCTATGAAAATATATAATAGTTTTGGCTGAAGGATGAATTTATTGAATTTAAAAGTTGAATTGGAAATAAGTATGTAACTTATGACTGGCAGAAGAATAATCATCAGGTAATATATGTGTAATAAATGTCTGGTTTCGGTTGTTACCCCGTTATACAGAAGTAAAAATAGTATATTCGTGACAATAGTGATTGAAATAGATGCAAGCGCATCAAAATGTCTGCGTTTGATATAAAGGATGAATGGAGATAATATGCTGATAATCCAGATAAATGGAAAGAGAAGCATAAAAAATACACCTTCATTTAAAAGTAGTTTGCCGAAAATAAAGGCCATCAATCTGTCAGAAAATGTAAATAATTGAACTTTTATGGCTGTGGCTGAAAATGACAGGTAAATATATAATCCTTCAAACAGGGAACTACCTACATGTGTTTTTTGGTAAGTCAACATTCTGTCAGAAATAAATAAGCTTAGCGCAGTTTCTTTTCCCCAAATAGCGGCCATCATCCACAGCAATGCATCATAAATAATTATGATAGGTATAAATATAATTCCTATCAATGCAATTTGTTTCAAGACTAAACTAGGAGTAATGATAAGTGTCCGTATTATTTCCAGAACAAGGTAAAAAAACAAAAAGGGAATGACATCCGGATGAGAACTTACTGCAAGTCCCCATGCGATTGCGGCTAGTATTTCATATTTATTTTGATTGGTTTCATCCCAAATGAGATGTAAATATATCCCGGTTAATAATAATAAGTTTGTCTCGATATGTGCCATCGCCGTAAGCGTTTCCGTAAATTGATCACAGGACAATGCTGTCAGCGATGCCGCAATGATTCCAACCCATTTATTACTTAATTTTTCTGCAATTAAATAAACAACGATAATAATTAGCAGGCTGTATAATATAGCCGGTATCAATATCGTTAAATCTGATTCTCCAAAGAATAAGCTAAAGAATAACGTTGATAGATTGTGCAGAGGCCTGTCTAACCATGGTATGACTCCAATAGCAGTGGGCGAGTGCAAGTAGCCGATTTGATCGGCGTAATCTCTAATAAATTCCGGTGTAATATTGCCATTTTTAAGAATATGTCCAATAATCGCCCGGTTTTGTTTAAGGTAACACAGATGTGTTGCAGCATCAGCACCATTTATGCCAATATCCATTATGACAGGAATAATTCGGAGTATAGCCGCAATGAATAGAACGATTAATAATGCTGACATCGGCTTTTGAACGTACTGACCAATAATTGTGAAAGACGTCCGCTGAGATGTTGTCTGGGACTGAATTGTATGCATTATTTTACATTACTGTTCAGAATGAGAAGTTTTGCTGCTTTCCAGTATCGCTTAATATCATTTGACGTGCTAATCTTAACCAAATTATACCAAAGTACCTTGATTGATTTATAATACTCAAAAACAGCTCTGTCTGGTAACGTTTTAAAAGTTTCCGGATCAATGCGCGGATTTACGTATATCGGATTATTATAATTTACTGCGCTATAGTCTTTCCAGCTAATATTGGTCTGTAGCCCACCATCCTTCTGGCAAACATCATAGAGAATCGTTCCCGGATAAGGAACCGGTAAAAAGAACATTGCAAACTCCGTTGCCATTTCCCTGGCAAATCGCACGGTATGCCAGGCATCATTTAAATCTTCGCCGGGACAACCAATGATGTATGTGCACGCCACCATAATGCCTGCATTGCGCGTCTGTTCAATCGCCACGCGGATTTGTTCAACAGTAAATGCTTTTCTTAAAAGCGTAAGTGATTTGGGATTTGCAGATTCGGCGCCGTATTCGATCAGCCAGCAACCAGCCTTTTTCATTAACACCAGTATATGTTCATCCACCTGATCCACCCGCGCGTTACAGGTCCAGTGGATTTTGTAATTGTTGGCAATGAGTCGTTCACATAATGTTTTAACCCACTTCTTATTATTCAGCAGTGTGCTGTCCTGAATAATGAAGGCCTTTGCGTTGTATTTTTCAATTAGCAAATCAATTTCATTAAAAAAGTAGTCCAGACTTTTATAGCGCGGCTGTTTTCCCATCGTTATATGGGCGCTGCAAAAAATACAATTGTAAGGACAGCCCCGTGAGGCAAACAGGCTGTAGCACGGTGTATATTTTGAAATAGAATCATCCGGGATATATTTTTCCAAAGGGATGTCTTCATACGCGGGAATTGGCAATTCATCCAAATGTTTGATGATTGGCCGAGGTGGCGTTGTTTTCGGTTCGCTTTGATTGCGATAGACAATTCCCTGAATATCGGAAAAATCACGATTGTGTCGTTCCACATGCTCGCAAATATCCAGCAATGTGTATTCGCCTTCACCGATGACGATGATGTTAGCGTCGGGACAGTCGTTCAATGATCGCACGGGTAACGCGGTCACATGGACACCGCCGATGACAATAAGAGCATCGCTGAGTTCTTCCCGGACGATTCGCGCTGCATCAATGGTATTTTGGAACGTATTGGTGAAGCTGGTGATGCCGACAATGTCATAATCTGTCGATCGAATAAACTCCCGAAAATTGTCGAATGTCATCCCTTCGATTACGGAATCGAGAATTTTGACGGTGTAACCGTTGGCTTTCAGCACGGCGGCAATCGAGAGCAATCCTACCGGGATAAAATAGCCTGCCAGATTTTTGTACTTACCAAATAGCTCATCATCGCTTTGTGGCGGATTGATTAATAAAACCGATGTACTTTTTGAGTGTTTTACTTTCATTACAAACCGGAATAATACGAATAAGAATTATTCATGATGCTCTAAAATTGCCCAATATAATTGGTGCAAGGGCGTTGATATATGTTCTTCGCAAATGTTCAGACTGGCGGCTTCAAACAGCGAATGTAATTCCGCAACGGTGTGGTAGTGAAAGCCACCATCAGTCAGCATCCAGTAGAATGACTTGACCGGGTGCAGCACAGGGCTTTCGCTTTGGATGCTTTCCGCGATAATAATTTTCCGGCCAACACGTGATGCTTCTTTTAATAATTCGATCCGTTCCTGGGCGGTTTGAACATGATGCAATACATAAATCAATATGCTTAATTCGACAGCCCTGTCCTGAATCGGAAGTGTGCCATTTTTAATTAAATCAAATATTTTGTCCGGATATTTTTCCCGGCAATAATGAATCATCTCCAGCGACACTTCGAGGCCAACATAGTTGGGAAACTGTTGTGAAAGTTCTCCTCGGCCGCAACCAATATCTGCGACTGATAATTCGCTTAATTCAGCCAGTTTGGTTTCAACGGTAATGTCAATGTCCGCGATCAATCGAGCCGGAAGTCCTAACACATTACGAATTACCCATAATTTGGCGCCGTACATTCGCGGGTACTTAAATATTTTATCCATATGATGAAACATGAATTCCTCAACAGTATTGTTTTATTTTCCCAGATATTTTCGGACGGTTGGCCCGATCCGGTCGGCAGCAATTTTCGGGATGGCATGCTTCCAGGCAAACGAGCACCATTTTGCCAATTGTGAATCAATACGCAGGTCAGCGCTGGCAGCATCAAATCCTGGTATTGAGGATATGTTGTACGGAAGTAACTGACAGCCCCATTTCTTTTTAAATTGTGCCTGACCACCCGGACGTGCCGCACCAAAATCAAAATGTGTAAGTTGTTTATCGCAGGCCCATTTTATAAATTCCCAATGCAGCAAGTCATTTGGCCGCAGGTGCCAGTATCGCTGATCGGAAACAATGTTGGTGATGTGAATCCGCTTGCCGGATCGCAGGCCAATCAGACAACCAATCGGGATTTTGTTGTCGTAAGCCCAAAATATTTTGAAGTTGTCACCAAAGAATGTATGAAGTGCTATAAAAAATTGTAATGAAAACGGTGGACTGCCATGGCGCTGTTTCATGTAGCATGTGTACATCGGGTAGAATGTCGCTTTAATAGTTTCCGGATCGGATTTTTCTTGTATGGTGATGTGATTGTTATTGGCTTGCTTAATTGCTTTACGTACATGCCTGGAAATCGTCTGCCACATAGTCGCGGAGTCCGACAATTCCAGCACAGCATGGTGATGATGTGTCGAAACTGTGAATAAATCGGCTGCCCATGCTTCAGGAATTCCCGGATTAGCCTTGAGTTGAATTGATTTAATGTTGTGCGCTGTTGCTGTTGAAGCAATGGCGTCACGAAGTTGATGTAGTTCAGATATTTGAATGTCTGGTCGTGCTAAAATGCCTCCATATTCAAAAAACGGTATGGAAACGAATTGTTTACCGGTTAGCGGATTGGGCACAACGTACAATGGACAAATTGCGATGAGGGAATTGTTCGCATCTGATAGTTCAAACAGATGATATATATAACCGAATATATCGGCAAGAATTTTTCCGAATCCAGTTGAAAATGCCCAGTTGCTGTACGGATGTGTATTCACAAAATCATCCCATCGCTTACAGCCTTTCGTATCGGTCAAATCTAATTTCCGGATGAATACGGCCCGAGCTGTTCGTGTCGTGGGGCGATCATTCGCTTCACAAATGCGTGTCGATGCTTCATGAACAGCTACCATTGTTTTGTTTGAATCTCTTCGATCAGGCATGTTGCAATTGTTCCACTTTCTTGAGATCAGCAGCCGATTGTGTCAGTTGGAATTGACCGGTAAATGATGAAAACGAAAAATCCTTCAGCAATTGCCGGATTTTTCGTTCGGTGGAATTCAGATTCGTGTAATGAATGATCCGGTTTTTTAACGGTACAGGTAATCGTCGTGGCTGTTCCGTGTCCAATTCCCAGGGATGCAAGTAAATGACTGCCGGTTGACCTTCACTGTTAATTTGCTCGATAGCCCATTTGATGAAGCGATAGGGGAACAGTCGTAAATAAAATCCCCCGGAGAACGGAATCCGTTGCCCAACTACTTCCGCGACAGATGGCGGATACTCAATTAACCCGTTATCAAAAACAAATTTGTAGCGGGGCGCTCCCGGTATTCCATATAAATAATTTTTGGTGGGAAAAATACTGGAATCGTATTCAATTCCTGATTCTTTGAGAATATCGAGCGCCCACAGCGATTTATCGGTGATTGTCCAGTTGGACGCCCGGTGCCCCAAAATAGCTTCGCCAATAATATCTTCGCAGCCGAGGATCGAGCGCTTAAGTTCTTCTCTGAAAATATCATGTGATTGGTTGTACACAAGTTCATGCGAATAACCGTGGGTGGCAATTTCATGGCCGGCAGCATGGATTTTTCGAATCAATCGTTTATTTTTTTCAGCCAGGAATCCCAATACAAAAAACGTTGCCTGAACGCTGAATTCCGCCAGCATGTCTAATAATTTGGATGTGCTGTAATCAATCCGTTGTTCAAATTGCTGTGCCTGGTGAACTTTGATGCATTCGTTGCCCATGTACCAGTCTTCAAGATCAATGCTGAAAATATTGGTAATTTTACTCATTGAAGAGGCTTCCCTGCAATAAACTGATTGTGCCATAACATTAATATGAGTAATGACCAGATTTGATACGTGTGATCCGCCTTGCCACGCAGATGGTTATTTAACATGGCAATGATAACGTTAGCGTTAAATATTCCGAGCCGGTTGATATTTTCAGATGATAAAACATCATATGTATATTCTTTTAAATCTTCCTTAATCCAGCGGCTGATGGGCATATTGAAACCAGCTTTTTTTCGGTGATAGGGGATAGATAGCGAGCGTTGTGCCAGTATCTTTTTCAACAAATATTTCCGATGAATAAAATATTTTAATTTGAAATGATTAGGCACCGTCGCCATAAATTCTACAAGCTGATGATCCAGTAACGGTACGCGCACTTCCAGACCATGAGCCATACTCATGCGGTCGACTTTTACCAGCATGTCATTGGGCAGGTAATAGCGTGTGTCGGTGTAAAGCATTTGTTGCAACGGATTGCTAATCTGGGAACGAGAAAAATATAAATTGTACAAATCCGGACTATAAAATACACCCATTCTATGGTAAGTATCTGAATTGTATAATGATCGTTTTTCTCTCTCATTAAAAATAATTCGCCAGTGGAAATGCGCTTCCGGCAGAGGATAGTCGGCGCCATTGATAAAACGGCGGGCTTTCATGGCGAAATTCATCTTCTTATCGGAAACTGGCAATTGTTCCAGTAGTCGACGAACAATGTTGTGGCGGATGACCTGCGGAACATATCGATATAACTGCGATAAATAGGATGCCTGGTACGTTTCATAACCGGCAAATATCTCATCACCCCCATCGCCGGAAAGCGCAACTGTGACGTGTTTCCGGGTCATTTGTGATAAAAAGTAAATCGGGATCATCGATGCATCTGCCGTCGGTTCTTCACTGTGCCAGACAATTTTTTCAAGGGTGTTTATCGCATCCGGTTTGATGATTTCATAATAATTTTCGGTGTGTAATTTGTCGGAAATTATTTGCGCGTACGGAAGCTCATTATAGCTGGCATCCTGAAAGCCAATCGTAAACGTTTTCACCGGCTCGTTATGTTGCTGCTTCATGAACGCAACGACCGCTGTGGAATCAACCCCGCCGCTCAAAAATGCGCCCAGCGGCACGTCACTGATCATTCGCATGGTTACAGCGCGTTCCAGATGCGCATTTAGTTCGTTGAGGTAATAGCGTTCTGATTTTCGCTCGTTACCAGCGCCGAATTTCAAATCCCAATAATTCCATGTTTTCAGGTGATGATTTTCAAAGAGCAAACATTGGCCGGGTTCGAGTTGCAGGATATTTTCAAACAGTGTCAATGGCGCCGGCACATAATTCAAAGACAGATAGTGGTGCAGCGCTTCATAATTCATTTCCCGCTTAATGTGCGGGAGCGACAGAATCGCCTTTATTTCCGATGCAAATGCCAATCCGTTTTGATCATGATAGTAGAATATCGGCTTAATCCCTAACCGATCGCGCGCCAGAAATAACTGATGCCGAACGCCATCCCAGATGCCGATGGCAAACATGCCGTTGAATCGTTCGAGACATTCAGCGCCCCATTCCTGATAAGCATGCAGAACCACTTCAGAATCGGTGTTGGAACGGAACGTATAGCCCTTACTTTCCAGAATTTTTCGAATATCCTTGTAATTGTAAATTTCACCGTTATAAGTAATCTGTACCTTTTGATCTTCAGTTGACATCGGTTGATGTCCCTGCATTGACAGATCAAGAATGCTTAAGCGACGATGGCCCAAACCAACATTGGCATTCGTCCACATGCCTTCATCATCGGGACCACGATGTCTGATTGAATTCAGCATATCACGCAGATGAAGTTTATCGACCGGCTGCTCATCCGTACGAATTATTCCGCAAATTCCGCACATTTATTTAATCGTTTCTTTATCGACAAATGCTTCAAATCGTTCCAGACGTAACTGGGAAAGATGATCGCACAGAATGCCAAAAAAGAAAATAGTAATTGATGAAAGCAGACACAATGATCCCAACGTGGAAAACCCGCCTCGCCAAAAAATGGCCGACCAGATAACGCCAAAAGCGCCAAGCATAAACGAGATTGGCAGGAATATTTTCATGGGATTGAACAGAGTAATCATCCGTGTAATTAACAAAATTGTTTGGGAACCATGGCGAAATTGTTTCACTGAACTTTTGCCTACACGTGGCATGGTGTGTATCGGTAACCAATGAATGCGATAGCCGCGTTCCAGCATAATCAGCGTCGACGTGGTTGATGCCGAGAATCCATTAGGTAACAGATGCAAGTATTTCAGGATGATGGATTTTTTGAAAGCACGCAATCCGGAGTTGATATCAGGAATGCGGATGCCGGTTAGTAAATTGGCGATTGATTTGATAATAAATTTGCCAATAATGCGGTCCCGTTTTTGATGTGAGCCTTTGATTCGTTTGGAAATAATGACATCATACTGATTGGTGAGTTTGATCATTTTGATAATGTCATCCACCCGATGTTGACTATCCGCATCACAAATGAGCACATGCGAGCCTTGCGAATTTTGGATCCCTGTTTTTAATGCTGCGCCATAGCCGATATTTCGGTCATGATTGATTAGACGCACCGGAAATTGCTTTACAATTTCACTGGTCGCATCGTTTGAACCATCATTCACCACGATGATTTCAACGTTTAATTCTTCGGATCCCTGTAGCAACGTGTCCAATACATTGCCGATAGCTTCTGATTCATTGTAAGCAGGAATAACGATGGAAACAGCCGTGCTTAGTTTGATCCCGGAATTCGGTTTCAATTTTATTTGTGGCTCGATAACTTCGATTGATGTATTTGTGCTATGTGAATTCATAATCTATTCCTGATATCTGAAAATTGGTCACGCTGGTTCAGGGAAACAAAACTGGAAGCTGGTATTCCCGCTTAGATGTTAATTATGCAGATAGTTTTTTTAGGTTTTAAATTAAACAACGTTAAGTGCTTATTACTTGCTCAATTAATGTCATTCCTTCCGCAAAAAACGCGGAATCCAGTCCCGCCATGCGGGATGCGCCATAGCGTGCCGGAATGACAACACGACTGAATAGTAACAAATAAACTTTTATAATTTCTGAAAAATCAAATAAAGTGATGACGCCTGTGATTTAAACAGGCGCGAACCCACAACGTGAAACAGATCATCGAAAAATCTGAATTGCCGGACCATTGCATCCAGACGCCAATCCGGTATTCCGTATCCTATGTGAATAATTTCTTTACATCGTAATCCGGCTCGTTCTCCCGTGTCTTTCAAGGTTTCCGCATTATAAAAGTGTACATGATCGGAATTTCGAATCGAGTTAGGATTTAAGGCGTAAGCTAACATCCAAAAGAATACGCCTTCGTTGGGACAGCCGAGAACAAAATATCCCCCATTTTTTAATATAGACGCTGCTGTTTTAAAAACAGCGAAATCGTCGGGAACATGCTCGATTACGTGATTCGAAAAAACAAGATCACACGATTCCGGCGGAAGGACTGGTCGGGTTATATCGGATAGAACGAAGCTGCAAAATGGCCCGTTCGGATCGGTTAGTAATTGCCGGGCACGATTTATTCGATCGAAATTATAATCTGTAAATAATATATAGCCAGTCTTCGGAGCGCACTCCAGCAACCAGCGGCTTGAAGCGCCGTCTCCACAACCCAGGTCGATCATTCTAATTACATCATTATGATCATATGCTTTGATAATATTTGATAATCGTGCCTGAATTACTTTTTTACGTCGCTTAATATGATGTCGATACGCCCCCTTACCGTACGCTGTGACCTGATCGTCGATGTACCAGGAGCGGCGATTCGACTCTTGTAAATTGTGAATCATCTCCAAATGATCATCGACATCACGAACAAGTATCGGAATGGTATCAATGATCGGATATGATTCATCGCCATCCGGAGTTACATAGGTTTGGTGCTGAAGATTTAGATGCTTCCCTGTTACCGGGGAAATGAAATTAAACGTAAAGTCGTTCATGATACCGATTCGTTCCACAAATAATGACTGATTTTGCTTTGTGGTTCGGATGCGTGAGAATAATTCAGGATATAGGTATCGTGCCACATCTGAAATACCATCAGCATAAACAATCGCACGCCATTATTCATGACGCCATTTAGATGGTTGGTGATCAACGATTGCACACAATGCGAATGAAATAATCCATGCCGATTGAGCGCCTGCTCACTTAATGTATCGCATAACAACTCACGCATGTCATGGCGCAGCCAGCGATCCATGGGGGCTGAGAAACCGTGTTTGCGGCGTTTTATAATTTCTTCCGGCAATATGCCGTGCATTGCTCGTTTAACAAACCGTTTCAACAGCCAGGGGCGCAGTTTCATGGATGACGGCATTCGGCCCGCCAATTCTACGATACGGTGATCGAGAAAAGGTACGCGTGCCTCCAGCGAAGTGGCCATAGTTGTACGGTCGACTTTAGTTAACATGTCGTCGGGCAGCGAGGTTTTTATATCGAGATAAAGTTGCTGTGATAACCGGTCACTGCTATTAATATGGTCCCAGTACTGACGAAACAGGTGGATATTATCAGGATGCGGTGATGTGTAGAGCGTTGAACGCAATGCATTATTGAATTTGTGAAAACTCAAGATATAGCGGTCGCCGGGATCGATATTCATGAGCCTGGTTTTCTTAATGGCATCAGCGAAATAGTGTGACAATCGCCAGTCCGACGATATGACCGATTGTCCCGCCTGGAGTAGCGGCAGGATGACCCGGTCTCGAAATGATTTGGGAAGCATTCCATAGTATGTCGCCAATTGCTCGGACGCATAACGTTCATAACCGGCGAACACTTCATCACCGCCATCACCGGTGAGTACAACCGTCACATGTTCCCGTGCCAGTTTGGAAACGAGAAACGTGGGGAAGGCAGCATAATCTCCAAACGGTTCATCGAAATGGTGGATGTACGTTGGCAGCAAATCCAGCACATTTGCATCGACGTGAAACTCGGTATGGTCGGTGTTAAAGTAGTCGGCAACCTGCCGCGCATAGGCTGTTTCATCATGGTAGCCGCCTTCCTTAAAACCGATGGAGAATGTCTTTATTGGTGTGCTGCTCGCCTGTGACATCATCGCCACAATGCTGCTGGAATCGATGCCGCCACTGAGAAACGCACCCAATGGCACATCACTGATCATCCGCATTTCGACCGATTCACGAAACAGTTCGTTGAATTCAGCCTGAAAATCAGATTCAGATGCAGATGTATCCGGCTGAAATGGAACATCCCAATATTGATGTAATTTCAGTCCTTCAGATGTGAATATCCCGTAATGTGCGGCGGGCAGCTTACTGATACCTTTAAACATACTGAACGGCGCTGGTACATATAAAAACCGAAGATACAGATCGAGCGCTTCAAGATCTAAAACGCGGGGGATGGACGGATCGGCAAGAATAGCTTTGATTTCCGAACCGAATAGAAGTCGTTCGGAATCGAGATAGTAATACAGTGGTTTTATACCAAGCCGATCACGCGCGATAAACAGTGAATTGTCGGTAACATCAAAAATAGCAAACGCGAACATTCCATTGAAATGTTGAAGACAATCGACGCCGAATTCTTCATAACTATGAATGATCACTTCTGTATCGCTATTTGATGTAAAGTGATGTCCGCGTTTCACCAAATCGTTTTTAATCGATCGGTAATTGTAGATTTCACCATTGAACACAATAACTTTGGAACGATCTTCATTAAACATCGGCTGATGGCCTGCGGTTACATCGATGATGCTCAGACGTTGCATACCAATACCCATGTTCTCACGGACGAACATCCCGGCATCGTCCGGTCCGCGATGCGTCAGTGTGGAGGTCATTTCACGGATTAAGTGAGGATCAACCTGATGATTGATGTCAATGAATATTTTACCTGTAATACCGCACATTAAATTGGATCTATTCCGCTAGTGTCTGATTTCGTGATAGGTTTCATCGGGAACTTTAGCCCGCGCCTCGATACCGTTATAGCCATAACGAATATCAATATTCGTCAAATTTTCATTTTGGAACCACTTTTTCACAGTGGATAATGTCTGTGGTTTGTCATAACGTGGTGAGAACATATCAAATGAATCAAGGTAAGCCCATTGCTTTAGCTTTACTTCGTTCAGATTTCGATTGCTATAATCGGCGATACCCAGCAGCCAATTGAGGTTTCTTCCGATGAATGGAATTTTTCTGAGTTGTCGCGCTACCGGCCACATCACATCGATGTATGTCTTAATTAATCGATATAGCTTTTCGGGCGCTAATTTACATAAGAGCGGACGGAGATATGGTTTGGGCGTGGTAAATCTGTGCCACGATTTTTTATAGACATCGATAACCAGATGGCCATGTGGTTTTAGATATGTGACAAGTAATTTAAAAGCATTATGCGGATCGGGCGTGTGTTGAATAACTCCGATACAAAACAATTTATCAAACGAATGCTGCCGAACCGGCAAATGAAATAAGTCCGCCTGGATGATGAGCACATTTTCCAGATGACCATTAGAGCTATAATTTGCATCGACAGCATTGCTGTAGTCAATACTGATGACCATCGCGCCAGTGGATGCTGCATGTTCGGTAAATCGTCCGGAGCCACATCCGACTTCAAGTATTGTTTCATTTTCCAGGTTACGCGGCCAGGTCGTTTCTTTAAAAAAGCGTTGCTGCGATTCGTTGATGCCGCTTTCGCTATCGTACTGCGTGCGAGCATGCAACGACCATTCAAGCCCAAAATTAGCAGCGTAGTTTTTCGGAGAAACAAACCGTGGAATGTGATTGACAATTGGATAAATCGCATGACACTGGCGACACGACAAACTCCCGGATTGAATATTGTTTCCAGCGAATTCACGCATCTCGTTGATTGTAAGATCGTTTTGACAATTCGGGCAAATCAGGTATTTGAGATGAGCTAATTCCATTTGTTTTCAGGTATACCCTTTTTGTCGTTTATCATTTCCTGCGGCTGCTTTATCGTATCGACAACCGTGATCGCCGGATGGGGATCATATTCGCCAACCAAACCAATCCCATTATGATTGAAAAATGTTTTCCGAACATTGTTGAATCCAAGTTTCTGAAACCAGTTCGCGACTTCCCGGGTGGTATGATGCCAGGCATATTTGGGGGATAGCCCATCAAAAATTGATAATTCCATTTCTTTGAAACTGCGTTTGCGATATCGTTTACTTCGGGTGAGTAGGTTGAACAGATAATGATACGCCTTGTAAAACGGCACCTGCACATAGCATAACAAATGCAAAAAACTATGAGGCAGGTGAATTGTCAGAATTTTAGCAATATCAGTGGCTTTCCAAATCCATGTTTCAAATCGGTTTTTATGATCACCAGAGTACACTTCGATATAGATTAATCCCAATGTTTTTACAGTGCGGGCGACACTTTTAAACGCGGTGAACGTATCGGGATTGTGATGCAGTACACCGGCTGAATGCACAAGATCAAATGATTGGTCACGAAACGGGACTTCGCATACATTTCCCTGTACCAGGTGAATGCGATTGCGTTGCCTTTCTGGCAACCGTTGAACGAAGCGTTGAATAATATCAACGGAGTAAGATAAATCCATTCCGATAATTTCTGCACCGGTATCTGCGATGGAGAGCAGCGCTTCGCCGTGACCGGCGCCGGCATCAAAGACAATGCTGTTTGTTAAATCTGTATGTTCAAGGTTCATGCATTTAAAAAATAACTGGCGTCGTTCCTGCAGACTACGGCCCCAGGCATTGTTTCCATCTGAAACTTCGTTCCATTCGGATGAAAACGATTCCAGAATATGTTGAAACCGGCCGTTATCATGCGAGCTTTCGGCGAGAGCGCGCTGCATTGCTGAACGAAACGGTTGGGGGATGGTGGCAGTATCGAGCTTGAAAAATTCACTGGCGTGATCGTGCATTGCCGATGACAGCATGCGGGGAATGCTATTTATGATAGGGTACATATGTGCGGAATCCGCTTTGCACATCAAAATACCGGTGCGCACATCAATTTCCATGCAGGCATGACAATGATAGGTCTTATCCGGGTAACGGGCGCTTAGTGCGCACTGATTGGTACATAGCGGCGGCTTGACAGGAAAATCATCCGGACGGACTCCCGTCTCCTCAATCCCATGCATGGTCAGTCCGGACTGGCACACCGGACAGACCAGCATATCGAGCAGTCTGTGTTTCATGCAATTGTCCTTACAATCTGGATTTGATAATTAATTAATTACTGATCCCGTCATTTCGACGGGAATATCACTTTCACAGCCCAGCCGTGTAGTGTGTTTATTTATTCACAAGGCAGAGCCTTGCCTTTTGCATTTCCAGCCGGAGACTGGAAACGATGAGTATCTTATTTAATTGAAATACCTAATTGTCGAAAAGCCATTTCCCATTTTTCGGAAATAGCAGACAAAGAATATTCTACTGATTTTTCCTGTCGGATTTTATATGCTCCGGCTGAAAGACGCCGGTACAATTCATTATCCGTTACAAGCGCATGAATGTGTTTTGCAAATGTCTCAACATCACCGACCGGAGCTAACAGCGCATTTTCATTATGGCGTGCAACTTCCGGTATGTTGGAAACATCCGGCATGATGCATGGCAGTCCGCAGGCCATTGCCTCAATCATAACCATCGGAAATCCCTCGTGATCCGAGGTCATGATGAAAATCCGCGATCTGTGCAGGAATGGGTAAATATCGCTTTGGTGTCCGAAAAACCGGACTTGTCGCTGCAATCCCAATTTTTCAGTTAGTGATTTGCATTCCGCTTCGCGTTCGCCATCACCGATAATCGCCAGCGAGACTATGGTTTGATAGTTCGTTTTGACATGATGCACCGCATTTAAAAGAATATCCGGCCGTTTGAGTTGGGATAAAACACCTATGTAAATTAAATCAAATTCTTTTTGAACATTTAATGGTATTGAAACCTTTGTAAATTCAAATACATTGGGAATCGGGAAAATCCGTTCCGCCGACATGCCCCGATCGATCAACTGTTGTTTTGTGACATTGCCACGTGTGATAACGATGCTCGCCGATAGAATAATTTTTTCAATCCAGCAATGCTGTTGCATCAATAAATGTTCATCGCCAATAATATTTTGGATAACCGGTTTCCGGCAGATTTTTCCCACCCATGCTGCCAGCACGCCATGCCAAAGAATGTAAATGCCCATAATGGCATCCACATGTCGAAATAGGCAAACGTATAATCCAGCAAAAAAACGGTAGCATTCCGAAAGAACATGACTGCGATTCAACCAATTCGGCGGACAGTATGTCCGAACTTTTGGTTGATCGAACGCCGCTTTACGGATAAGAATGATTTTTTCGACTTCATTAAGCCGGGCGATTGGCGCCAATTTTGACTTCAGCTTCTGATCGGACAACCGGGCGAAGATTAGAATTGTCAGTTTTTTTCTCATCGATAAAAATAGTAATCCATTCAGCGACTTGATTTAGTTTCCAGCAATCGATCGGATTCAGTGTTGCCAATCGAATGGTCGGGAATACGTCCGGCAGCCGATTGTGAAGAAAATCTGCGCTGCGCTGCGTATGTGCTTGCCATATGGGTGTTTGCATCCACTCCCGTACCGGAGTTGCAAATCCGACTTTATCCGTACGGTTGAGAATCTCCGGCACCGTGTATTTTCCCAATGCTTGCTTTTGTAACCGCTTTGTTTCACCGGCATGAATTTTTAGCGACTCCGGGATATTCAATAGCAATTCCACAAGCCGGTAGTCGAGATACGGAACCCGTGCTTCAATTGAGAATGCCATCGAGTTACGATCTTCAGCGCGGAGCAAGTGTTCCAGTTTATGTTTGAAATGCTGGACAATCGAATCGTTCAGCGAACGCGCATTCAGAAATTGGTTGTATACCGGGCTTAATCCAATGTGATGCTGGAAAAAATCCGCACTGATAAACGGACGCGTCGCTCGAATTGATTGCTTTTTGAGCGAATTTGGTAATAATCCATATAGAAATGTTTGCCACGTCAGCCATTCCTGCTTGCGCCGAAGTATGTTCCAACCTTCATGAAATGCCTTGTCCCAACGCCTGGCATACAGCAAGCCAAGCAGATGGTATGCGTGCATATATTGATGCCCAGCAAAATTTTCATCGCCGCCCTGGCCATCAAGCATTACGGTGATGCCGTGCTCCCGTGCCAGCCGCATAACTTCATATTGAGCAAAGTATGACGGACTTGGTGTTGGTTCATCCTGGCAACGAACAAATGCCGCAAAATTATCCAGACATTTTTCTGCCAACGGCATCGTTCGTATGTTCCTGAAATGATACTTTCTGTTCAGCGCATCAATATAGTTTGTTTCGTCGAACGGATAGCCCGGAAACGCAGCGGTGAATGTTGCAAAATCGGTCTCCACAGCATGATGCTCATGAACAATCCCGGTAATGATCGATGAATCCAGGCCGCCGCTTAAACAGGTGCCCATCGGTACATCACTGCGCAGGCGGAGCGCAACTGATGACGTCATTGTCTCGTCAATCGATTCATAAAGCGATTGCAGCGGTTGAAATTCTGTATTCTGTGAACTCGGTTTCCACCATTGCCGGAGAGTCAATTCTTCATTGTTTAACAATGCGTAATGCCCTTTGGGCAGCCGATTGATTTCCTCAAGAAAGGTTGATTCACCTATATCTGTCCGATTAAAAACCAGGAATTCAAACAATGCCTGATAGTTCAATGTTCGCTGGAAATCGGGTATTGCCAAAAATGTTTTAATTTCCGAAGCAAAATACCAGTGATGCCCCATGTGTGTGTAATACAGCGGTTTGATTCCAAACCGGTCTCTGGCAAAGAACAACATATTTTCAATTGTATCATAAACGGCAAAGGCAAACATGCCATTTAACTTATCCAAACAGGATGGCCCAAATTGCTGCCAGGCTGTTAATAACACTTCAGTATCTGTCTGTGTATGAAACTGCCAGCCCAGTGCTGTCAATTCGTAACGTAATTCGATGTAATTATATATCTCTCCGTTGTACACCAGTTCAAAACGGCCATCAGTCGATACAAACGGTTGGTGTCCGGCATCCGTCAAATCGATAATTGCTAACCGCACGTGTCCAAGAATGCAATGAGCGTGAACGGAGATACCCTCATCATCAGGACCGCGATGGCGTTGCAACGCGTTCATCCGCCGGATCGTTTCCGTTTCATTCTGCCCGACACGTACTGGACTGTAGCACAGCGCGATACCGCACATCACTTTTCCTGCTGTATTCTTTAATGGTCTCTATAATGAATTCCGTGACATCGATTGTATCTATCAACATGCGTTTTCGGCGTTTTTGCCAGACTGTTTTCCGATTGGGCATGTCGAGTAGTTGATGGATAAATGCCATCATATCATCAAATTTATCTGGTAAAAATCCGAATGTCAATCCGTATTCGTGCTCCAGCCGTTCCATCGAGCTGATGCGGCCAACAAAGTCATTGCAGCGAATTGCCGGTGTTCCCAGCAACGCGGCTTCGGTGGTCATGGTCTGGCTGTCGCTTATCAACATATCGGCGAACGCCAGTACGTGCAGGATGGCTTCCGGCGGTGTTGGCAGCCGGTACGGTTCAAGATCATCCGGCAACTGCCGTTCGGCTGAGATATATACATCCCCGGCCTGACTTAGTAAACTAATAAGACGATGCACCTGCTCGTCATTCAATCCCCGTTTGTGCTGATCGTGGGTCGCGGTTAACGATACCAATCGAATGATGAAATAGGGGACACCCGGTTTTCGAATTGACGACACAATCGATTCATCCGGTTCAAAATAATTCGGATGCAGGTACGCCAGTTCGTGGTAGCCATTGTATGGTAACTTTTTGACACTATAGCGGCCGAGAATTGTATAGGACGGCGCCACCACATAAGTGGCTAATTCCAATAGCGCAGCGCTTTCAGGTACTACATGCAAATCACTATCCTGAAAATGCAGGGTTGTCACTTTGCGCATCCAGCCGATTACACTTAGCAAGTCATCTGTTACGAACAGATTGTACTTTTTGGAGCGAGTCAGACGTTGCAACGCCCGAATCGTGCGCCAGGCATGATATATCGTTGCTGCCCACCCCTTCAGACGTTTGGATCGACGGCCGTTTGGGGCAATGTTGGTGTAATGCCAGCCTTCGGTTTTAACAAGCTGTTCCAGCACATCCTTGGAAACAATCGCAATATCAACATCATATCCTTTTGACTTCAAATGGCGGATTGTATGTTTAAACAAATGAAATTTTGATGGATGCACAAAAAAGAATAAAATACTCATGAATCCGCTCTGTTTATTTTTACATATCGTATGGTGCTGACATTACAATTGTGACATTGCGCCCGAAATCAAGTAATCGGTGATCGGTTATCAGTGATCGGTCGTTTTTGGGTGCTGATCATTGATTACCGATCACTGAAAATTGTTATCAACAACATTCTCAATATGAATTTCTACTCATATACCTCTTCGAAAATATACTCCGGTTCGACAACCGGTGCGACTTTCATTTGTCGATAAAATATCTGTTCACCGCCAATTTGATGCGATGTCCATGCAACCAGTGTGTGATCGCCGACATCAATAATATTGGATGGCCGTGACAGATAATCGCAGCTTTCGTAAAGGGTTTCATAGTGAATGCTGGATTTACACCACGTTGCCAGTTTAATTTGGTTGATATCATCGGTGTGTTTTTCATAAACGATGCGGATAAGTTCTCCCACCTTCGAAATCCGCGGACGATAGGAATTTACGTCGATGATGTCGGCAACTTCCCAACGTTTGAAGTTCGATGAAATTCCGAGGTATACTTTGCCATACGTTTCCCACGTCACGTAGAACAGGCCGTTTTCATCGCAGACGCATTGCAGTCGCCGTCCCTGGGTGCCGGGTAATTGCACGCGATGCGGTTTTGACCACTTCAGGGAGTCGTTGACTATGACATAATAATTTTCAAAGCGATACGACTCTCGACGAATCGAGAATAATAAAAACATCGTATCGTTATTCACAGTAAGGAACGGATAGTGCATATCGCCTTTTAAACCGTCCGGGACAATTGTTACTTCGTCGATATGGATAAGTGTATGATTCGATTTTGCCACCTTTATCTGGCGGTGGCCGCGAAAACCGGAATGAAAGGCAATATATAGAAATCCACCATAAAACACGGCAGATGGTCCTTTATTGTTTTGGTAACCTGAATCCGGTGTCAAACAAACTGGTGTTCTGAAATTCCGCTGAACAAAAATTCTCCAGCCATTCTGAAACCCGTAACTTACGAGATATGGCAGGTCGTTTTCTATAACGAACGACGGATAGCGCATAAATTTTGGTCCATCCAGCGGAAGCGCGGTTTTGACTTCCCGTGATGATATTACCATTTGTTGCGTAAATCCGGTTCGTTTGCGATTACTGAACCAATAGTATAGGTTCAATCCATGAATCATCAATTTCAGAACACTGTTCTTTGCAAATGAAATCATCGTCATCATCTTCATCACCCCATTTGATACATGATTGGTATCTGCTGAATTGCTCGCAGTGTATTTTCAAAATCGAGTCCGATAATTTGACAGTACCACCTGATGGACTCGAATCGTGGTCTGTTTTCCTGCTGCGCACGTTTGAGTGCAGCAGCGCGTGTTATTAATCCTGCGCGGATCAGGTTGCTTAAAAATGTGTCGGTTTCTGTAAAACCGGCAACAACATAATATATATAATTGTAGAATGCAGCCGTCCCATCGCCGATTCTCCATGTGGCGGATGTGTCGCCGGCAGTTTCCCAGTCGTATTCGTTCCGCAAAGTGGTCATTATTTCGTGTTCATTCCAGGGAATGTACTGAAAAATCTGGCGATGCAGATGTTTCGTGAAAAAGGAAAGGAAGAATGACCAGCCGGTATCAATCAGTGAACTGTTTAAATATGCCGGATTTGTTAGCAATTGTCTGGCATAGAAATATGTCAATTTCATTTTTCCCGCCAGGGAAAGTTCATACACCCGTTTGTTTAAATCCTGATTTTCATGAATCCCGCAGAATCCGGTTTTGAAATTGGTTTTCTCATACACATTGCGCGCATAAAACACCAGATCGATGCCGGTACGCTTGCTCAGCACTTTTGCATAATGAAAGAACTGCTTGTCGCCGGCCATAAACAACGGCACCATACCGAGATGTGGTCGCTTTAGCCAGGCTTCAATATTTTGCCGAATGAATGTCCGTTTCCGCTGAATGTCTGCGGAAATGAGAATATTTTCCACTCCCAGTTTGGCGCACATACGGGAAATATTTCGCCGCGCCAGATCGGTGACCATTCCCCAGTCATACGTGTAGGTAATGGGTTGCATGCCTAACACTTTTTTAAAGTAATGCAACGCGTAGCTGCTGTCACGGCCGCCGCTATAGCCGATAATCACATCCTGTTGGTGGCGTGTTTTCCGATATGGCGCGACCAGCGCCTCAAACGCCGCATGACCTTTTACCGGAACCGATTGATAGGTTCGGCAGTACCGGCACACACCGTCTTTATCAAAATCAACAAATGGCATGGTGGATGGCAACAAACAGCGTGTACAGCGCTGCAAGGTATTTACGGCGCGTTCAACCTTGTCCGCATGCGTGATAAAATTTTTCGGAACCGGTCCATTTGGATGAATTGTAATTCCCTTATATCTCGCCGAGTCCGACTGTGCTGGCTGTACATCCACCAGTGTCCGTTTCGCTGTCGGTATGAACCGGGTTGAATCCAGCGAATGACTGTCATTCAAAAAAAAGTGTTGCTCAGTCAAATCCATTAAATTGACGAGGCATGCAGTTCCCGGAACTAGCTGAGAAATGATACATCCAGGGGAATGACCATTGAGAAACGGTTGCTCAATCAATTTATCCACAATATAGCGTTCCGACGCAAATGCCAGGAAATTATGCGCATCGTTCCGACACGTGTAAACGGAGCCGTTATTAGTTGCCAGTGTCAGATAATTCTGATCATCTATTAACATGGCAATTGAAGCCGAGCCTTTGATGGTTTGGAACGTACACGCAATAGCATCAGGCAATGAACCTGATTTAGTCAGGAAGTACCGGCTCAAGCGAAAAATGATCTCCGAATCCAATGCATTATCCGGATGCTGCCAGCCAAATTGTTTCCAGAGCTTCTGGTCGTTCACAATGATGCCGTTATGCACGCCAACCACGCCTTCGGTTGCGACCGGCTGATTATTGGCATGCACTGTTTGGGCTCCGTTTGTAACCAAACGCGAATGGCCAATGGCTACAACCGGTGTATTACTTGCTAAGATTTTTTGCTGTATGGTCGATTGATAATATGTTCGATACTCACTGCTTTTTAGTAACACCGTCACTGGTTGCGGACGTTTAAATACATGAATGGAATTATTCAGCGCAAACATAAAGCCGCCAGCTTCCTTGCCACGCGACTCGGAAAGCCGGGCGAGAAATTGTAACGATTTGGGCAGATTATTCGTCTGTTCGGATTTACAGACAACACCAAAAATTCCACACATAATTTTTTCTCTTTAACGTATATGATATAACACTGTTTATCGAAAAATTTGCCACGAAGTCACCAAGAACACAAAGTGAAAAATCTAATACTTGACTTATGATGAATTTTAATTATTCTGGTTTTCTGTTTTTGTTTTTCCTGGTGCTCGTGAAAAAGAAATAAAATCTGATTATGGATAGTAATAATTAGGGATGAGAATTAAATCGTTAAATTCTCCCCGTCCCTTTGTAAGGGAAGGGGATGGGGGAAGGGTTTAGTTCAAATAGCAAAAAATTGTTTCAGGAAAGCAGAAAAATTACTTTACTCAACCCATACCCATTTTCTTGTTTTGCAATTAAAACAGGAAACACTATCCCCATTACATTTATTAAGAAAACTGGCTCTTATTGAGCACAATTCCTATTAAATGCAGCGTATCGCTCCAAGCTATATTATGCATTACCCGGTGTGCTCCATTACGGTGAAACGTGTTTTTTATTCGCCGTGTGACGGCTGCAACTGTTCGCGGTTTTGTCGTCCAGTGGTACACACATTCCGGGAACAGCCACTTGTATTGTAATCCCACCTGATAATTGGCCATCGGTTCAACGTTTTTTTTCAATACAAACAGATCGATTAATTGTTGCGGCATATTTAAGCCTGCTGCCACTGTCAACGCCGTGGTGCCCCAAATTTTGGGATTACATTCAAGCAGGTAATGGCCACGTTCGTTGACGATAAAATCGAATTCCAGTATACCATTCCAATTCAAATACTTGATAATCTTTTCAGCATCTGTTCGCAAATCCGGCTCATCCGTGGTTTGATTAATAATGCCGCCGCCGCCAAAGTCGTACAGTGTCATCAATCGCTGCTGCGTAAGCATGGACATCACCCGGCCACTATTGCTACAGGAAGTGACATCATGCAGCTCACCACTGACAATTTCCTGAACGAGATATGTGCTGTTTAGAAATTTATCGTTAGTCTGAGTGGATGCATACTTGTTGAATTCATCCTGTGATGAAAATAGGTGTACCCCCCGCGATGCAAACGAATCCCGCGGCTTGGCAATTACCGGAAATTGAAAGTGATTCACTATTGTTTGCAGGTCGCTTTCCGATGTTAAAAGAACAGATCGTGGCGTTGGGATTCCGATTTTTTGACAGAGTTCATAACAGTTCCATTTATCCGCCACGGTTTTTAGCTTCATATAATCTTCAACAAGCACCGTGCAATTTGTTGAAGCTTGAAAATCATTTTTAATGAATGATAAATAATTTGTGATTGTTGTCCCGGATGCCAGAATTGCATCCGCCCGATAGTTTTTGCATGCCTGAATAATATCATCGCGAAATGTGTCGATATCATCCGTTGGCGCCGTGTGCCTGAAAATCTCCGACAATCGTTTTGATTTTAGCCAACGATCGATAAACGGTGATTGTGTTGTGTCTCCGACTGCTCCCCCGATTAGATTATAGGACGAATCGAGCGCGTTGATCACTGCCAGCGAATTCCGGCTGTAGCAATTGAGAATGATGATATTCATGCACCAATATCTGTTTTGGATTCAACACTAACGTCGCACCATTTAATTGAAACAATGACTCCGGTTGCACCCGAAGTTTCAATGGGCCGATCGACTCTGTCGCCGTGACATCAATTCCCAAATTCAGTAATTGATGATAAATATATGCCTCGTATAAAGCGCCGATTATATTTTGCACACCGTTTCCCAGAATCACTTTTAACCCACGTTCATGGGCATGCCGGGCTAAATCAATTGTACGGCTGACAGAGCCGCATTTAAACAATTTGAGCTTTATATAATGACAACAATTCATATCCGCAGCGCGATCAATATCATCAATCGAACTGATAGATTCATCCAGCATAAAATTGAATTGGGGAAATGCAGCATTTAGTTTTGCCATTTCGTCCCATTGGTCAATCGGCAACGGCTGCTCAATATATTGAATTTGATCCGGATCGATCCAGTAGAGAAATTCTTCAATTTGATTATAAGTAAATGCCTGATTGGCATCCAGCCGGATTTTTGTTTGTTCCGGCACAAGCATCTGTACCATGCGTACGCGCTGGGCATCAAAAAAGACATCCATCCCGATTTTCATTTTTAGCGTATTATAGCGCGATACCAGCGATTCAATTTCCGCTTGAAGCATGCTGTAAGCACGCTGCGTGACAAGTCCGATAATCGGTACTGCAATTTCATTCATTGCAAAAATGTCGCTATGCATAATTGCCGATTCAATCGCAGATAACAGCGATGCCTGCAAGAATCCCGGCGTGGATTGCTTGCAGATGATGTTATGCATTTGATCCGGTAATTTTTCAGCATGCAGTTCCAGAAAATCGGATGACCACTGATAAATATCGTCCTGGGTTTCTTTACTGTACCCGGGCAATGCGGTTGATTCACCGACACCGATCAATCTGTCATCATCCAGAAGATAGGTCATGACAGAATCGAATGTATGTACGGTTCCAAATGAAAGCATATACGGGTGCTCAAGCGCAGCGCTAGTTTTTTTACAATGATAGGTTATTGCCATTTTGACTCATACCCGATGGCCTCGTAGGCCGATTTTTGAATGACCCGTGCTTGCATGCGCTGGGATTTGCTTTTTGCAGTGATGTCGACGAACGAATGCAGGCAGTCATTCATGTCCGGTTCTTCCAAACCATGTTTTGTTTCAAATACGCGGAGTCCGCGATGGGCGATTGTGTTATGTCGTAAAAATGCTGTGAATGCTTTTAAATCATATGAATGATCCGCAAACAATTCATTCATCGATAGCGTCATAAATGGATGATTGGTCAGCATAAAATCATTGCGACGGATGTAGCGGGTTCGTTCGACGAACCGTTGATAAACCGATTGTTTTTGCGCCTCATCTTCATAATTCAGACCGCAAACGATAAATCCATCCGATTCAAGCAATGATGGCTGAACGATCGCCATATCGTCATCGCGAATGACGCATTTATAGGAATGTTCACCCATTTCGTATGGACAGCGATTGCATGCAAAACATTGATGGAAATTGAAATTAAGCAAATCCAATATTCGCCATTCGGCAGTTGCCGGCAATTTCGGGAGTAATGATTTTAAATATCGGTAATAGCGGCGATCCGGCATATCTTCTGTGAACCAGAACGAGATGACAGGTTTGGAGCTGCCGGTTGCTTCCAACAAATTCATGGTTTGGGAAATTTTTGTTCCGACTCCCATCGCTGTCATAATACCGAAATAGTCGTTATCCATCGTACCTTTATTGCCACCGACAAGCGTTCCACCGTATTGCGATGTTGGTGGACCGTTGCCTACCGCCAGACTTTTCATCTGCATCAGATTGTACAATGTGTAAATATTGGTCGTTTCCTGCCCACCATTGCGTTTGGCGCCCACCGAGGCGACAGCGGATACTTTTCCATCAAAATCCAGGCCGTGCTGTTTAACAGCAGTGAACAAATCAAATAAAAGCGATGAGCGATCACCAAAATACACCGGCGTTAGAAATACATAGCCGTCCGCATCTATCATCAAATCCAGCAATTCCTGCTGTTGATGAAACTGGCCTTTGGAATTTATGTACTCATTCAGACGTACATACTTAATATCATTCGTATATTTCATCGCGCCATAGGCAACGGCAATACCACTGCCTTCCGAGTTGCTGATGGCATGACATCGGGCGACATGCTCAATGTATTCGTACAAGTCCGGCTCATTAGTGATCTGTTTGGTTGCGTGGATAATGGTTTCTTCATCCGCACAACTACGCACACTGCCACCCATAATTAATAATCGTTGGCCCATTCTTACTGCTTTCGGATAAAATTATATGTTTGCTTGGCGGCAATCCGAGCAACTTTTCTGAGATCTGATGTCCCGAAATTATTTTCGATTAGTTCAATTTCATTGGATGAAATCAACATATTTTTTACAGCTTCTGAAGACAAATCATCCAACGAATAGGGGGGAGTATCGTCAAGTTTTAATAAAAAATTAACCAGTTTTCTTAATAAATTTGCATTGATGAGAAATTGAATTCCCATGCATTCGTTTTCACAATACGCTTCCACCTGATTGAAATCGCGATAGGAAAAACGGTAGCATTCTCCCCGGTCTTCAAATTCAATCAATACCTGATCGGAATCGGGTCGTATTTGGGTTTCAACTTTTTCGATAGTCTGTTGGGCTGTTTGCATGGTGTATCCTTTGGCATTTAAACTGAAATCAATTGCTAAATGCATTTAAAACGAGCGTGAAAATATCGGTAATCTGCACATCCCCAAGCGATTGATTGTGATCGTTAAGCCACGCTGGATTATAATCAATGAAAATACCGTGTTGGGAATGATTCGCCAGGTCATTGCCATCATCATTTTCGGCGACAAGAACGGCATCATGTCCGATGCTGCCGATGCTGCGAAAATTTAATTCATCAAAATAGACCAGCATATCGGGCGCAGTGCCATTCACCTGCTTATAAATTTGTTCCGGATAAAATACGTTGTTTTTCAAACCGGAAGATTGATCGCGTATTTTTTGTCGAATCTGATCACGAATGGACTGATATTGATTCTCACAAATCGCACCTTGTGGCTCGCGCCCCTGAACGTTCAGAAATATTCTGCCGTAATAGCCGCCTGCTCCCCAGGCTTGCGTATGCTCCCAATCAACCAATGATTCGGAAAATGGGGTTACGGATGTCGGAGATGTTTTTAGCGTTAAGTACCCATGCTTGGTCAGCCAATCATTAATACAAAATCCGCCGTTCATAGACTGGGCGCCATGATCCGAAACGACCATAATGCGTGTATCATCAGGAAGAATTTCAATTGTTTTGGCGATTTCCGTATCAAGTAATTTGTAGTAATCGAGCAATACGGATTCGTTTCCCCAAAAAATATGCTGCATACGATCGAGCCCGATTTCCACCATCATCATGAAATCCCACTGCTCAGTTTCAAGCATGTGACGAATCAGTTTGAATCGTGTTCGGGTCATGTGATTGATTTCAGTTCTTAACTCATTGGTGTCCCGCTTCCGGAAATTTTTAACATCAAACACATAGTCGTTAGAAATTCGTTCCACCGTTGATTTATAGCTGTGTGGCCATGAGTAATCGAGTTCGTTCGATGGTGTCATGATACCGGAGATCATGATTCCATTCTCAATGCGCGGCGGAAATGTCTGCGGAATGCCAATAATAATTGAACGTGTACCATGCAGACGGTTCAAACGATCCCATATACGTTCCGTTTTGACTGCGGAATTGTTGGACGAGGCCAATTCATAACCGGTGCCGATTCGATTGCGAAAGCCGTACAATCCCAGTTCCCCCGGATCTTTGCCCGTCGTCATCGCGCTCCAGGCAGGAACCGTAATCGGCGGTGTGGTGCTGACTAAACGTCCCCAACTGCCTTGCTGCATTAGTCTATTAAATGTCGGAAGCTCGGCCTTGAACTTATCGAAGACAAATTCGGGTGTGGCGCAATCAAGACCAAATATGCAAAGTTTTTTATTGTTCATATATTTGTACAAATTTAGCGTCGTTCACAGCGATGACACATTGAAAACATGTTCAATTTGTTAAAAATGTTCGAATCAAAATCTGTCGATCTTGTTAATCCAGTCTAATTCGATAAAATATTTGATTTCAAATTGACCAGCGCTTTCGCAAAATTTATCACATAATCCTTTGACCATTGGATCAGCCAATCCCCCCAATTATGGCTCCATCGCTCCGGGTGGGTCAGAAAGATGATCGGATGCGATTTTGCTGTTCTAAAAAACTTGACCAGATCATCGTATCCTGAAAAGTCAGGTTGATAATCAGATACCACACGATCCCTTATGTTAGATCGCGATTGGTGCCAGTTCCTGCCAGTATCGCTAATGTAGCGAATTGTTGTATAATCAATATCCAGATAAACATCCCCTGCGATTCCCAGTTCTGAACTGAGCAGACGTTTGTTTGTGCTATTCTGCCACAGGCGCCGGTTGTCGTAGGGTGAAAAGGGTCGGCCGTGCATGCAAATTGTTGAGACTGGAACGAAATGACGTAGCTTATTCAACTGGTTTTTAAAATCGAACAGGGCCTTATCCAAATCCCCATGTGTATCAGATACGTTTTCGTAATGATAGCCGATTTCGTGGCCGCATTCAAAAATCTGTCGAATAATGCCCGGTTTAAATGTATGTTTCCGTGTGCGAAAAAAATAGGAGGCATGGATATTCATTTTATATTCCAATTCTGCCATTCGCAACGCATGCATCGGTTTTCGATCGACATCATGACGTATAATACAAAAGGATTCCGTTGGCCGGTTTTTAAAATATTCCCCCAAAGTAATGACATTAAGCGATGATGATAAAATCGCATCTAAATATTTGTGATAGGCTTTCAGTGTGAAATCGGTCATCTCAGATCTTTATTACTTTCCTTATCAAACCACATGGCAAACAGCGTAAACTGAATCGACATCAGCAGTGACAGCATCCATGTCAGAAAGTTGAAATCGGGAACACGAAAATTGAGAAAGAAAAAATAGTAAAACAATCTTAACAATAACAGAAAACTGATAAAAAACGACATGGCTCCTGTAAAGTAAAAAAAGACCAGCGGATGAAAATTCCGAATAATATATTTTTCTTTTAAACGGTACACAAACAGTTTGACTAACAACCACGAAAGCGACAAAACAACTTTATAAATTTTAAGGCTCGACTTTTCTCCGTTATTATAGATTGGATTTATGGCGACATCACGAACCCGGAAGTTATAGACATTCAGCTTGACAAGCAAATCGTTGGGTTGTCCATAATTTTTGTACATTTCATCCCAATTGATCGTCTGCAATGCTTTTTTATTGATTGCGGTGTAACCCGATTGGGAATCTGCCACATGCCAGTATCCTGATGCGATTTTTGTCAACATCGACAAGATGGCATTTCCATAAAAACGTACTTTTGGTATCTTTTTATACGCTTCGCCGGTGAATAGCCGGTTGCCTTTGGAATAATCGGCGCTTCCTTCAACCACCGGATCCAGAATAGCCGGCAGATCACGCGGATCCATTTGTGCGTCACCCGCCATAACGACCGCCACATCGACATTGCTGCCGCGACACCACTTGTACCCACTGGCAATCGCGCCGCCAACTCCCTGATTGGTTTCATGCTTTAAAAGAACAATTTTACCATTCGTTTTGCGACAGTGCTCGACAACTGCAACAGTGGTATCTGTACTTTGATCATCTATAATGACAAGCTTATCGACAAAATCAGGCATGGTAGCGATAACTTTACCGATCTGTTTCTCTTCATTATAACATGGAATAACAGCTGCGATATACTTGTCCTTGTACATACACAAACCTCACATAATTCGAAATCAGCAGCATTGCGTATCCATTCCCTGAAAAGATGCTTCGTTCATGTTTTAACACCCATGTCGAATCATATATCAAGGTACAGGTCGATCATAAACTTTAACTTTTCTGAAGTCAGCTTTTAAGACCGGAATATACACATATGCTATGAAAAGTTCAATAATTACAGCAATAATTTAATATTTAAACTGCAATTTAATGATTATGACATTCATGTCACGAATACGTACCGGAATGATTACATGAACGCCGATTTTGGGTTGAAAAAATAAACTAATAATGCGGTGGTAGAAATCATATCGGTTGATTTTTAAATTTTATTAGCGAATGGAGAATGAAAAATGATCGATTAAAGGAGAAAAAATACTTAACGTCGTTTTGGGGATAAAGCATGAATTATTAATTCTGTTTTTTCTGATTAGCAAAATATTTTTTTAGAGCCACAAAGCTACAAAGAACGCCAAGAAGTCCGGAGAAAGGGTATATCATTTAGATATTAGCGCTATCATTTCAAATTAAACGATGAAATACGATCCCTGAGTTTCTTGGGGGTGTACTTTTATTATTTCCCGCTGTCAAATTATTTTTTAATATGGAAGACAGGATTCTGGCAGTCTGTCCTCAATAATTCTGATACTAAAAATCTTTGGCAAAATAATTAAGGGCAAAATAATTAAAAAACTTTTCGAGAGGATGTCACAGCTTATACATAGATAATTTTTACATCAAAATAGTTTTGTCCAAAATGGTTTTGCCTGTTCCATTGTTAAGCCGTCAAATAAAAATCCAATTTTAATTGCATGTCAGTTTCGTGACAGAACGCGATTTCTTTTAAATGACGAGACGACTGAATAGATACTTTTAATATTCCATTTATAAGTCCACTCTAAAGAGCTTAACCACGAATTTCACTAATTTTTACCAATCATGTCCCGCTTTTTTTGGCGGGACAGATGCGTCCTTCGACGCATTGTTTTTATAAGACTTAATAAATTTCTATTCGCGTCCATTCGCGTAAGTCGCGGTTTTTAGAATGCGCTCATTTATAGTTACCATTTTTGTGATTTCAACATCTGCTTTTTATCCATAAATATTGTTTAGTGATTTCCGATATAATGATAAAACACTTACTAATGTTCATTTGAAAATGAAGTGGAAGGTGACTGCTGAATGGATGTATCGTCATAGATGTAAATACACAAAACATTGGTGACTGAGTGTCAGATTGAAGAAAAATAACACTTTTTCCTTGAGTGATAAAGAAAAATACTAAAGGATTGTTATACATTGACCGAAAATGAAAGCAAACGATCTGTGCAAACATCTTACCAAACCAAATTTCCCGAAGATGCAAGGTCAAATCAGGTCGATTACTCATTGAAATGGAAGGAACGTGACAGAAAATGTAAAAGCGAACAGGAAAAAGCACAGAAAAGAGAAAGAATAATCGTGGTGAGATGACGTCGAAAATAATGCGTGGTTATAAAAAATGCTATACTTATACGATTTACTTTAAAGATTTCAATTTGTAACGCCGATAACATCATTAGACATGTTTGATCAGCCATAATTCGTTTGGCTAAAATTAATTAAAAAACAGCAAGTAAACAAGAATTTAATAAGTTTTAATTGGTTTATCTTTTACAGGAGGTAAATTATGAATTGTCAAGCAAGATTACAAATTGCCATTGTAATCGCACTGTTACTGAGTAGCAGCCTTGTTTTCGGCTATGGGTTGTCTATTACAGCTACAAGCCCCGATTCTTTGCCGAAAGGCGCCACTGTCAATGATATTGATGGTGACCATCATTTCATGCAGGCGCTGGAATTTACTATGACTGGCGCCGGAACAGCAGGAAGTCAGACATTTACTTTAACAATTCCAACAGGAATTAGTTTGGCAGATCCGGATGGAGACTCCAACTATAAAGATGGTATTTCCATTTCGGTAGGTGCGGCTTCTGAAACGAAAGCTGCTGCTACAAGCTATGTGTATTCGGCCAGTGCCTCATCCATTGTTTTTAAGACGGACAGGATAAGTGGTGGCGCTGATACTTACTCACTAGTATTTCCAATTACAACAACATTAAGCGCCGGTGACAGTGTGAAATATACGCTCGCTGTATCACGATGGGGTGCTTATTCGACGTCTACATATGTACAATTTAGTCGGAAAACAACCAGCCAGGATACATCCTTTCTTGATCTTGTTACCTGGGATACACGTTATGATGGTACTGCTGGCGATTCTACCAATACCGAAGGTTTCAGCTACCCAAGTAATGGTGTAAAAGCCACCATGCTTTCGGTTGCGTTACCGGATTTTGTCACAGACCAAACAAGCACAAGCGGTCATACGAAAGATGGTAGTGACACTGATTTTGAGACCGTATCCTTTACGTTGGATAATGATGATGCCACAGACGAAGTGACATATTATGTATGGGGTTCACAAGTTAAAAATTTAATCCAGATTCGTGGTGAAGATGCGGATGTTACTCAATCGCTGACGCTGGTAGATGCATTAACACGGGGATCGTTGTCTTATGTAACTACTGCGCACGAAAATGATAAATTTAACGTTGTGCTCGATACCAGAATTTATGATGAAGGTACCTGGTATTTCTATTTAACATCAAGTTTAACCGCAGACTGGGTACTCGGTCGAAGTGGCGCTATTAAAGTGACGCACAGACCGACATTTATTTCATCGACTGATGATGATAGCGATGCAAGAAATGAATCGTTTGGTATCGACTACGATAATGACTTTGTCATGGAACCGGATGGTGACGACGATCAGTCCGCCATAACAGTGGACGGTAGTCAGGCATTAGGATTTAATGGAAATATTGGAACAACTGGTTATAGTGTGGATTCGCTTGGTATTGTTTACAATATTTTTGATTACGATGATGTTGCCACTATCCAGATATTTAAAGCAGCAAAAGCGTTGACACTTACCAGTGACAGCATTTATACATCCGGAACATCACCGACTATAACAGTGGATAGCCTGGGTGGCGCTGTCGAATTGACGACTACACCACTGGAAGACGAAGAAACGAATCAATTCTTCTACTACAAACCAGCGCGTAGTACAACCGATTATGATGCTGCAGGTGATTTCTATCTCTATGCCGTCGCGAATGATGGTAAATGGCAGGTCTTGAAACAGATGACAAATGGTGCCGGAACTGCCATGGAGTTGCACATTAAATATTTCCCAAAATTTGTTTTTGATGATTACTATACGGCGAATAAAACATTTGAAACCAATAATGAAGAGTATTTTATCATTAACTGGGGTACGACAATTACAGGTGATAATGAGATTGATGGTACAATGAAAATCAACCTGTTTGCCAGCAATTTGGTTTATGGAAGCGCCGGCGCCAGTGCTACTCCGGCTTCGGTAGATACGAGTGTGCTGTGGGATTATTCTGTAAACGATCCGGATGGTACGATACACATTGCAACGATTCTGGATACGTCAGATACAAAACGGAATAATCGTTATATGTGGGATGTACGTCATGCTGGTCTGGTTGATGGAACACCATACTACCTGTATGCAGTCATTACCAGTCCGGTCCCGAGCGGCGGTCGTGATGCAGCAATCGTCACACTTAACTCGGAAGAAACCATGGTTGTTGGAACTCAGCGTACGCTGACTCCACGTCATTATAAATACCTGCTCCCGCAAGCACCTGAAGAAGGTGAAGTCGTGATGCTGGATAATGGCGATACGTACGATCTTCGCTGGAATGCGTTCGATATGGATGCAAATGCAGCCGATTGTGAAGTGGCAGCCTTTATGGTGCCAACCGGAACGACAGTTTCGACCTCCACGACCTGGACGCAGTTTATGGATAACTCGGTTACCGGATATTACTGGATTTTACCGGCGACCAACGGTTTCCAGATGGATGTACAAGTACGCCAGACTGCATCCACAACATTCGGTTCCGGTAATGCAGGCCGTGCATCTCTTTCAGTAGCCGATCTTGATAATGATATGGCAGCTGTAAATGACACACCTTCCGGAACGTACGATGTCTACTATTTCTTCTCAAATGACGGAACGTGGTCAACGGAAACTCCGGTACAAGCGGATGGTAAATTGTATTTCTCTGATGAATCCAGTACAAATGCTAACTTCAACTGGAGATTACACCCAACTGTAGCAACAATTGCCAAAGGTGATACAATTACCGTATCCGTATACGCAACTGATAATAACGGCACGAATAATCCAATGGCTTTGTATCTCTATCTGAATGTTCCTGCTAGCGCATTCGAAATTGTTGATACCGATACAACCACCAGTTGGCCGGGAATTACTCCGTTCACTGAAGTAACGGGCACATTCAATGGAACTGTTACCAAGAACCGGGCAACATTGACAAATGGCGTGTATCAGTGCGACTGGGAAACCCATTATGACAATGGTACATCTTCAGCCGATTTAAGCAGTACACGCGTCGCTTATATGAAATTGATTGCTCGTGACGATGCATCTGCGGATGTCCTCGATGAACAAATTATAAGCTTCAATACAACAGGAAGCCGAATGACTCATATGGTTACGACCTCGTTTGTGGAATTCGGGCAAAACTGTGAAGAGAATGCCTCAAGAATTAGTATGGCGCCGCGTGGTAAATTTACCGGATTTGTCGATCTACAGGCAATTGACGGTGATAGCGGGCAGGTAGTTAATCTTTATGTCTGTGGTGTTGGTGGAGTCGATTGTATTACCGATTCGATATTCCTGGCAAATAATAACGACACCGATTACCGCGATGGTATTCAATACACGCTGGGTGCAAACGGTCAATATACGCTGACACATATACCTCAAGGCAAGTACGATATTATCTGTGAAAAAGATGGTTGGCTAACCCGTCGTTTACAAAACCAAACCGTACAGCCGCATTCTACTACAACTGCTGATTTCTACTATGAAAAACGTTTGTGGGCAGGTGACTGTGGTGGATATGAGCATGATGGTTCCAGCTTAACCGGTACCTATCCGGATAACCAGATAAGTTCAGCAGACTATGATTTGGTTGAAACGTATTGGGATAAAACATGGAAAGCGGTCAATGATACCGGCTGGCATTCTTACTGCGATTTTAACCAGGATAGCGTCATTAACGTGCTGGATTTGCAATGGCCAACAACAAATTACAGTGCAGGTCACACCAGTGGTGACGGAATTACCTATAAGGTTGCGGATGATGCTGATGTCTCCGATGAAAATTCACAGTTAGAACTTGTCATCGTTGATCAGGTGGATGATATGCTGGTCTACGGCGCCAAATCAACCAGCTTTGCTAATATGCTGTGCTATGATGTCCGAGTATTCATTAATAAAAATGAGTGGGAAATGGTTGCATACGAAAACAAATTCCTGAGTAAAGACAATATATTCTTTACAAAACAAAAAGGTTTTGAGTACTCGTTCGTAAGTGCAACACTCGGCTACGGCGTATCACCGCTGCCGGAACAAATATTGTTTACATTTACCTTGAAGCCAAAAGTGTCTGTGCCAAGCAAGCCACGAATTAAAAATGCAACATTCATTAATTCGGAGCATCAGGTAAATGCACCAGTTGTACACATCGGTATTGATGATAATAGTGCGACGACGCCAATTGAATTCAGTTTGAGTCAGAATTATCCGAATCCGTTCAACCCGAACACGACCATTAAGTTTGCCATACCAGAAGCTGGTAAAGTAAAACTTATCGTCTACAACATGATGGGACAACAGGTTCGTGAACTGATCACTGACAAATTAAGCGCCGGATTCTACCATGTCAACTGGGACGGTATGAATGATCGCGGAAGCCGGGTATCGACCGGTATGTATCTCTACCGTATCCAGGTGGATAACAAGTTTGTCCAAACAAAGAAAATGATGTTGCTGAAATAACACGAACTGCGGTCAATTAAGAAATAGTCCCGGCTTCGGCTGGGGCTATTTTTTTAACCGTCTTTAATCAATCGACATCAATATGCATAGTGCGGCAAGCCGCAAGGAAAATGGAGAAAGGAGAACGGATCATATCTTTTTCGTTTTCCGTTCTCCATGTTTCGTTCTCCATAAACTATTCTGGTATTGAGCTCAATAAATATTTTGCACGGTCTGTCGACCTTTCACGTTTCACATTTGACGTCTCGTGTTAATAATTATAATTCTGGTCTAAAATTTCACCCATAAAGCATCGATGCAAAGTAAATAGTGACGTATGATGTATAATTATGCTACTATGAAAAATAGTCAATCAAAAATTGTTTTTCTTATTTTTTGGACGTTGATCACAACTTTGCTGATCTTTGGTTCCTGTATTGTTGAAGCCGGGCAAACAGGTATAAAAATACAGCGTCTGAGTACCAAAAGCCGTCGGGCATTTATCGGTGAACACATCCGTTTGGAAGTAGTGGTTGAAACCGGGTTTGAGCGAATCACCGGCGCTTCATTTTTTTTGACGTTCGATTCCAAAATATTTCGTCCGATTCTGGATGCAAATTACCGGCCGTTTAAAGCCGGGCCGTTTCTGGGAACATCAGCATCTACTTTTAATGGTACCCATCAGGATAGTTTACATTTGGATGAAGATGCAAACGGTATTCCGGGCTTCCAACTTGATTATTATCAATCCACTGGTGCGGCGTCAGAAAGCGGTGTCAGACCATCGGTACAGGGTGCGGGTACCATTGCCACATTTGAGCTGGAGGTGATTGGTTTTACAAAAAACGCTACGGATTCAAGTGAAATACGTTTTGATTTTGATGAACGAAATGCTCGAAATTCTGTCTACTTTTTACTCGGCCAACCCGGGACTGAACAGGATTATGCCTGGGCAGAAGGCATAAAATTTTCAACTGCCGGATTTTATATCTCGCCGCCAATTCCCGATCGATTAATTGAATCGGGCGATAGCACACAATATTTTCTTGCAGATTATATTCAGACGACCAATGATACATTGGGATTTACCTGGAGCTACAGCATTGTCGATTCGTTGGATAATGTCGAAATTGACCTTGATAAAACGACACATGAACTGGTTGTTCGTTCAGAACCTGAAGCCCATGGTATTCTGCAATTAAGATTAACTGCGGTTCAGGAAGTCACAAATTATTCAAATTCCCAAAATATAAAAATTGGGGTAAATAAACGTCCATACTTCAATAATCCGTTGCCGATAATTGAATTTGATGAAGATATGATTCATACTGTTCCAAAATCATATCTGTTTAACGATCCTGATGATTCGCTACAAAACGTAACACTACATACAGAAGCATATAATGTATTTGTAGAAAATAAGGCTGACAGTCTCATTTTTAGCGCACGTGAAAATTGGAATGGAACGGAAGTATTACAATGTCGTCTGCAGGATGAACTACTGACACAGTTTGGGCAGTCTGTCGATACCACGTTGACCGTCCACGTATTGCCCGTAAATGACGACCCGATTCTCGATTTGTCATCCGAAGATCCGACAACCGTGTATTACAATGAACCCGTGACCATCCCAATGATTACCGGCATCCATGTATTCGATGTGGATGATGTCAGCTTTACATTTGATGTTATCAATCCGGATACGACCATCTTGAAAGCATTTTTTAACGGTTACTCACTTAATCTCGAAAATAAAAATGATACACTAAATGTTGATCTGGATATCATCGTCACGGTCCACGACATGAGCGGAGGTTCGGATACCGATACGATGACTGTCCAGGTCCGTGAAAAAATAACTCTTCCACCGGTCATTCTTGACCTGCCGTTTGTGTATAAATATCCGGATTCAATTGCCATTCTTGATTTGGATCAATATGTGGAAGACGAAGATACGCCTAAAAATGAGTTAATGTGGGATTTTCGCGTTGTCGATCCATATTCGCTGTTGCCTGATACGAATATTACGACGGATTATGCCCATGAAATTCAACGTGTGACGTTCGATGCGACGCCGGGTTTACATAAAATTGATTTGATACAAGCTACTGTGACGGATGATGCATTCAACACCGATTCGGATGATACATATTTATTGGTGTTTGGTAGAATGGCGCCCTTAATTGTGCCGTTTTATGAAATCGTCATGGTAACGGACACGACCATTCATCCCTTCGATGTGGATACGATGGCTTACGACTTAACGGATAATCCCAATGACCTGCATTGGCAGATTGTTGGCACGCATCATCTGCAGCAATTGACAATAAACGATTCAACCCACGTTATGACAATTACCAGCAATGATACCTGGCTTGGAGTCGACACGGTAACGGTTGTGGCCACGAATTCGCTGTTCAACAGTGATAGCGCACGTGTTATTATCCGCGTTGTGCCGCGAACACCGAATCCGATTTTAATTCCCTTGCCTGATGCGCGATTCTTCTGGAAAGAACCGTTGCCGCAGATATATCTGGATTTGGACGCATATGTGTTCGACCTGGTCACTCCGGATTCGTCGCTTAACTGGGAAATTGATTATGATAGTCCATTGGCAAATATCGTTATGGGAAAAGACCATATCGTTAAGGTTTACACGTTTGACCAAACCGGACAAATACCGGTGAAATTCACAGTCACTGATGAAGATAATTATCAAACTGTAGAAAATGTGGTATTTTCCATTATTGAGGATGACGGGCCGGTATGGAAAAATCTGGGTTCTGTGGTTTTGCCGAAAACAATGGCTTTAACATTGTATGATTTGCATACTAAAGTCACAGATGACAGAACTCCAACTTCCTCATTGAAGTTCGGATATGAAACAGAAACGCCATCCAAATTGAATATTACGATTGATCCGGAAGTCGTCATTTCCTTGCGCGATACAACGTTCCTGGGGACGACCTGGATGCGGTTTTCCGCAACCGATGGTCATGGGCATACCACCTGGTCGAATGTTATCAATGTGATTACCGGCAAGAGCAAGCCACCGCTGTGGCAGCAAATTCCTACCATCCAGTTCGAAAACAATGAAATCTATCGCGATTTGTATTTACGCGATTATTGTGAAGACCCGGAAAAACAGAATTTATACTTTTATGCGACAAACTCCTATCCCAACAAGCTGAGTGTGCAAATCATCGATTCCACCAGTCAGGTGTATTTGGGTTCGGTTCATGGATATTTCGGGAAACTCGATGTTGTGTTCAAGGCAATGGACCCGGATAGCAATGTTATTTCTACAGTCGTCGATGTGATTATCACCGATACCGATCCGCCCGATGGTAATCTGACCTATCATTACAATCCGATTGCGTCGCGACATATCAATTTTATCGTTTCCAGTGATGCGACAACTACCGATTTTACCAGTCAGTTTATTGTGAATAACGCGGTTGAACCGCTTTCATTTAAGCTGATCGATTCCAATTACTATCAGAAAATCTGGTCCGCTGGTTATCAATTTACACAACCCGGAAATTACAGTTTAACTGTGGGATTGGCAAATGCCAGCGGAATGATCAACAGCGATAGCCTGCAATGGACGATCAGGTTTGACGCCTTGGCGAAACAGTCAATTCGCAGTGCAGATCAACACTTAGTGGTGGAGACGACGAAGCCGAAGAATTCTCAGAATTACTTCATGCTGATAGAGTCAAAGTTGAAGCAACCATCGAAACGGACATTGCTTTCTTCGAAATATTCACTTCTTACAAACGGAGAAAGTGATGGCTTATGCGTTGTGACATATACGAACGAAAAGGCACTCGATATTTATCATGGATTCTATAAAATAAGCGAAGAACTGCTTGAACCATTGGAGACATTTCGCGATCAGCAAGGGAATTTTCAGACAGCAGTACCGGCAAATGAATCAATTGTATTTGGCGCATCCGATGTCCCGGCGCATGATTATGCATTGCCTCGGAATGAATTATTGTGCTATCCGAATCCGTTCAATCAATCAATCCGCGTAAAATTTTTTGTGAGTGATGTCGGACCGATTACTTTCACCGTGTTCAATATTCTGGGACAGCAAGTGTATAAACAACAATTGGCGAATTTGAATGGCGGATTTCACTCGATCATCTGGAAAGGACTTACCAATAATGGACGGGTGTTGCCATCCGGTGTTTATTTCTTTCGGATTCAAAGTGAAAATGTGAAGCTATTACAAAGAAAGGTCACGTTGTTGAAATGAAGCCCTTATATTTTTATATGGTTATTGGACTACTTTTATTTGCCTCCGGATTATCGTGTGATCGTTCCGAAAAGCCGGTGGCTGTTGAAGAAAATTATAGTATGACAGAACTGCTGCAGCGTGGCTGGCTGGCGTTTTCCGGGCAAGAATACGATAATGCCTTAACCTATTTTGAGAAAGCGTTCGAAAAAGACTCTGCTCAGGTCGAAGCCAGCATCGGGCGTGGTTGGACATTGTTAATGCTGGATCAAGGTGAGATTACGGCAAGCGAACGATTGTTTTTAAAAGGAGTTCAAAATGCTACCTGGAAGTCGGATGCCCGCTGCGGTCTGGTTGTTATTCGTTTCCTTCAGGAACAATATTCGGAAATCGAAAATCTGGTAGATTTAATTATTGCCGATCGTCCCGACTACTTTTTCAAATATAAGCCGACAATCGATTGGCATGATCTGCTGCTGATAAAAGCACAGGCGTACTTTCACGATGATGACTATCAAAAAGCCTGGGATGCGATCCAGGAAATAACGTCCGTCTTTCGGCTCGATCCGAATAATCACCACACATGGATAGTTGACAACGTAACCTATTTTTCGTTTGAAGCCGCGTTGGCAAAAGTGATAGAAATTTTATCGGAATTGTATAGAGTTTTTTGAAACGTGAGACGTGAGACGTCAGCGTGAAATGGTGATCGGTGAGAAAAACATTTCACAAATTATGTGGTAAAAGAGGATAATCATGGATACCCAGGGAATGCATCGTTACCAGAACGTTGTTTTAAAAATTATGGTTCTGCTGTTCATGCTTGGTGGAGCTGGCGGTTGTGATAAACTGCTGATGCGCACAGATGACAATAATCGACCCGAAATAAAAATTCGCGTCCAGGATGATACGCCTGCTGTGCAAACATCGCAGACGTTTAAGGCAGAGGTGGTCGATCCGGACGTTGGCGATTCCGTCGCGGTGAGCTGGACGGTCACTGCCGGACGGTTGGCAAAGGATACCGGCGACTCGGTGTCGTGGACAGCCCCCAACGATACAATGTCGGTAGAGGTTACCGCGATAGCTCTGGATTCCAAAGGCGCACGTGCACTCGCTTACAAAATTCTGCATGTTGGAAATAGTGCTCCGGATATTACAGATTTTACCGTGGATCAAACGTCCATACTAAACGGCAATACGGTCAATCTCGCATGTACTGCTACTGATCCTGACGGGCATGAACTTATGTATCAATACTCGGTTGTCCCCAATCAGGGAACACTGGTTCACAGCGATGCACACGTAAGCACTGCTACATGGACAGCCCCTAGCTCAATGCCGGTGGAGTCCAAAGTTTATAAAATTATTGTCAGTGTGAAAGATGTGCTGGGCTACTCAGTTGCCGATACAGTGGATATTGTCGTGTATTTTGAGTACAGCTCGATCTGGGTTGTTGATAGCGGCCAAAAGCGTGTCTCCAAATATGCCGGAAATGGCCAGCTCATATTAACTGCGAGCGAATCGTTTTCCAAACCCGTAGCAGTAACCAACAATATTGATGAATCATACGGTTGTTATGTTGCAGATTATGAGGCCGGCAGCATTTACAAAATCGGCGCCGATGGCGAAACATTACTTTCCTACACGGGTGTGAATAATGTGATTGATATCGCAGTGCATAATGATACACGTACGGTCTGGGCTATTAGTACCGATGATAATTCACTCACGGTTTTCGATGGCTTTACCGATGCTGAAATTAAGCGTGTCTACGGCATCGAGAACCCACGACAAATTATTATTAATCAAGCATCGGACGATGTGTGGATCGTCGAAACCGGTAATAATCGGATTGTTAATTTCAAGGCTGAAAACTTACCTTATAGTTTACCGGATACGGTTACCGGACGAAATACGCTGGTATTTCCCAGCGATACCAGTTCAGCATATTTAAATGCACCGTTTGGATCGTATGTACGAAATCAGACGAACCAGATACTCTATGTGTCCGATAAAAATGACAATCAGGTTGAACGGCTTGAATGGCGGGATGGCGGCTACAAGCGCGATAAAAATCCCATCAGCATTATGCCGTTGCGACCAATGTATGCCAGTGTGTCCCTGCTGGCCAATCGTGGCTGGACCGTGTTTGTGATGAGCACCAATGGCAAGATCGTGCTGTTTCCCGAAGAGGACGATCGAAATATTATGACGGCGGCGGGTGATTACCGGTTTGAATATCCCCATGCGCTCGCCACCGACGAATCGAACTGTGAGTTTTGGGTAGGCGACAATGGCACCACGCAGTTGGTAAAGATCAAAATCCAGCCGGATTATACGTTTAAGGCTGAAACCATTGTAAGTGGGTTCGTCTTTATTGAGGATGTTGTGATTAATAAATAATGGATATGTATCGAAAGAATTAGCCCGTAGAGAAAATTCATGAATTTTCTCTACGGTAAAAATACAATTTCCCCCTCCATAGATTACCACAAAAAATAACCAGCCAAAATTGACTTGACATTGTCCGGCAGAGTTTATATATTAATTTTTCAGCAATTTTAGGTGAATAAAACGTATCCATTCAATATTGGATGGTAAAGCTATACATGCAAAGTGCATAGTGCATGGAGCATAGCGATAGATTTGTGCTTTTGCTATGC